>JBAXTA010000081.1:0-14700 GCA_037130415.1 Spirochaetota bacterium
CCCCCAGGAAGAATGGACTAATTACGAATACAGCGGGACTGGTCCCACCGAGGCCTGACCGCATGGCCGCGAAGACTCCATGCTTCGCGGCGGGGACGATATCAGGTGACCGTACAACGATCGTCCTCCCCTCGGTGGCGCACTGACCGAGCAGCCCTTCCCCTGGGGCGATTTCGGAAGGCGAAGGCTCGGCGCAGGCATAGTCTGCGACCAGGCGCAGCTGGCCCCCCCTCTCCTCGTCCCGCGCGTACACCACTCCCTGGATGGAACCAATGAGACCATGTGCCTCTGTAAGGTAGGCAGCGGCAAGTTCCGCGGCACTGGCTTTTTTCTGGAGCCTGAGCATGGCGGCAGCGAGCGCCGCCTTCCTCCCCGCCCTGGTCTCCTGCTCGCCTGCGAGGCTCTCCATCCGTCCTGTGGACAGGGTCTGCCGATGGTTGCCGACCACCATCGCAAACATCAGCCAACCAAGCAGCAAAAACGCAAGCGCCAGACCGCCAGAAGCTCCGAGCCAGGAGGCAAGGGGCACGGATTTCGAAAGATCCTCCATGAATACGAGCTTCCAGGGGCCGGAGGGGTCGTTCCAGTCCATCTGCGTGCTTGCCGCCGCCCAGCGGATGCCGTCCTGGAGCCAGATCCCGTCATCGCAGATGAAAGGAAGCGCTTCGGGTTGGCCGGATTCGAAGGATTTGCCGAACTGCCTCAGCGCCTTGATGGCGGCGAGCCTGTCTGGAGTGGGTTCGGCGGCCAGCTTTCCGACAAAGGCCGTGTCGCTCGCAGCGAAAACGACTCCCTGTGGGGAGATAAGGAGGGCCCGATCAGCCCTGCCGCGGATGAGCCTGTCGACTTCAGCCAGGCTTGACCTGCCGACAATGACGCCGATCGCCGGATCATCGAGGGCATCGCCCTGCCTTACCGGTGCGGCGTAATAGATCGCTCGATCCCCGCGTGCAAGCGAAACCGCCGCATATATGTTCTGGCTGCCGCGCATGCCCATCAGGAAATAGGGCCTGAAGGAGACGTCGAGGCCCGTGGAAGGTTTCCCCGAATCATCCCAGGACGAGCCTACCACGCCCTTTGCGTCAACGATGAAGACACCCTGCGCGCCGTAGGCCTTGGCGGTTGTCCCAAGGAGCCTTGTCATGGCCGGGCCGTTCGGCGCGGACTTTGAGGGCTTGGCGTCCTGCGCCGCAGGCCTGCTCCCTGCCTTGCCGAGCGCATCCTCCTTGACGGATGGATCGATGAGGCCGAGAAGGGACAGGCCGCCCATGAAGCTCGAATCCAGGGTCTGTGACAGCAGCTCAAGGGCCCTGCGATCTGTCCCTGTGCGGAGCAGGGCAAGCCGATCATCTTCGCGGGAACCGCGAATGGCCAGGCCAGAGAGGAAGGCCAGTGCGAGAATGGCCACAGTACCAACAATTATGACCATCTTCGCGTGATCGGCGACGAACCGTTCAAGGACTTTCTTCATTGCTGTTGCTCCATGTGAAAAAAAACGCGCCTGGCCCAGGAATCAGAGCGTGAACAATTCCACGGGCCTTTCCTTGCCCCGTATGGGCACGGAGCCGAGGTTCCTGGCTTTCGCAGCCCATTCCGTTCCCTCGATGAGCGGCGCGCTCACGAGCAGGTCGACCTTGTGTTCCTTGCAAAGACTCTCGAGCCGGCTCGCGGTGTTCACGGTGTCGCCGATGGTCGTGTATTCCATGCGGCTCGGGCTTCCCACGATTCCTGCCACCATCGGACCGGCGTGGATGCCCATGCCGATGCTGAATCGCCCTGCTTCGGGCTTGCCGGCGTTCATCCTTACGACGACTTCGCGGACGGCGAGCGCCGCGCGGATGGTCGCGGACCTGTAGTCCGGCAAGGGGAAGGGCGTGCCGAAAACCGCCATGAAGGCATCCCCGATGTATTTGTTGATAAGGCCACCCTCGCGCTCGACGCAGGCCGCTGCCCCGGTGAAGAAGCCGTTCAGGAACTCGATGACCTCGTGGGGGCTGCGTGACTCGGAGTAGGCCGTGAAACTGCGGATGTCGCAGAACATCACTGCGCCCTCAGCCACGTCGCCGGTCATTCCTGTCGTATTCTTGAGAAGGTGGTCGCGGACACGGGGATCGACGACCTTCCCGAAGACATCCTGGACCCTGTCGAGCTCATCTACCCGCCGGGTCACCTCGGACTCGAGGTAGGCGTTCTGGTCGACAAGGAACTGCTTGGCACGGGCGAGCGTGAGGTGGGTCGCCACGCGGGCGAGCACTATGGGCGGGCTGATCGGCTTTGTTATGTAGTCGACGGCTCCAAGGGAAAGCCCTGCCTGTTCATCCGATTCGGAGGAGAGGGCGGTCAGGAATATGACCGGGATACCGGAGGTCGCAGGATCCGCCTTGAGCCTTCGGCACACCTCGTGACCGTCCATGCCCGGCATCATTATGTCCAGGAGGATGAGGTCGGGCCTGCGCTCAGCCGCAAGGGAGAGGGCCTTTTCACCGTTCAAGGCCACAAGGACGCGGTTGGATTCCTTGAGAAGCTCTGACATCACCGCGATATTGTCCGGTGTATCGTCCACGACAAGGATGGTAGGCTTTTCGAAGAGGGCTGCAGGCGACCCGACAGTGTTGGACATGGGAAAAGTCTAGGCCAGGGGGGGACACAAGGCAAGGAAAGAAAATGCATCGTGGCCCTTATTGTGACGGCTGCGCTGTTTTCCAGAAACTCGATCCTGCGCATCTTGCCGCGCGCTTCTTGCGCGTCTAGACTTCCATCATGGATCTCATCACCCTGCTCAAAAGGCGTTTCCTCGTGCACTTCGGAGGCAAAGGCGAGACTGAAAAGACCAGGCTTGCCTTCGCGGCGCTCGCGGAGGAGATACGGAAGCGGGGTCCGGAATGGTACGATCCCTGGTCCAACCAGGCCGGGGGTTCCTTTCCGAAGGCCATCGCATCGTTCCGCGATCTAGCCGGCGTGGTGGGCAGGGGGCTTGCACGCCTCGATGACAAGCTTGCAGCCGCACGGATCGAGGCCGATATCGTCGATGGCTGGCTCGGGAAGAAGGGCCTGAGCATAGCCAAGCTCGGCTTCGAGGCGCTCGACGCCGAATTCTCGCCGCGCGGAGGTGACACGATCGCCGCGATCGACAGCGCCTTCAGGAAGCGGGTCGAGGTTTTCCGGAGCCCGGAACTCGAGGGCCTGGCCCGGGGATATGACCAATGCAGAAGGATTGCGGCCCTCTGCCGCTTCGACTTCGCGGTCATTCTGGAACCTTTCACCGCCAAGGCCGGAAACTACAGGACAGCCTCTGCGGAGGGCATGGCCGACATCATCGACGACCTCCGCTTCCTTGTGGAGGGCATCGATCTCGGCGCATCGACCGCAGCAGTTCTCGACGCGCTCGCAAACGACACGGGCGGCAAGGAATCCGCACCCTCCATGGTCCTCCCGCAGATCGGCGCGCTCCTCGGTGACAGCCTTTCCCCGACCCGCCTCTGGGCGGTGGCCCGCGCAGCATCGATGAAACCGGAATCAACACTAAAAATCTGGACGGAGCACTACGACCTCCGAAAGCCGATCGTCGATGCCCTCATGTCGGATTTCAAGGAAAAGCGAAGCACGCGCCTGGAGAGGATGGCCGCAGCCGACCTCGACGCGAAGAAGCAGGCTGTCTTCGGCGACGCCACCCTCCTCGAGGTCACGGGCTACACCGGGGACCGCAACGAACTCTTCGCCGGGCACCACCTCCCCCGCTTCGACCGCCTCCTACCCTTCAGCATTGTGAAGACCTTCATGACGACCCTGTTCGCGGAAGTGGTCAACGAGCCTGTCGGCGCCTTCAGCCTTGCCTTCGAGTCCGAATCCGATGAGTTCAAGCGCGCCTTCGGCGATGCGCTCGGCAGGCTGGCCTCCATCGGTCCACGAATCGTCACCTTCGAGGAGGACATTGTCTCCCCCGCACGTTCGGTGCTCCCGGAATGCATCAAGGCCCTGACGGGGAGTTTCCTTGACAGCGCGGGCAAGCGCAAGGCGGCGAAAGCCATCGAGGAGGCCAACGAGCGTGCCGATTCCATCGTGCAGGACAGCCTGTCGGCGGCCGGCGACCTCCACGTCTGCCTCGAGAAAATCCTCGTCGACTTCAAGTCGATCCATCCTCTTCTTGTAGCGAACGCCCGCACCATGAACACCGAGCACCCTGAGACGGTCGAGGCCCTCGCCACCGCATCGGCGACCCTCTTCGCCGTCGTGAAACTGCTTCGCGGGTTTTCCGTCGACCTAAGGCAGGCCCGCGAGGCGGTCAGGTAAGCCTCATGGATCCCCGCACCCTGGCCGTCGCCCTGGCGGTCGTCTGCCTTGCGGCGACGATCGTCGTCTCCGCCCTTGCCCTTTATATTCGGCAGGCAGCGCATCGCATCTACAGCGCGGGCTTCGGCTCGATAACCGTCGGATTCCTCCTCCTTTCGCTCCAGGGGCGCGTCAGCGACTGGATCGGGATCATCCTGGCGAACTTGCTGATTGTGGCTTTTCATTTCTGCCTCGTCTGGGGACTCAGGCTTTCGACCAGCCAGGTCCGCGCCTTGCCGCTCCGCTTCGCCGCCTACCTCGCCGCATGGATCATCCTCATGGTCACCGCCACCTTCGCCGTTCCCGACTATTCGCTCCGGGCGACGGCCAACTCGACTCTCGGCATCGTGCTCGCCTTCGAATTCCTCGGCTGCTTCTTCCGCGGTAACCAGGAAGACAGGCGCGCGCTTGGACCGACAGTCCTGTTCATGGGCCTGGGATTCGCTGCCTTCCACGCTGCCAGGCTTGCCATCGTGCTCTTCCTTCCATCAAGGCCCCAGGAACTCATGAACGGAGGGCTGGCCGTCTCCGTCCTCCTCGTCGGCTACACATTCTTCCTGGTATCCTGGGCGGGAATCGTGCTTGCGCTCGAGGGCTCATTCCTCCTCAACGAGGTCGAGCGCAAGAATGCCGCCCTCCGCGAACTGGCATCCATAGACGAGCTTACAGGCCTGGCCAACCGGCACCTCTTCAGCCTGAGGATGCGCGACGAGGTCGAGCGGTCCCGACGCTACCATACGCCCCTTTCGCTCATCATGTTCGACCTCGACCATTTCAAGCGAGTGAACGACACCTGGGGCCATCACTCTGGCGACAGGGTTCTCGTCGAGACGGCCCAGGTCACGAAAAGACTCATACGCGAACCCGACAATGTCTTCCGCTGGGGTGGCGAAGAGTTTGTCATTGTGTCTCCGCATACCGGGATTGAGGGCGGAAAGGTCCTCGCCGAAAAACTCCGGACTGCGATTGCAGTGATCGACTTCGCGGAAATCGGCAGGATCACCGCGAGTTTCGGAGTCACCGACTGGATGGAGGGCGAGACCCAGGACGAGTGGTTCAAGCGTGTCGACAGGGCCCTCTACCGGGCCAAGAACGAGGGCAGGAACCGCGTCGTCGCCGTGGCGGCCATCGAAAACCGCCCTTACGCGGATGTGCGCATCGAATGGCGGCTGGACTGGGATTCGGGCAACGCCACCATCGATGGGCAGCATCAACGGCTCATCGAGCTTGCAAACGGGCTCCTCGAGCTGTCCCTCTCCGGTGCATCCGCTCCGATCATCACCGCCAGCCTTGATGCCCTGGTCAAGCACATGCTCGAGCACTTCTCGGACGAGGAACAGATTCTCAGGGAGATCCGTTACCCCGATGCGGTCTTGCACGCTAGCATACATCGTGCATTGACCGCAGAGGCATTGGCGATGAAGGCTCGCTTCGAGAAAGGCAACCTTGAAGCCACGGCCTTTTTCGACTTCCTCGTCGGCAAGGTGGTCATGGGGCACCTTGAGACCTCGGACAGGCTGTTTTTCGAATGGACCAGGAAGGGGTCGAAATCCCCCCGGGACGCTCCCCGCTAGTCCAACTCTTGCCCGGCATGGCCTGTCCAAGCTATCCTCGGCTCGCAAATTCCCAGGCCAAGGAGCATCCATGTCCGAATCCAAGGTCCACTGGACCGACCTCCGTACGACGCCCTCTGAATCCATCCTGAAAAAACTGGAACGCCTCCTCCGCGAGGCCGGCCTCACCGATCTCGGCCTTGACGGAAGGCTCACGGCCCTCAAGATCCACTTCGGCGAACCGGGGAACATGTCCTACCTGCGGCCACCCTTCGTGGGCGTGGTTTCGCGCCTGGTGCGCGAGAAGGGCGGCAGACCCTTCCTCACGGATTCCAACACCCTCTATTCCGGAAAACGTCATAATGCCTACGATCACCTCCGCTCTGCCCTCGAGAACGGCTTTTCCCGCGACGCCACCGGCTGCGACCTCATCGTGGCGGATGGACTCAAGGGGAGCGACTTCGTGGAGATGCCCGTGACCGGGGGCCTGCACTGCTCGAAGGCGCGCATAGGCAGC
The DNA here is from genome assembly GCA_037130415.1 of Spirochaetota bacterium. Taxonomy (GTDB): domain Bacteria; phylum Spirochaetota; class Spirochaetia; order Treponematales; family Rectinemataceae; genus CAIJMU01. The sequence continues at coordinate 6,400 of JBAXTA010000081.1, forward strand.
GCCATCGCGGAGGCCGACGCGGTGGTCTCGATCAGCCACTTCAAGGGCCACGAGCTCACGGGCTTCGGCGGGACGCTCAAGAACCTCGGCATGGGCTCGGCCAGCCGCTCGGGGAAGAAATTCCTGCATGAGGTGTCCCACCCTTCCATCGACGTCGAAGCCTGCACTGCCTGCGGAGACTGCATCGAAAGCTGCGCCTCGGATGCCATCGGCAAGGACGCCCGGGGCAAGTCGGTCATCGACCACGAGAAGTGCAGTGGCTGCTGCCAGTGCGTTGCCGTCTGCGAGCATGGGGCAGCCCGCACCGCCGAGGGATCCGCTTCAAAAGTCTGCGGCGAGCGCATCGCCGAATACAGCAAGGCCATCCTGTCAGGCAAACCCTCCTTCCATGTGAGCTTTGTCATGAATGTCTCTCCCAATTGTGACTGCTGGTCCAGCAACGACGCGGCGGTCGTCGCCGACATCGGCATATTCGCGAGTGCCGACCCCGTGGCCCTCGACCAGGCCTGCGTGGACGCGGTCAACGCCGCTCCAGCGGTGGGTGGGAGCGTCCTTACCGACAAGGGCTATTCCGGAAGTGGCGAGAAATTCGGCCACATCCACCCCGACACCGACTGGGCCGCCTGCCTTGATCACGCCGGGCGCATCGGGCTTGGTTCGAGAAAGTACCTGCTTGTGAAGATCTAGGCACCTGGCGATGGCGCCAAGGGTCGCTCCAGCCCCTCCGCTTGCAATCTAGGATAATCAGGGACAAATGCGTTAGTCTCGCAAGATGGATGACAATGGGGTGCTGAGGCTTCGGATAGGCCAGCTTGAAGAAGAGTTGGCTGAGGCCTACCGTTTGCATTTCCCCTGGGCAGGCAATCTGGGTCGCTGGGAATGGCACTACCCAAGCGGCGTGGTGATCTGCAGTCCCTTGAAGCTCAAGGCCTTGGGCTTCGAGTCAGGCGAAATCAATCCCACGGTACATGACTGGACCGCGCGAATTCATCCAGAAGACTTCGAACGTACCATGGATATGATGAAACGGCATCTCCTGGGCGAAACGCCGGTCTACGAGGTGGAATATCGCATCCGCGCCAAGGATGGCAGCTACAAGTGGTTCTATGACCGGGGAAAGGTCACTGAACACTCTCTGGAGGGAAAGCCGCTCTTGATTGCAGGCATTGTGTTCGACATCACCGAGAGCAAGCAGATGGAGGCTGACCTCAAAAAAAACGTCGAGTTCAAGACTCGCTTGCTGGCCATCATATCGCATGATCTGCGAGGTCCGATCGGGGCGGCTGGAACCCTTCTTTCCATGATGGGCGAAATGGATCCTGCCGATTACCCGACCTTGGTGGAATCCCTCAGCCAAAGCAACAGCAAGATCCTGAACCTGCTGGAAAACCTCCTTGAGTGGTCAAAGATCAACATGGAAAGGCCTCGCGTCGATCTGCAGGATGTCGGACTGACCGACCTGGTCGCCGGACAGCTTGCCCTTCTCAAGCCCCAGACCGACAGGAAACGCATCGAAGTGAAACTTGCTCTGGATGATGGATTGGAAGTAAAGGCCGATACCGTCATGTTGGAAGTGGTCATCCGCAATCTGCTATCCAACGCGATCAAGTTCACTCCCCCTGGTGGCCTGATCGAAATCGGACAAACCCTGGAACCGGGCCGGGCTGATATCCATATCCGGGATTCCGGAAGGGGACTATCCCCCGGAGACATGCAGGCGTTGAGGATAATGCAATCCCCCTTCAGCCAGAAAGGCACCGAGGGGGAGATCGGAACCGGATTGGGACTCCAGCTCTGTACTGATTTCCTCCGGCTCAATCACGGCGAACTACTGATCGAGAGCGAGGCGGGAAAGGGCGCGACTTTTACCGTACGGCTTCCGACAACATGACATCGGTGACAGGGGTGAACGCTGCCAGTTGCATGGAGCAAGGCGCCCGCCTGGTTTCTTTCGATATCCGTTTCGCCGCCATCGACGGACTGCTCCGCTGGGACGGCACGACGGACTGAGAAGCCATGGTTCGAGGCACCCTGCTCCTTAGGCTTCTTTTTCTCCCACCAGGTCCGGCTCCATGCAGGCAGGCACTCCCTCGCAGGCCGGGTCCTCGGCCAGGATCTCCTTGCCCATCTCCTCGAAGGTGGCTTTCTTCGCCTGGGTCATCGGCGGCACCCGCGCCTTGCCGGAGAAAAGACCCACGAACATTCCTACTATGAGGATGCCCATGGCCGCGAGAAAGACATACTTGAGAGAATCGACGAGGGCGACCTTGAGGGGATCGGTAAGCATCTTGCGGAATGGCGCGGGTATCTTCTCGAGGGCCTTGGGTGCAAGGAGGAGGTTGAACAGGCCCTGTGGATCGGTATGCGCCTTCTCGAGCATGGGGCCGAAGGACGAGGCCTTGATCATCGGATTCGCGTCGATCTGTGGGAAGAAGTGCTCGTTGAGGTAGTGGAGCGAGCGGTTGTTGAGCACGACACCCAGGATGGCCATGCCGAGGGTGGAACCGATCTGGCGGAAGAACTGGGTGGCTGCGGTGACCACGCCGCGCTTTTCAGGGGGGAAGGCGGTCTGCACCGCCAGGATGGTGGTCGGCATGAGGAGGCCGAGCCCGAGGCCAAGGAGGACGATGTCGAGGATGGCCTGCAACTGGGTCGTCTCTGCGGAAAGCCCGCTCATCAGGTAGAAGGCCAGAGCCATGAAACCCAGCCCGATGACATAGAAGGTCCTGAAGCTCACCTTCGCGATAAAGCGACCGCCGACGATGCTCGTGAGCATCAGTGCGCCCATCATCGGGATCATGGTGTTCCCCGAATTGGTCGCCGAGACGCCGATGACGCCCTGGAGGAAGAGGGGCAGGAACATGATGGCTCCGAACATGCCGAAACCCTGGATGAAGCCGATGAGGTTGGCCACCAGGAAGGTCCTGTTGCGGAAGAAGCCGAAGTCGAGGAGGGGATCCTTCGCGCGCCTCTCGGCCAGAATGAACAGTGTTATGAATACAGCGGCGGTGGCGAAGAGCGAGAGGCACTGCCAGGATCCCCAGGCGAATTCCTTGCCGCTGAGCGACAGGCCCAACAGGAGGGTGACGGCGCCCACCACGAGGGTGACGACACCGGCCCAGTCGATCACGACCTTCTCGGCGCGGCGCTTCTCGCCATGGAGTCCCGCCCAGATCGTGACGGCGGCGAGGATACCCACGGGAATGTTGATGTAGAAGATCCAGCGCCAGTGCGAGTTGTCGACGATCCAGCCCCCGATGGTGGGACCGACGATGGATGACAGGCCGAAGACCGCCCCCATGAGGCCCTGCCACTTGCCGCGCTGCTCCGGCGGGAAGATGTCACCGACTATGGTCATCGACATCGGCATCAGCATTCCGCCGCCCAGGCCCTGCACGGCCCGGAAAAGTATCAATTGGGTCATGTCGGCAGCAGTTCCGCAGAGGACAGATCCCAGGAGGAAGACGCCCATCCCGGTCAGGTAGATGGTACGGCGGCCGAAAAGGTCGGCGAGCTTTCCGGCTATGGGCACTATGGTCGTCGACGAGAGCATGTAGCCGATCGTCACCCAGACCAGGAGGGACAGGCCCCCGAGCTCGCCGATGATGCGGGGCATGGCAGTCCCGACTATGGTCTGGTCCAGGGACGAGAAGAACATCCCCAAAAGGAGCCCTGCAATGAGGAGCCTCCGTCTTGATTCATCCTGCATTTTCGATCCTTCCTTGTGCGGTGAATTCCCCAAGCCGTCCAAGGAGCCTGAGCAGCTCCTTCGAATCGGCATCACCGAGCCACTCGACCAGCGATCCCATCGTGGTCCGTGCCTCGTTGAAAGTCTCCAGCTGGTGCTTCCTGCCCTCGGGCGTGATTCGCACGATGACCGAACGCCTGTCCCCCGGGTCGTCAGCCCTCTCCGCAAAACCGGCCTTGACCAGGGCGTCCACGAGCTGCGTCGCCGCCCCGGGGCTCACTTCGTGGCAGGCGGAGAGCGCGGAAGACCGAAGCCCATCCTCTGCCAGTGGGCTGGCCAGGGTCATAAGCATCAGCCGCTCGCTCGGGCGGAGCAGCGCATCGCGGGGGGCGAACTTGGCCTTTGTCTTCTGGAAGCGCCTGAAAGCGTCGATTATCTGGTCAGCCAGATCCAGCGACGATTCCCTGCCTGTATGCTGCTGATCCACGCTCCGCTCCTCCCTTGACTTCTGAAAGACCCCAAAAAACTTAACTTACTAAAATATATAGCACCTAAATTAATAGAAATCAAGGAAATGATTGCTGTTTCTCGTAGCATTTCGCATTGGATAACATTTTATTGAATCCCTTCACCTTTTTCTTGATCTCCCAGTCATGAGCCGTGCTAGGCTCGCCCCCTCAAGGAGCTCCCATGCCGGACACTGCCTATCGAAGCTATCCCTACCGCTGGGTCGTTCTTGTCGTGACCATGTTTGGCAACCTTGTCCTCCAGATCCTGTGGATCAGCTACGCTGCCATCGCCACCCAGGCTGCCTCCTGGTATGGCGTCTCGGAAATGGGGGTCGGCCTCTTCGCGATGTCCTTCATGATCGCCTTTATTCCTCTTTCCATTCCCGCCTCCTGGCTCATCGACCGTTTTGGCTTCGCGCGGGTCCTCCGCATCGGAGCCATCCTTCTTGGCGTATTTGGTTTGCTCAGGGGGCTGGCAGGGCACAGCTACAGCCTCGCCATCCTCGCAAGCTTCGGCATGGCGGCCATCCAGCCCCTCTTCATGAACTCCTGGACCAAGATGCCTGCTGAGTGGTTCCCCGCCTCCGAGCGCGCGACGGCAGTGGGCCTGACAACCCTCGCCAACATCCTCGGTGCGGCTATCGGCCTCGTTGTGCCACCCCTCCTCCTTTCCGGCATGGACATGGCCGAGCTCCAGTTCTTCTGGGGAGCCCTGGCCCTCGGGGCTGGCATTGTCTTCGCGATCTTCGTGCGGGAGCGCCCCCCGACCCCGCCCGATGCGGAGGCAGGTCGCGAACGTGCCCTGGTGCTCGACGGCATCAAGAGCGCCCTCAAGATCCCCTCCTTCCGCGCGGTGATTGCGATCTCCTTCCTCGGAATGGGCGTCTTCAACGGCCTGACCACCTGGATCGACGCCATAGCCAAGCCACGGGGAGTAGATGCGGAAACAGCCGGCCTTTTAGGCGCCATGATGCTTGTGGGAGGCATCCTCGGCGCGGTCGTCCTCCCTGCCATATCTGACAGGCAGGGCAGGCGCAAACGCTGGATCATCTTCGGATTGCTCGGCTCCCTGCCCTTCCTTGTCGGCATGGCCTTCGCCCAGGGCTTCGCCTTCCTGGCCATTGTGGCAGCCATCCTCGGCTTCTTCATGGTTGCGGTCAGTCCCATAGCGATGCAGTACGCGGCCGAGATCGCCCGACCCAGTCCCGAGGGTGCTACCAACGGCCTCTTCACCCTTGCAGGTCAGGCCTCGGTGCTGGTCGTCTACCTCATGGAACTCGTGAATGGTCCTGGCGGCGACTTTACGCTCTCGCTCCTCGGTTGCGCAGCCCTCATGGCACTCGCAGGCATCCTTGCCTTCGGACTCAAGGAGGCTGTCCCCCAGGGGAAGCCAAGCGACGTGTAAAAACTCCGTAAAAGGAGGGAAGTGCATCGATGCATTCCGGCTGTCGGGGAGCGGTGGCATGTACAATGGTGGCGTGAAGTTTTTCAGGGCCAATTGGGCAATCATCATCGCTGCGCTTCTCATGCCCCTCGTCATCGTGCTCGCCATCCTCCAGCTCGGCTGGATCCGGGAAATGGGGGAGCGTGAGCGTTCGAGGCTCAGGGAGGGCCTCTTCGTGTCGGCGGGCGAGCTGGCGACCGCCTTCCAGCGCGAACTCCTGTTGGCGCCCTGGACCCTGGCCCCACCCTCTGAACCCACTGCCCCAACGCAGGGAACCAAGGCTGGGAGCAGCCAGCGACACAGTGGCATCTTCCGGACAGCCCTCGTCTCGGGATCCTGGGACTTCTTTGCGGAGCGGATGGGAAGCTGGAAGAACAACTCCCTCGACTCCACCATCCTGGTAGCCATCCATCTCATCGAGATCGTCAAGGGCAGACCCTTCACAGCCAGCACCTGGGACGGTTCGCGCTTCAAGGCGGGAACTGTCGAGACACAGGAGGTCATCGAGACGGCCTTGGCCCCGATACTCGGGGTGGAGGGGGACCCTGGCCACCGCCTCGGACTGTTCACCCACGACAGCGAGGAGTGGGACCTTGTGCCTGTCCCCAGGGAGGATGGACTTTTCCTCCTCGTGCGCTATGACATCGACACCCTGGCTCAGAGCGTCCTCCCCCGCCTTGCCGCCCTCCACCTCGACGCGATGAGCGACTATCGCTTCAGGATCGTCACCCGCGAAGATGGAAAGACGATCTTCTCAAGCGATGCCGGGCCAGCGGATAACGCCTTCAAGCAGCCCGACCTCAGACTCGGGCTTTTCCGGCAGGACCTCGTGGGACCCGACATGACACCGCGCAACCCCTCAGGTTATGCGCCCCTTCAGAACGCCCAGGTCTTCCTGTGGAACGCACGAAGCCAGCGCGACAGCCAGGCGAAGGGCGACGACCCCGGTGCCCCCGCGACTGCCCAGGGTGAGCGGAGGGACCCGCGCGGGGCCCTCTGGATACTCGAGGCCGTCCACCGCAATGGCTCGCTGGCAAGCGTCGTGCAGGCAAGCATGATACGAAGCGCACTGGCCAGCTCGGGCATCCTCCTCCTGCTCGGAATAGCGATCATCGTTCTCGCGATCGCCAACAGGCGGACCGGGGCCCTGGCCTCGAGGCAGGAGGAATTCGTAGCCTCGGTAACCCACGAACTCAAGACACCGCTTTCGGTCATCGGCACGGCCGCAGCCAACCTCTCCGACGGCATCGTGTCCGACCACGCGGGTGTGGAACGCTACGGCAAGGCCATCCAGTCGGAGTCTCGCAGGCTCCAGGGCATGATCGACAGGCTCCTCCTCTACACGAGGATAGGCTCCTCTGGCATCGAATCGACCTCACGCGTCGATGTCCGCAGCCTCGCGCGCGCCGCCGTAGCCGAGCGCTCGGAGGAACTGGCGGAGCTCCGCTTCAGGATCGAGGTCTCGATGCCCGGAGAGGCCCTTCCCGTATCGGGCGACGCCGAATCCCTCGCCCTGGCCATCGGCAACCTTGTGTCGAACGTGATCGTGCACGCGGCCGAAGGCGCCTATCTCGGGGTCCTTGCCAGGAAAGAAACGGCAAAGGGTGGCCGGGGCGGCGAACTCGTCATAGTACGTATCACAGACCAGGGTCCGGGCATACCCCGAGGCGAACGCAAGGCCGTCTTCGAGGCCTTCTACCGCGGAAGCCGCGCCAGATCGCTCCAGGAACGCGGAAGCGGCATCGGGCTCAACCTCGCCAAACGCGTGGTCGCTGCCCACGGCGGCAGCATGCGGCTCGAATCGACCGAGGGCCATGGAACCAGCGTCTCGATCGTCCTCCCCCTTGCCCCGCCTGTGGAGAGCCCCGATGCCCAGGCCTGAGGGACGCATACTCCTTGTAGAGGACGAGGCCGGCCTCGTGATGACCCTTGGCGACCGCCTGCGTTCCGAGGGCTACAGCTTCGACCACTCGGCCGAGGGCACGGGGGGCTTCGTCAAGGCGCGCGACGGACAGTGGGATCTCCTCATCCTGGATGTCATGCTGCCGGGCAAGAACGGATACGACATCTGCCGCGACCTCCGCGCTACAGGCTCGAAGGTACCAATACTGATGTTGACCGCCAGAGGCCTCGTTTACGACCGCGTCATGGGCCTCAAGCTCGGGGCCGACGACTACCTCTGCAAGCCCTTCGAGATGAGCGAGCTCCTCGCCCGCATCGAAGCCCTTCTCCGGAGACCGCCCATCCAGGTCCCAGGACCTGCGCGCGCGCCTTCAGATGGACCGGGTGCGGAAGACCCCACGAGCAGGGGTCGCGTCGTCTACGACGGCTTTGTCATCAACTTCACGCGGGGCCTGGTCGAACGCGATGGCTCAGAGTACCCGCTTTCCGCCCAGGAATACAAACTTCTCGCCTGGCTCACCAGCCACCCTGGAGTCATCCTGTCCCGCGAGCGCCTCCTGAAGGCCGTCTGGGGCTACGACTCAACCGTCACATCGCGCACCGTCGATGTCCACATCGCCTGGCTCCGCAGCAAGTTGGGCGATTCGGGCCCCGCTCCGCGCCGGATTGTCACGATACGGGGCCTGGGCTACCGCTTCGACCCCTAGTGTACCGCCTCGCAAATAACATTATTTTACCGTCTCCGCTTTCTTTTTCCT
>JBAXTA010000082.1:0-14605 GCA_037130415.1 Spirochaetota bacterium
GGGCTTTTGCATCGATGAAAGGCGCATTTCGGGGGACGCCACGGCGGCATCGGTAAGGCTTGTTTACCATCGGGATGATTCATTCAAAAAGGCTACCTCGGTCTCCGCCATCCGCTTTTGCGGGAAGCCGCTGGGCGAATGGCTGTCAGAACGCCATTTAAGCCTTGAAGATGTGATCGTGCCACATGAGGGTCACATGATAGACCCTTATGCCCTGTCATTGTTCACGGTCATTGCGGATGCAGATTTTTTGGCTGGCTACTGGCGGGTTCCGGGTGATACGGATGGGTGGAAGCGGCGATTCCTCGATTCCCCGCGCCTGTCTTATTCGCAGGTCAATGCCGCCACGAGCGCCGTTGTTAGGGACGAGGAGCGCGCACAAGCACGGAAGTGCGAGCTTACCAGGAGCATCGAGCGGGGTGGCTTCTTCGCCATCTCCGAGAGGGACTTCGGAGACCTGGTGCAATCGGGCCTCGGAACAGAAACATTGGTGGAGCGCTACAGGGGGACCGATGATCCCCTCCTCAAGATGTATCGAGGCACCCTGCTCCGTTCAGCCGGAATCGCTGGATTGGGGGAAGAAAAGGGACTCGAGGTCAGGTTCGCTCCGCACCGGACAGATGCACAGCTGTCGATCTCGGTCAAGCTTGACCAGATAGTCTGGGCCCGCTCCCCCGTTCGGCTCGACTTGGCGGGAGGCTGGACCGATACCCCTCCCTACACGAACCGCTATGGCGGTTCGGTGGTCAACGTGGCTGTCGACCTGAACGGGCAGAGTCCCATCCAGGTCTTCGTACGGAGATGCGAAGAGCCCGTCGTCCGCGTCCATTCGATCGACCTGGGCATGACCGAGACGATCGCGGACACCAGCAACCTCCGGGATTACCGGAACCTGGCGAGTCCATTCGCCCTGCCGCGTGCCGCAATGGTCCTCATCGGGATAGGCTCTGGCTTGCCGTCAGGAGCGCCTCTCGAACCTGTTCTGCGGGATATGGGGGGAGGGCTTGAGATCACCTTGCTCTGCGCGGTCCCCAAGGGCTCGGGGCTTGGGACCTCCTCGGTGCTCGCGGGAACGATCCTGGCCGCCCTCGAACGTTTTTTCGGAATCGAGTCACCCCGGGAGGAACTGTTCCTCAAGGTGCTCGAGGTCGAGCAGATGCTGACGACCGGCGTGGCTGGCAGGATCAGATCGGCGGGCTGGTCGGTGGGGTCAAGTACATCGAATCGCGCCAGGGACTCAAGCCCCGAATGGTCATCCATCAGCTCGATCCATGGATCTTCGAGGATCCGGCCAGCACAGGTCGCATGACCCTTTTCTATTCGGGCATCACACGGCTGGCGAAGGGGCTTCTCCAGGATGTCGTCCGAAGGGTGAATGGCATGGAAAGGGCATATCTGTTCACCCATGGGCGGATCGGCGAGCTTGCGCAGGACGCACGAGAGGCTATCGGATTCCGCGATCTCGATACATTGGGGCGGGTCATCGGGGAAACCTTCCGAGAAAACAAGCTCATCCATGAAAGCACGACGAACGCTGACATGGAGAGGATGATCGAGGAGACGGCCTCGTGCCGCATCGGTGTCAAATTGCTCGGCGCCGGTGGAGGGGGCTTTGCGCTCTTTGTTTCGAAGGACCTTGAATTAGCCGGGCTCCTGCGCAGGATGCTCCGGGAGAGCTACGAGGATGACAGGGCTCGACTCGTGGACTTCAGCCTCAACAAGAAGGGGCTGGAGGTGACTGTCAGTTGAGGGATCCCTACGATATCGTGCTGGACCTCCTAAAGACGGCTCACCGGGTCGCGCTCGGTTTCGGGGACAGCGATACGGAAGAGGTCCGTGACGAGCACAGCACGGATATTTCCACCAAGGCTGACCGCGCCTTGTCGAAGGCGATCATCGACAGGGCTCTGGCCCTTTCCCCCGGTTGCACCCTCCTCACCGAAGAGGCGGGGAAGATCGAGGGTGAGGGCGAGATCACGATCGCGGTGGACGACCTTGATGGAACAGATAATTTCTTCCGGGCACGGGAGCTTCTGCCGTGGTGCAGCGTGGTCACGATTTTCAAGGGTAGGAATCCACGCTTCAGGGATGCAGTGGCTGCCGGGATCATCGAGCATAGGAGTGGAACGATCTGGGCGGTTTCGTCGAGCGGCGCAAGCATCGAGCGTCGCGCCGATGGCGTGGAGAAATCCCTTCGTACCAGTCGAAAGGCAGGCTTGGACAGGAGAACGCTTGTTGCTTTCGACCATTATTCTGCCCGAGGCGGGGTGAGTCGCTTTTCAAGGCTTCATGAGCAGTGCTGGGTCAAGGATTTCGGAAGTTCGGCCCTCCACCTTGCGCTTGTGGCAGCAGGGAGGATCGAAGCCTTCGTCAATCCGGTGCACAAGGGGCATGAGCTTGGGGCTGGATATCTCCTGGTCACTTCTGCCGGTGGGACGGTTGAGACGCTAGATGGCGGGGAGCTTGGGGATCTTCCCTTCGATTTCAATGCCACGTACCCGGTACTTGTTGCAGCATCAGAGGATCTTTCGAAGGCGATACGGGAAACGATACAGAAGGCGCATGACCTTCCGCAGAATGCAAAGAGCAGGGAGCGACGTATATGAAAGGAATTATCCTGGCAGGCGGCGCGGCAACTCGCTTGTTTCCAGCGACCAAAGCCGTCTCCAAGCAGATGCTCCCGGTTTACGACAAGCCGATGATCTATTACCCCCTTTCAGCCTTGATGCTTGCGGGCATTCGCGAGGTGCTCATCATCTCCACGCCGCGGGACCTCCCGATGTTCAGGGAGCTTTTCGGAGGCGGGGAGCAATTGGGCATGAGCTTTTCCTATTCGGTCCAGGAAAAGCCCAGGGGGCTGGCTGATGCATTCATAGTGGGCGAACACTTTATAGGGGCTGACAATGTGGCGCTTGTGCTTGGGGATAACCTTTTCTATGGAGCGGGGTTTTCAGGAGCGCTCGAGCGAGCTGGAGCGAGGACTAAAGGGGCGACGATCTTCGGCTATTGGGTCAAAGACCCCCGGTCCTACGGAGTCGTGGATTTTGATGCCGAAGGGAAGGCCCTCTCCATCGAGGAAAAGCCTGAAAACCCCAAGTCCCACTATGCAGTGCCGGGACTGTACTTCTACGACAACGCGGTCATCGACATTGCAAAGAATGTCAGTCCATCGGCACGCGGAGAGATCGAAATCACCGCGGTAAACAATGCTTACCTCGCCCGGGGTGCGCTGCAGGTTGAGATCCTAGGGAGGGGATTGGCCTGGCTCGACACGGGGAGCCATGACGGCCTCCTCGAGGCAGGCAACTTCATCGAGACCATACAGAAACGACAGGGACACTATGTGGCCTGCATAGAGGAAATCGCCTTCCGGCGTGGGTGGATCGACTCTGCGCGGCTCCAAGAGACTGCTGCGGCCATCAAGACGGAGTATGGCGAGTATCTCAAATTCATCCTTGCCGAGGACAAGCGCTGATGCCGTTTTCAATCGATCGAGGGCCAATGGATGGGCTCTTTCTGATCCAACCTAAAGTGTTTGGAGATGGACGAGGATACTTTCTCGAAACGTGGAGCGAGAAGGACTACGAGGCAGCCGGGATTCCGGATCGTTTTGTCCAGGACAACCAGTCGATGTCACAGAAGGGCGTGCTTCGGGGCCTGCACTTCCAACGACAGCATCCCCAAGGGAAGCTGGTCCGAGTGATAATTGGCGAGGTATTCGATGTGGCCGTCGACTTGCGAGCAGGGTCCCCGACATTCGGGAAATGGCATGGGGTAGTCCTTTCCTGTGACCTTCAGAACCAGTATTATATTTCGCCAGGCTTTGCCCATGGCTTTGTTGTTCTTTCCGACCAAGCGGTCTTTTCCTACAAATGCACCGATTTTTACCATCCGGAAGACGAAGGTGGGATTCGGTGGGATGATCCGGGGATTGGCATTGATTGGCCCTCAGCCTGTGGCAGGCCTTCCCTTTCAAAAAAAGATATAGCTCTTCCATCATTCGATCCTTCGATCCGCTATTTTGATGCAGCAGGTGTTTGGATTTCCGCTGCCAGGAAAGAGAAGGCATGAAGAAGGCCCTTATCTCGGGCATAACGGGGCAGGATGGTGCGTATCTCGCTGAGTTCCTGCTTGCCAAAGGCTACGAGGTGCATGGCATCAAGCGGAGGTCCTCGAGCTTCAATACGGACCGGATAGACCACCTTTACCACGATCCGCATGAGGCGGGAGTGCATTTCAAGCTCCATTACGGAGACCTGACCGATTCGACCAATATCATCCGCATCCTGCAGCTGGTGCAGCCCGACGAGGTCTACAACTTGGGGGCCCAGAGCCATGTGCAGGTGTCCTTCGAAGTTCCGGAGTACACCGCTGACGCCGACGGGATAGGGACACTCAGGCTTCTCGAGGCGATCAGGATCCTAGGGATGGAGAAGAAGGTCCGCTTCTACCAGGCGTCGACGAGCGAGCTTTTCGGGAAGGTGCAGGAGATACCCCAGAGGGAGACGACGCCCTTCTATCCCCGCTCGCCCTATGCCTGCGCCAAGCTCTACGCCTACTGGATAACGATCAATTACCGCGAAAGCTATGGGATGTACGCCTGCAACGGCATCCTGTTCAACCACGAGAGCCCCATCCGGGGCGAGACCTTCGTGACCCGGAAGGTGACACGGGCCGCCGCGCGGATAAGGCACGGGCTACAGGACAGGCTCTACATGGGGAACATCGACGCGAAGCGGGACTGGGGCTTCGCGGGGGACTATGTCGAGCTCATGAGGCTTACTACCGAGTCTTGACCATTGTGGACTCGGTAGTAGCTCCAGCAGGAGCAGGCTGACGACTTCGTGATGGCTACGGGGGTCACGACGACAGTCCGCGAGTTCATCCAGCTGGCCTTCGCTCGGGCTGGCTTCACGATGATGTGGGAGGGTGAGGGAGTGGCGGAGAGGGGCATCGACGCCAAAAGCGGCAAGATCCTCGTCGAGATAGATCCGCGCTACTTCAGACCGGCGGAGGTCGAAATCCTCATTGGCGACCCGACGAAGGCATTTACGAAACTGGGATGGAAGCCGCGCGTGCAGCTGCCTGAGCTCGTCGAGATGATGGTGGACGCGGACCTGGCGCAGGCGGAGCAGGAACTCTATCTCAAGAGCGGTGGCTACAGCGTGAAGAGCTTCCACGAATGAGTATCGGCATCGATAAGAAGGCCAAGATCTATGTCGCTGGGCACCGGGGCCTTGTCGGGAGCGCGCTTGTGCGACGCCTTAAGGCGGGCGGCTATACCAACATTTGCACGAAGACTCACGCGGAACTAGACCTAACTAGGCAGGAAGCGGTCGAGGCGTTTTTCGAAAAGGAAAAGCCCGAATATGTCTTCCTCGCCGCAGCCAAGGTCGGCGGCATACTCGCCAATTCGTCCTATCCAGCGGATTTCATCTACAAGAATATCGCCATCGCCACAAACGTGATCGAGGCCGCACGGAAGAGCGGGGTACGGAAGCTGCTCAACTTCGGATCCTCCTGCATCTACCCCAAACTCGCGCCACAGCCGATGAAGGAGGAATATCTCCTGAGTGGCGCGCTCGAACCGACGAACGAGGCCTACGCCATCGCGAAGATCGCGGCGATCAAGCTCTGCGGCGCCTACAACCGACAATACGGGACGGACTACCTTTCGCTCATGCCGACCAACCTCTACGGGCCGGGGGGACAACTACGACCTCGAGAGCAGCCATGTGCTGCCAGCGCTCATCCGCAGGTTCCACGAGGCGAAGGTCGCGGGCAACTCCGAAGTGACGCTCTGGGGGGATGGGTCACCATTCAGGGAATTTCTCCATGCGGATGACCTGGCGGATGCGGCGGTGTTCCTGATGGAACGATACTCGGCCGCGGAGGTCGGGGAGATAGTCAATGTCGGCACGGGCAGGGATGTGACGATACGAGAACTGGCTAGAATCATAATGGATGTCGTTGGCTACCAAGGGAAGGCAAATTGGGATGTCTCGAAGCCCAATGGAACGCCGCGCAAGCTGCTCGATGTAGGCAGACTAGCAAAGCTTGGATGGGAAGCGACGATCGATCTTCAAAAGGGGATAGAGATGACTTATGGGGCTTTCCTTGGCGAGAACAGGGAAAGAGTAGGAATTCTTCCGTGAGCGACCGCGAGGGCAGACCTTAGGCGGAAGGAGGCGAGCACTATGCGCATAAACGTTCGGCCTGCGATGCTCGCCTGGGCACTCGAACGCTCTGGCATGGAGCCCGACGCCCTCGCCGTTCGCTTTCCAAAGCTTCCCGCTTGGCTTGAAGGTACGGTCATGCCAACACTCAAGCAGCTCGAGGGCTACGCGAAGGCGACCTATGCCCCGCTGGGATCCTTCTTTCTCCCTGATCCTCCGATTGAGTCGCTCCCCATCCCAGACTTCCGGGTTATGGGTGGGGGGTGGCCCCTGAGACCGAGCCCGAATCTCCTCGAGACGATCTATATCTGTCAGCAAAGGCAGGAATGGTACAGGGGCCACGCACTCGCTGAGCGCGAAGATAGGCTTGCCTTCGTGGCTTCCGAGAGTGTCGAAAGAAACGTCTTGTCCGTCGGCGCATCCATGCGCAGCGCACTCGGTCTCGATCTTGAAGAGCGTAGACGGTTCCCCACGTGGACCGATGCACTCCGCTCCTTCATCGACAGGGCCGACCTACTCGGTATTCTTGTGATGTGTTCCGGGGTGGTAGGTAACAACAACAAGCGACACCTCAATCCACAAGAATTCCGGGGATTCGCGCTTGCCGACCCTCTCGCGCCTTTGGTCTTTATCAACGGGGCAGACACGAAGGCAGCACAGATGTTCACCCTCGCCCATGAGCTTGCCCACCTTTGGCTTGGTCAATCCGCACTCTCCGATCTTCCACCTTCCCGCGTCCTTGAGGACAGGGTCGAACTTTGGTGCAATAGAGTAGCGGCGGAGTTGTTGGTCCCCTCTTCCGATCTTCGCGAAGCGTATAGCGAGGAAGAGGGATTTGAAGCGGAGATCGGAAGCCTTGCACGGCGCTATAAAGTGAGCACCCTTGTGATCATACGGCGGTTGTTCGAAATCGGGTTTCTCTCCAGGGAAAGGTATTGGCATGAGTATCAAGTTGAGGAAGAGAGGCTGCTGTGTAGCTACCCGAAAAAGGGCGGCGGCAACTTCTACCTTACTCAAGCCGCCCGTGTCAGCAAGCGTTTCGCCCGCGCGCTCGTGATCAGCACGATGGAGGGCCAGACTCTCCATCGCGACGCCTTCCAGCTCCTCGGCTTTTCGAAGTATTCCACCTTTCAGGAGCTAGGTCGGAGCCTTGGGGTTCTCGGGTGAGCTATCTCCTGGATTCAAATATTTTCATACAAGCGAAGAATCTGCACTATGGCTTCGACTTTTGCCCCGCCTTTTGGGATTGGCTCGCGGCGAGTAATGCAGTCGGCAAGGTTTTCAGTGTCGAAAAGGTTGGGGATGAGCTAATAGCCGGAAGCGATGAGCTCGCAGTAGGCACATCCTGCTGTCCTGTTCTCTTCGGTTCAAGAGGAATCAGACAGGATAACAGGAGAGACAGGATTAATAGGAAAGGACGGGGTAATACTTTTCGTTTCCTACCCCTCATCCCCTCCTCTCATGTCCATCCTGAAAATCCTGTTATCCTGTCCTCTTCGGCTTCGCAAGAGGAATCAGACAGGATAACAGGATATGCAGGATCAACAGGATAGGAAATGGATATGGGTTTCGAGCTTCGGTATTCGGTGGGTAGTTGGATGGGGTGCGCGAGAAGGGGATGCTTGTGCACGGGGAGCTCCTTGGGCGATGCGCCGATGATGAGGAAGATCGAGGGCTTCATACTGGTGGAAAACGGGGAAGGGCTGGCTGGAATGCCAGTATCGGTGGGGCAGGCGAGGGGAGACCGAGTTCTGTTTTTCGATACAAAAGTAGCGAGAGATATTTCCATCGCTCAGGCAAACGTGATCCCGAGCACGAGAAACTCTATGAGAAGCATTACGAGGTCTCCGCGACACCGGTGCGGGGCGTGAAGGTAGTCCCCAAGCAGGAAGCCATCGACCTGGCAGAACGCGACTACGGCCATTTCGCCCTCATCTCGAACGACATCAAGGATCCGAACGAGGCGCTGAAGCTGTACCGATCCAAGGACCTGTGGCCTGGTCGACAACCAACCTGAAATCCCGTGCCTTTGTAGCTAGGCGGACGCGGGGACGTCGATCTTCAGGAGCTCCAGGATCTCGCGCTGCGGCTTGGTGACCTCGGTCAGTATTAGGCCGTATTTCCCTTCGTAGCGGATCTTCGTCAACGGATCCATCTCCAAGAGAAGTTCGCGGACCGTGTACCACTCTATGAGTTTCGACTCCCGCATGGCCCGCCTGAGTTCGCTCATGAGGATCAGTGCGATGAACTGCACGAACAGCCGGCCATCGACCGTCTCGATGCTGTGCATCCGTAGGCGTTTCATGTCCAGGACGTTCTTCAGATCGTCGAAGCATTTCTCCACCACGTCCTTGTCCCGGTAGACCTGAAGCGCCTCGAGCGGCTCCTTGAACCGCGTGGTCAGTAGCGCCTGGAAACCCGCATAGCGGTTGATGTGCTTGTTCACCGCCTCGGTGTTGTAGGAGACTCTCTTTCCCCGTACCGGCGTCGTCGACAGGATGAAGAACTCGTCGTAGATATCCTGGTGCTCGGCCTTGGGTTTCCCTGATTCAAGCTCTTCCTTGCATTCAAGCAGCTGGTGGTTGAATCTGTTCACCGCCTCGGAACGGATGAGATCGTTGTAGTACAGGTGCAGGTAGCAGCGACGTCGCTCCTCGCCCCAGGGATAGAGACCCGAGTGGACATAGAGCGCCTCGTCGTCGACCATCCTGTAGCCTTCCGGCCCCTGCACCGTGTCGTGGATCTCGTCGATGGCCTCGCGCACCCAGCGGTTGTGCAGGGGGACGGAGATCGTGAAGTGATCCCGTCGTTGCAGCAGTTCATCAATGTTCTTCTTGCTGTAGAAGCCCCGGTCGAGCACATAGTGAAGGCTTTTGACCTCGAGCCGCTTGAAGGTCTCCAGGAGGTTGTGCACCGTCTGCACATCGGTGATGTTTCCGGGGATGCGGTGGTAGTAGACCGGGATCCTGCTCTTCTGCCCGAAGAGCATCGCGAGGTTCAGCTGCGGCAGCCTTTCCCGGTCACGGTTGTGGCCAAAACGGATGTACTCGTTCAGCTCGCTGTAGGATGAGACGCTCGTGATGTCGTAGCAGAGGAAGTCATCCTCGAGGATCCTTTCCATCCATGCCGACATGAAGGTCTGTTTCCCGCCTGTCGAGATCTTACCGAGGATCTCGCTGATGCGCTGGCCCTCGAGCGGCGCGCCTGACGGGTGCTCATGCGTCTTGGTCCAGGACACGCACTGGCTCAAGGGGCCACCATGGGCGGCCAGATAGTAGGCCATGGTCAGGATCTGACCATGAAACTCGGGAAAGACCGATTTCAGGATCTTGGCGAGTCCGAGGCGCTTTGACAGGGCATCCAGGATGAGGGAAGGTCCAACGACGGCTGCCGTGGCGACCGAAGAGACCGCTTCCCGCTCGGCGGAGTACGCGGGGACCTCCGCCTGCAGGCGCTTTGAGGGGATCAGCGTGCCGGTGTTGGGATCTATCTTGCCAATACAGACTTGTTTGCTGCGAGGCTGGTGCTTTTCCTTGTCCCAGAGCGATACCGACTCATAGACGTAGGTGACCCCGGTCTTCTTGTTCAGATGGTTGACGCGACAAGACATAGTCCTGGCCCCCTCATGCTAGCTACAATTGTAGCTAGCATGAGCGTCCTGTCAACACTTATTGCCATGTAGGAAAGCGATTTATATGAACCTAGCTACAAAAGCGCGGGGAAATAGGAACCAATGGACTATGTACTTCCACTCCGGGCATGGTACTTGCAGGGTTGCCGACGGAATAGTCAGCTATGAGTCAAGCTCGTCTTTTGTGTCCGGTTGTTTGGCAATCCTGAATTTCGAAAACGATAGGCTGGAGCGCAAGAAATGACTGTCAACATGGTCAAATTCGGGGATATTCTCATTTCTCGTCCGGCAGGGAGAGAGGCTTTTCTGGCCGCAAAGGCGTACTTGTTCACCGAAAATGCAGGGTTCGATTCGATAATCCTGGACTTCAAGGGCGTAAAAGTGCTGGCCCCTCGTGGGGGGATGAATTTGTCACTGGTCTCAAGTCTCTCTATCAAAATCATATTGAGGCAGCAAATATCGATTCGCCCGCGGTGAAGGCCGCGCTTAGGGTTGTATTGCCGTAGGAATTCGGAGGGGACAGACCCTCCGTGCGTGTCGCCGCCCTGGCCTTCGCCCTCGTGGGTTCAATAGGCGGCTTCCTCTTTTTCAATTTCCCGAAGGCGAGCATTTTCATGGGGGACTCGGGCAGTCTCTTTTTGGGCTTTATCCTGGCGGTGCTGCCCCTCCTCGCCGCGGGATCCAATCCCGCCGAGATCGGCCTTTTGCCCGCCGCCACCATCCTGGCGGTGCCCATCTTCGACGTCTTCGCCGCCATCATCCGCCGAAGGAGAAGGGGCGAGCACATCATGGCCCCGGACCGGGAACACCTCCACCACAAGCTGATGGACTTCGGCCTCGAGGCCCGGCAGATACTGGCCATCGTCTACGCGGTCTGCCTGGGCCTGGGCGTGGTGGTGGTCGTCGCCGCCTTTATCCTGAAAGCGACACAGTTCTACGCTACATTGGGGGCCCTCGCCATATTGGCGGGGAGCTTCAGCTATCTGCATTTTGCCAAGGAAAAAGCGAAAGAAAGTTCACTGCACGCATAGATGCTCGAACGAGGGAGAGCGTGTTTCGACCGCCTGCCTGGGGAGAGTTGTCCATCATGTAACTTTCTGATATCGCGGACCGGGGCCGCGAGGCTTGGTATGCGACGGTGCTGACCTTTTGAGACCATGCATTTGTCAACATCATGGAGGGACCGATGCAGTCCACTTACAGAATCAGCGCCGGTGATCTCACTTCTGATTTCCTCAAGGCCCTCAAAATCGCCTACAAAGACAAGTAAATCGAGATTGTCGTCACTGATATCGTCGATGAGACGGATTACCTTCTAGGAACATCTGCCAACCGCGAACATCTACTCAAGTCTATTTCCGAAATAGCTTCCAGCTCAGGTCTCGTGACCATGGAGGCAAACGGGCTAGCCTGCCTGCATATTTCACATTAATTAACAAGAGTGTTCCCGATCCGTGTATAATTGTTTTACCACAAACAAGATGTACCGTGAAAGGAAACCCCTTGTGAAAACAGACTGTATCCAGAACGAGTTCACTCTTCAAGCGGTCGGCGATCGGGATGTCGTGGTGAAGCGTGACGGCGGCACCATCTCTTCCGACGGTGGACTCGTCCTTCTGTCGCTCATCGAGAAGCGATACGGCATCGTGGCCGGGTTCAGCAAGGCCTTCCGTGACCTGAGGAATCCGAAACTCATCCGACACAATCTCCGTACCCTCATTGCGCAGAGGCTCTTCGGTCTGTGCCAAGGCTATGAGGATCTCAACGATCACGATGCATGGCGACGCGACCCTCTCCTTGCCATAGCCTGTGGCACATCTCCTTGCGAGACGGGAGTGGCGGGGCGCTGCATGCTGAACCGGCTCGAACTCGGCGGTAGGCCTGAGAGCGCGAAGGAGCGGTACAAGAACATCAGGTACGACGCCGATGCGGTGAAACGAACCTTGATCGAACTCTTCCTCGACCACTACCCCGGACGCCGGAAGCGTGGACCGCGCGAGATCGTGATCGACGTCGATTCCACCGACGACCCGCTCCACGGCAACCAAGAGGGCCGTTTCTTCAATGGATTCTACGACGAGTACTGCTATCTCCCACTTTACTTCTTCGTCGGGCAATTCCCCCTGTGGGCGGAGTTGATCACCTCGGACGTCGATTCGGCGGACGCGGTCGTTCCCGCGCTCAAGGCCATGGTTTCGATGATCCGCAAGCGCTGGCCGAAAACGAGGATCGTCCTGCGCGGCGATTCGGGCTTCTGCCGTCCCAAGATCTTCGACTGGTGCGAGCAGCCGGAGAACAAGGTCCTGTACGTCATCGGCCTTCCCAAGAACCCCAGGCTCAAACGCTCGATCGGCGGCTCGCTCCGCGAGGCAGCGCGGCTTCACAGGGATTCCGGCCAACCGGAGCGCAT
This sequence comes from Spirochaetota bacterium, assembly GCA_037130415.1. Classification (GTDB taxonomy): domain Bacteria; phylum Spirochaetota; class Spirochaetia; order Treponematales; family Rectinemataceae; genus CAIJMU01. Next base: position 12,218 of record JBAXTA010000082.1, read on the forward strand.
CTTCCGCGACCTGCGCTACAAGACGCGAAAGACCTGGAAACGGGCCCGTCGCGTCGTCGCCAATGCAGAGCATCTCGCCGACGGCTCGAACCCCCGCTTCATCGTCTCCAACATCGGCAAGGACGAAATCGATGCCCGATCCCTCTATGAGGATCTCTATTGCGCCCGGGGTCGCATGGAGAACCGCATCAAGGAACAGAAGCTCTGCCTCTTCGCCGATCGGCTATCGACCACTACCCTACGGGCCAACCAGCTCAGGCTCTGGTTCTCCACCTTCGCCTATCTTTTCATGGTCCTTCTCCGCATCCAGGACATCGGCGACGCGGAACTGCCGAAGATGCAGGCTTCCACACTCAGACTAAAGTTCCTCAAGGTCGCCGCGAGGGTGACGGTCAGCGTGCGGCGGACCGTCGTCCATATCCCCGAGTCCTTCCCCTACTGGCTAACGTGGTTCGCCCTCCAGGCAGTCCTTCTCGTCTGAGAAAGGGCCTGAACTGGATTACACCCAACGCGCCTCACCGATATCCTTGGCCGGAGGCTTGGGCACATACACCGCTCGCGCTCGGCATGGTGCGCCAGTTCCGCTCTCGTGTTCAGGTCTACCAGAGAATCCGACGATTCACGCCGCTTTGATGCCTCTTCCACCCTGTTCGACAGCCCTCGACTCGAATCGGTGAGATATGCGGGCTAGCAATCTCATGAAGATATGTTTCACTCAGGACGGTTTTGCTGATTATGAGGCTTGGGCTTCCGAGGACAAAAACCTTCGACAAGATTAATTCCCTTATCAACGACGTAATCCGCTCCCCTTTTTCGGTTTTGGAAAACCCGAGCCCCTCAAGCATGAGCTCTCGGGCTGGACTTCCCCCGCTTCGGTGGATATCTTATTAAGCCGCTCACCGTTGTACTGCCGCTTGCGGCCTGAAGCCGTACCGCGAGTGAATCCGGTTCGGATTGTAGTACGCTTCGATGTATTCGAACACCGCTGCATTGACCTTATTCCGGGCTGTCGCTCCTGCGAGTTCTTCCAGTTCCGATTCAGCGTCTTGAAAAAAGATTCCGAGCTGGCCTTGTCCCAGCAGTTGCCTTTGCGGCTCATGCTCCTGACGAGCATCGACAGGGCGGCCAGGGAGGCTTCGCGGAAACCCGAAGAACAATACTGGATGCCACGGTCGAAATGGAACAGGAGACGCCTTACAGTTTCCATCGAAGAATCGCCATCGTGAAAGCGTCTATTACAATTGCGACCGTCATATCGGTGCACATTGTCCAACCCACCACCATCCGGTCGAATAGGTCGATGACCATGCACAGGTAGAGCCAACCTTCCGCGGTCGGGAGGTACGTGATATCTGAAACCCACACCATATTGGGCACGCAGTCGTCGAACGGCCTGCCCAGGATATTCAGGGCAACAGGCTCATGATGTCGGGGGTCTGTAGTGATCTTGAATCGGTTGCGGGAACGGCAGGACAGATCGTTGAGCCGTATCAGGCGCGCGACACGCTTACGGCCTACCTTGATGCCCCTTCCGAACAGTACAGCGTGCACCCGCAGGCTTCCGTAGCGCCGTTTGTGGCGGGTTAGGATCGCGCGGATCATCTCCACCAATATGCGGTCGGAAACATCCCTGGTTGAAGGATTGCGGTGTCTCCATGCATAGAATCCGGAGGAGCTGACCTCCAGGACTCTCGCCATGCTCCCGACGGCCCACCGCTTCCGGTGGTCGTGCATGAACCGGAATATCATTTCCGGGTTTCCTTCACGGAAAATATGTAGTTTGCATAAGTCACTTGTTAGGAGAATTTATGTTTTCAGGCAAAACCCTCTTGATTACTGGTGGTACGGGTTCCTTTGGAAATGCTGTATTGAAAAGGTTTCTTAAGACAGACATCAAGGAAATTCGCATTTTCTCAAGAGATGAAAAAAAGCAGGACGATATGCGAAAGATAATGAAAAATGACAAGGTGAAATTCTATATAGGTGATGTCCGCGATTACAACAGTATTGCAAGCGCGCTCGGTGGCGTCGATTACGTCTTCTCAGCCGCGGCTCTCAAGCAGGTGCCCTCATGCGAGTTCTTCCCCATGGAGGCCGTTCGTACGAATGTGGTAGGCACGGACAACACCTTGACAGCTGCGGTTCAGCATGGAGTAAAAAAGGTCATTTGCCTGTCCACCGACAAGGCGGTATACCCGATCAACGCCATGGGCATCTCCAAGGCTATGATGGAGAAGGTTATGGTCGCCAAATCGAGGACCGTGACGGCAGAAAAAACCACAATATGTGGCACGAGATACGGTAACGTCATGGCTTCCCGCGGTTCTGTGATCCCCCTGTTCGTGCAGCAAATAAAGGACAAACAGCCCTTGACTATCACCGACCCGA
>JBAXTA010000083.1:0-14362 GCA_037130415.1 Spirochaetota bacterium
AGGTCTTCTGGCAGTTGAGGAGGTCGACAAAGGCTTCGCTCAGGATGGGCGCGACGCCGCGGTCTTCCAGGGCAATCAGGTTCCTGAGGGCGGCTGACTTGTCCTGGAGGTTCCGGGAGTCGTGGTAGATGTTGCGGTATACCTCGAAGGTCTCATCGCCAAAGGCCAAAGGCGCAAAAACGAAGGCGAGTGTAGCGACGATTGCAGGCAGAAATACGTTTCGTTTCATTGGGGACCTCCAGGTATCAGTGGAAGCCTCCAGTTTTGCGGCTTCCCTCGCCTGAAAGTGCTGCAACAAACGGGCCAACCAGAGGAGGAATTATCTATATTTCGGGCAATTCGAAAGGTTTGGACAAGTCTATATAAAAAAAGGACTTAAGTGCCAATGTATTCCATTCTCGACACAGGCAAGCCCGAGCTGCTCGCCAGCAACACTCCCCCAAGCTGCGGACCCACAAAACTGAGAGAAGCAGCAGCCATAATCTATCAATATGAGAGGCCAAGCCCGAATCGCTGCCGTTTATACCCGTGCTTCGTAGTGGTTATCCCTGAAGCTGAACTCACAGGCAAAGCCGATGCCAGCAGTATCGAAGCGCAGGCTGCCTTCAAGCTGCTCCGAGCACAGTCCAACGACGCTCCGTAGTCCGATGTGCTTTGATTTCAGGATCTCGAAGTCTGCAGGTACACCGATGCCCCGGTCGGCGACCCTGATCGTGATGGTCTTTGTCGCGTCGATCCCGAGGCCGATTTCCAGGTAGCATTCTTCGCCTGCCGGATAGGCGTGACGGAGGCTGTTTCCAATGAGCTCGCTGAGGGTCAGGCCGCAGGGAATGGCAGTGTCGGCGAGGACGAAGACATCCTGGAGTTCCGCGACGAGCTTCAACCGTCCTTTATGTTTTTTCCCCAGCTCGGCTACCAACTCAAGGATGTAGGTCCTGAGATTGACGCGGGATAGATCCTTCGCCTCGAAGAGCTTCCGGTTCACGATGGCCAGGGAAAGGATGCGATCCTGGGTGTCATTGATCGCTTCTGTAAGGCGGGGATCGTCCAGGGCCTCGGCATGGAAGGACAGGATGGCCGAGATGACCTGCATGTTGTTGTTGGCTCGGTGGTAGATTTCGCGGATAAGGGCTTCTTTTTGACGAAAGAGATCCCGCTGGGACGCTTCGCTGTGCTTGCACTCGGTCACATCCATGAGCGCGATGCGGTAGCTTGAGTCCGCCGGGGAGCTGCGGTTGCCCTGGAGGGCGGCCCAGAAGACCGTCCCGTTCATCTTGACCAGACGCAGCTCGCAGGCCTGGGCCTTCCCCGTCTCCAGGAGTGCCTTTCGGTGAAGGTAGAGGCTGTCCTGGCCATCCTCATGCACGAACATCGAAAATGGCTTGCCTATCAGCTGGCTGCGGGGACAGCCGAGAAGGGAAGAAGCCATGAGGTTGGCCTCGCTGACAAGCCCCTTGTCACCACCTATGGTGACGTAGCCGATCGGTGCAAGGTCATAGAGTTCAAACCAGCCTGCCGCAGTTTCTTCGAGTCTCTCCTGGACCCTGCGGAGCTCCTCGTTCTGCATCTCGAGTTCGACCTGGTGGACTCTCAGCTCATGGAGTATAGCTTCGATTTCCTCAGGCAGGAGGGGATCCACGCACTCGGGAAGTAGGGCTTTTCTGGCCGAGGCAATCTCTTCGGCCTTGCGACGCAGCTCGTCGCTGGCGCTCATGGCCTTCACCTGGCTCCCTGGTCCGGCGCACCTTGTTCGAATGGAAACTCCAGGATGCAGCAGGTCCCTTCCGTTTCGGATAGGATCTGGAACCTGCCGTCGATCTGTTTTGTCAGTCCCTTCATCAAGCTAAAGCCGCTGCTGCCTCCGGTGCCCAGATTTTCAGTGACCCCAAGCCCCCGGCCGTCATCCCTGACTTCCAGTATGGCTCCAATGGCGGTAGCCCGGAGCGAAACCCTGATCGTTCCCCGCTTGCCGCCAGGAAAGGCATGCTTCACCGCGTTGGTCACCAGTTCAGTGAGGATGAGCCCGATGGGGGCGGCGAGGGTAGCTGCTACGGTGATGTCTTCAAGCTCGGTAACCAGGGTGACGTGCGGCAGCATCGTCAGCGGAGAGGCGATGCGACGGCAGTAATCGCCCAGGCGCACGCGGGAAACCGATTCGGTAGAATAGAGGAGGGAGTAGAGTTCGGAAATGGCAATGACCTTGGAATCCAGATCCCCCAGGACCTTTTTTGTCTCCGCTGAAATGGGACCCTGGGAGGCCATGGCGATTATCGTGCAGACCAGGCTGAAGCTGTTCTTCGCTCGGTGCTGGAGTTCACGGAGCAGTTCATGCTTTTCGGCCAGCGCGTGTTTGAGCATCTCCTCGGCCCGTTTTGCCTCGGTGATGTCGCTGAGCGCGATGCGCAAGCTTGAGCGGCCTTCGGGCTCGGTGTACGTGTCCGCCTCCAGACGGGCCCAGAAGACCGTCCCGCCCTTGCTCGCCATCCGGAGTTCGCATTTCTCCGTCTTTACGGTGTTGACCACCAGTCTCCAGAACAGGTACCAGTTGTCCTTGTCCGCCTCGGCCACAAAACTCGCGAAGACTTTCCCGATAAGGACGCTGCGGGACTCCCCGAGCAACTGGGCGCCCTGGAGGTTCGCCTCGAGCAGCAAACCCTTGTCACTCATCCTGAAGTAGCCTACCGGTGCCAGGTCATAGAGCTCGAAATAGCGACGGCGTGTCTCCTCGAGTTCCATTTGAGTCCGTAGCAATTCCTCATTCTGCAGCTCGAGTTCGACCTGATGCACGTGCAGCTCGGACATGACCGCGCGAAGCGCCATTGGGGTGAGGGCTTCGGGATCGTTTTCTCCCATCCAGACCCGCTGCGCCTCGGACTTGGCCGAAGCCCGCTTGCGCAGCTCCTCATTCCCCGCCATACACCAGCTTCCTCTCGGTCGTCGCGATCGCGTAGACCACGCCCATCTCGTTGACCAAGGCCGTGGAGGAGATTGTTATCTTGATGACCGACCCATCCTTGGCCAGCCGTTCAGTCGCATAGCCTTCGATGACCTCGGAATGGCTGAGCTTGAGAAGCACCGACATCGCCTCCGACCTGTGTTCTTCCGGTATCCTGTCATGGACATTGAGGGCCAGGGCCTCTTCCTCGCTCCAGCCGTAGAGCCGCACCGCCCCCGGGTTCCAGGCAAGGATGTCCCCCATGAGATTCTGGACGGTTATGGCATCAGAGGCATCGCGCAGGACTACAGCCAGGCGGCTTTCGCGATGTGCAGCCGCCAGGGCCATGCTGGTCTGCTTCATCGCGGAAATGTCCATAAAGCTGACCACGGCGCCTTCGATCACGTTGGTCTGGGTTCGATAGGGCTGGATCCGCAGGGCGTACCATTCGCCCTCGAGGGTTCGCACCTCCACTTCCTTGGGAATCAGGCTGTCCAGAACTCCCTGGATGTCTTTCGTCAACCTGTCGTATTCGACAAGCCTGGTAACGATATGGCCAAGGGGCCTCCCTTGATCGGATGAAATCAGGTTGATGACCCGGCTGGCGTGGGGGGTGAAACGAAGGATGCGCTGATTGTGGTCCACGAAGACGGTGGCGATCCCGGTTCCGGCCAAAAGGTTGTCCATGTCATTGCTGACCTGGGTCATGTCCGCAACCTTGGTGAGCAGTTCCGCGTTGACTGTCGCCAGCTCCTCGTTGACCGACTGCAGTTCCTCTTTGGAGGTTTCCAGCTCCTCGTTGGTCGATTGCAGTTCCTCGTTGATCGACTGCATCTCCTCGTTGGAAGACTTGAACTCCTCGTTGGCGGTCTCGAGCTCCTCGTTCGTCGCCTGGAGGTAATCTTCCTTGACCCGTAGCTCCCGCCTCAGGGCCGCGATGCTGGCTTCGACCTCCGGGCTGTTCAAGGCAAAGTCTTGCTGAGCCAGCAATTGCGGGGCCTTGCCTTCGGGCTTCCCCGCCTCCTCCAGAGTCACGAGAAAGAGGAATACTTCCGGAGGACTCTTCTTGATCGTGTAGATGGCCAGGTTCACTGGCGAATAGTCGCCATTGGTTTTGACGATGATCCCTGGACGGCGGACATAGTCCAGCCCGCCCGCAACAATCAGGCGCAGGGCATCGCCCAGCTCGTTCCTTAGCCCCTCTCGGGCCATCTTCATGATGTTGTAGACGCCGACCTCACCCGAAGCCGGCTCGAGATAGAGTCCCGCACGTCCGTGGAGGTAGAGGATCTCACCCCGGTCGTTGATGAGGGCTCCGGTCATGGTCAGGTGCCGCAGCATCGCCTGCTCGGCTATCTCGCGGAGGGACCGCTTGACAATGCCGGAATGTACCCCGGATCTGGGCAAGGCGATTTCTATCGCCGATATCGGCGACACAAAGCGATCCGAAAGCGAGGCCGAGCCGCTACCGTCGGCCCTTCCCCGCCTATACAGCTTCTGCTTCCGGTCCAGAACAGAAAAGTTTTCCCGGAATTCGCCCACGGTTTCCGAGGTGCCAAGAAAGAGAAAACCACCGTCCTTGAGTGCGTACTGGAACAGGGGAATGGTAATTCTCTGGAGCTCCTCCCCGAAATAGATCAGGAGATTACGGCAGCTGATGAAGTCGAGCTTCGAGAAGGGCGGATCCTTGATCACGTCCTGTTCGGAGAAGACCAGCATGTCGCGTATTCCCTTGTGGATGTGGTAGCCAGCGGCATCGGACTCTGCCGAGAAGAAGCGGGCAAGCCGTTCGGAAGTCAGGTCCGCCGCGATGCCCACCGGGTAGATCCCGGACCGGGCCTTGACGATGGCCTGGCTGTCGATGTCGGTAGCGAAGATCTGGACCTTGAAGGACTGCTTCATGGCCTCCTGCCGCTCGGCCAGGAGGATGGCGATGGAGTAGGCCTCTTCTCCGGTGGAGCAGCCTGGAATCCAGATGCGGATCACGCTGTCTGCTTTCTTTCCTGCAAAGAGCTTGGGAATCACCAGATCCTCAAGGACCTTGAAGGCCTCAGGGTCGCGGAAAAAGCTGGTCACGCCTATCAGTAAGTCGCGGAACAGGGCTTCTACCTCGGCGGGGGACTTCTGGAGGAATAAGATGTAGCCTTCCAGGGTCTCGACCCGGTGGATGGCCATGCGCCGCTCGATACGGCGATAGATGGTGCTCGGCTTATAGCGGGAAAAATCATGCCCGGCATGGGAACGCAGGAGAAGAAAGACCTTCTTGAGCAGGCTTTCCGCCTTGGTTTCGCCGCTGGAGCTCCCGACAGCGATGGCCTTGCTGAATGCGTGGGCGACGTAGGCGATGAGCTGGTTAGCCATCTCGGCGGCCGTGAGCTCGAAATCGACAAGCCCTGTCGCGATGGCGCTGCGGGGCATGCCATCGTACTCGGCGGAATTGAGGGTCTGCACAATTACGAGGCCGCCTTCCCCCTTGATGGCCCTCACACCCTGGGTGCCGTCACTGCCCGTGCCCGAAAGCACGACGCAGATTGCCCGCTCGCGCTGGTCCTGGGCCAGGGAGCGGAAAAAAAAGTCGATCGGCAGACGCAGGCCGCGGGGAGCGGCGGGTTCCATAAGGTGGAGGCTGCCGCCCAGGAAACCCATGTCGCATCCAGGGGGTATGATATAAACGCAATTGGGCCTGACGACCATCTCATCCTCGACCTCAAGGACCTGCATGTGCGTGTAGTGCTGGATCAGGTCGACGAGGATGCTTTTATGGTCCGGAGCCAGGTGCTGCACGATGACAAAGGCCATGTCCGGTTCGGAATCGGCTGGCATACCGGAAAAAAAGGCTTCAAAGGCCGCCAGTCCCCCCGCGGATGCGCCAATCCCGACAATCGGAAAAGCTGCCGCGGCTGGGACACTTGATGCCGCGGCCGGGCCTGCTGCTGCCAAAGACGGCGACGTATCTGGCAGGGTCGAAGCGGGCGGTGTCGAAGCTTTCTTTCCGTTCTTGCTTGAAGATACTCCAGGGCTTTTTCGCTGCCCAGGTTCTTTTTCTTTCATGTGCTCTCCCGCGACATTCGTTCCAAACGCTCCAAACGTCAGCAGGAACGGGCGAGTGAACAAAAGCCGTCTAATAGTGTAACCGAGAAAGGTGGTTTGTGGATAGTGGAAAATAAAATATAGTTATTCGGGGGGGAGGGAAGGGAGGGAATAGAAGGCGCCGGCACGCGATTGCCGCGTTGGCCCGAGTCGTCGATAATGAGTACCATACATGGCTGCTGGAGGCTGTAATGAAAGAGGAAGGTTCGCCGATCGCGGCTTCATTTGTGATCTTCGGGGCAACCGGTGACCTCGCCGCGCGCAAGATAGTGCCCGCCCTGTACAACCTCGCGCGGGGCGGCCACCTCCACCCGGAAACAAGGGTCCTGTGCATAGGCCGAAAGGAATACACCTCGCCCGGCTACCGGGGCGCGATGGAACTCTCCACCCGTCAGTTTTCACACACGGGTTTTGACCAGGAGACCTGGGATGCCCTGGCGCAGCGCATCGACTACCTGGTCGGGGACCTCGACGACGAGTCCACCTACGCGATGCTCTCCACCATGCTAGCCGACAGCTCCATGCCTGAAACGAGACTTTTCTACCTCGCGGTCGGCCCCGACCAGTTCCCCCGCGTCGCCTATGGCATCGCACGCGCAGGCATCGGGACGGCAGCCTGCCACGATACTGCCTGCGCGACGAGGCTCATCGTGGAAAAACCCTACGGCAGTGACCTTGCCAGCGCACGAGCCCTGACGGAAAAGCTCCAGCACTCCTTTGACGAGCAGGATATCTTCCGCATCGACCACTACCTCGGCAAGGAGACCGTCCAGAACCTCCTCTACTTCCGCTTTGCCAACTCCGTCTTCGAGCCGCTGTGGAACAGGAACTACATCGAGCGTGTCGAGATCGAGGTGCTGGAAACCGTCAGCGTCGGAACGCGGGGCGGCTACTATGACGGTGCCGGGGCCGCCCGCGACATGCTGCAGAACCATCTTATCCAGCTCCTCTGCCTCACCGCGATGGAGCCACCGAGTTCGATGGATCCCGAAGCCCTCCGCGACGAAAAGGTAAAGGTCCTCTCCGCCCTCCCCCACTACAGCGCCGACGAGTTCTGCGCCCGTTCCCTCCGCGGCCGCTATGTGGCCGGTCGCCTGGGCGGAAAACCCGAGGGACTGCCCATCGGGGCCTATCTTTCAGAGCCGAAGGTATCCCCCTCCTCGATGACAGAAACCTTTGTCGCCCTCCGCCTCGAGCTCGACAACTGGCGCTTTGCGGGTGTGCCCTTTATCCTGCGCACGGGGAAGGCCCTCGAACGCCAGCAGAGCGAGATCAGGGTCTATTTCAAGCCGACTCCGGGTCGGCTCTTCACCATGCCGGACGGGTCGGGGCTTGGACGAAATGTACTGACTCTGCGAATTCAGCCCGACGAGGGCCTTTTCCTGTCCTTTAACTCCAAGGTTCCGGGAGTCGCCCAGGTCGCGGGCCATGAGCTCCGCTTTTCCTACCGCGAGCTGAATGGCTACATACCCGAAGCCTATGAACGCCTCATCAATGACGCCATCGCCGGCGATTCCACCCTCTTCATCCGCGCCGACGAAACCGAGGCAGCCTGGGCCTTCGTCGACCGCCTCGAGGAAGCCTGGGCTTCGCCGGGGGCTCCTCCCCTGGTCGAGTACCCCGCCGGATCACAGCCGCCGGAACTTCCGCCGGGGGCCAGATGATGGTAATCAGAAGATTTTCGGCGGGGGCGGGAGCGGCGACCGAAGCGGGGGCGGGAGCGGCGGCCGAAGCCGCCTGGATCGGCGCCGTCGCCCGCGACCTCGAGGCAGCCCAGGCGCGCGCCGCCGCCGAGGGCCGCGGGGCCGAAATCCTTTTGTCGGGAGGGAGCACACCCGAACCCGTCTACCGGGCCCTGGCCTCCCTCCCCCTCAGGGGCCCACGCATCCGCCTCTGGCTCGGGGACGAGCGCCTGGTTCCCGTGGACGATCCGGCGCGAAACGGCGGGCTCATCGGTCGCTGTTTTTCGCGCGTCGCCTGGGAGGGCGGCGTCGAGTTCGTGAGCTGGCCCGCGGGCTCGCGGGAAGAGACGCTGGGGGGCTTTTCGGCACTTCTGTCCGGAGCGCTCGGGGACAGTCCCCGCTTCGACCTTGCCCTCCTGGGTATCGGGGACGACGGCCACACCGCCGGCCTCTTCCCCGGGGACCCCGGGAGCGCCGCTGCCCTCGCCCGCGAGCCTTCAGGCACAATTGCTCCCACCTCGGCAGGCGCCAAAGTTGCCTTTGCGACACTGGCACCGAAGGAACCCCGGCAGCGCGTCAGCCTCGGCCTCGAAGCCCTCGCGCGCTCACGGATACTTCGCTTCCTCACCCGGGGAGCCATGAAAGACGGGGTCCTCTCGCTCATTGTCAGCGAGGGCGGCCAGAGCTATCCGGCCCGACAGGTCGCCGACAGGGCCGCCGAACTCGGGGCCGACCTGGCCTTTTACCATCTTGAGGCAGGCGCATGAGCCATCTGGCAGCGCTCAGCCCAGGCCCTTCATGAGCATCTTCATAGTTAGTTCTGCCATTTCCGCAGGCGTGCAGGCTGCTTCGCCCTGGTCGAGCCACCACGCTGCACTGCTCCGTATGGTGGTCGAAACGAAGCGCGCCACGAGGGTACGGGGCAGGCTGCCCGAGCCAGCAGTCGATGCGAGGATCGTGGGAAAGAGGGGAAGAAGGCTCGCCAGCTGTTCGGCAAAACGGCCTTCGAAGCGCTGATGCTCCTCGAAGCCGAGCATGGCCTTCCAGGTTTCCCGATCCAGAGCAATTCGTTCATACAGGGTACGCAGCCTGGAAGGTGGATCGGCAGCCCCCTGGAATGAAGAGGACAGCTCATCGAGGATGCGCCTCTGCGTCGCAAGTACGAGCTCGTCCTTGTCCTTGAAATGCAGGTAGAAGGTCGTCCGGTCGACTCCGAGGCGGTCGGTGATGTCCCTGACTGTGACCGAGGAAAAACCCTTCTCGAGCGTGAGTCCGATGAGGGCCTCCGAAAGCTCCCGCTGGGTGTCGAGCCCGCGTCCGGTGAGCTTGGTCAGTCGTGCCATGGCGGCCTACCTACCTGGCGGCCAGACCGCATCCGCGAAGATATACTGATGGTAGCCCTGCCCCAGGCAGTCACCGACTATGTTGTAGTAGCCGCCTTCGGAAGGGGTGATGACGAGGGGCTCGGTGATCCCGATCTCCTTCAGGGTCCAGCCGGCGGGCAGGGCCACGGCGGTCGTGGGACCAGCTGGATTCTCGTAGGCATGCATGACGTAATAATTGCCCCGGTTATCCATGAGCCGGTAGATCGTCGGACCGTCCCACTTCAGGACCTGGTTCTTCTGGATCGTCTTGATGACAAGGTGGCCGGGGGCAGAATGGAGGATGTCGACCTGCTCGCCCGCCGGGATGTAATCAACTGAGAGGGATTTTACGATGACGAGCCAGGTGTAGCCGCCCATTTCGATGGAGGTCCTTTGCCCCTCGGGAAGGCCTGGCGATGCCAGGAAGGCACTCTGCTGGAAGAGCAGGTTGCGCTCGATGTTTTTCTGCCAGGGATAGGGCGGATTGAATCCCTGCCACCTGTCGTCGGGGATGGGATTGTCGCCGGCGGAGAGGACGACGACGCGCTCGGCCAGGTTCAGGACCTCGTGGGCCTGTGCCCGTTGGACCCATTCCAGCGTGGCGGGCAGCTGCTGGGCTGCGGTCCTGAACGTGACTCCCGCCTCCTTGGCCGTGGGCGGGCCAGAAAAAGGCAGCGACAGGCAGGACGAAAGCGAGATGACCATGATGGCCGCAAGCGGGACGCTTATTGGTTTCTGCTTTGACTGTATCATCATCTCCAACTCCTAGTTACCCGCGGAAATAGCGGCGCCATAGGAAATGGCGGCGAGGAAGCGGTTGATCGCCTCGGCTACCTGCTTCGGCTGGTCGAGGTTGTCGAAGTGGTTGGCGTCCGTGATCCACTCGAGCCTGACGCCAGGGAACTTCGTGGGATCGGAGAAGCTTGCCACAGGCTGCGAGGCATCGCTGTCGGCCTGGAGCTGGAGAACGGGGAAGTCAAAGGAATTGTTCGCTATTTTTGTCACGGCGGCTTCGAGGTCCCAATTCTCGTACTTGAAATAATTGGCGATGGCCTCGGCCACGCCGGGACGCGAGAACTCATAGACAAAGTAGTCGCGGTCGGCCTTCTGGAGCTTCGTCTTCATCCGACTCGGGTAGACGAGATCGATGACCTTGGCGGCATCACGGAGGAACTCGGTCGCCTTGGGCGTATCCTGGAACATCTTCCACTGGGGCTTCTGTTCGTAGAGCTTCTCGAGGCTCTGTCCCGGAGTAAAATTGAGGTCAGCCTCCATCCGCACGTAACCGAGGAAGCGCTCTGGATGGTCGACGACCATGACGCTCGAGATGAGGGTGCCCCAGTCGTGGCCGACAATGTAGGCCTTCTGGACACCGAGGGCGTCGAGGAGGGCCAGGGTCTGGTCGCCGACATGGTGCCAGTTGTAGTCCATGTCCGCCGAGGTCGAGCGGCCGTAGCCCTTCATGTCGGGCAGGATGTAGTGGTAGGCGGGATCGAGGAGGGGGAGGACCTTGCTCCAGGAGTACCAGCTCTCCGGCAGGCCGTGGAGCATGAGGACGACGGGGCCATTGAGGTTGCCCGCTTCGACATAGTGCCAGCGGACGCCACCGGCTTCGAGGTACTTGTGGCTGTAGTTCGCATCGACTGCGTCATGGGCAGCCTGGTTGGCCGCGCGGAAGGCGGCGTTCTTGTCGGTCATGGCCTGGGGACTGCTGGCGCAGCCGGTCATGCCTGCGGTCAGGCCGACGGCGAGACCCAGGGCCCCAAGGTTGAGCAAAAGTGCAGGGTTCTTTTTCATCGATTGTCTCCTGGCGAAGTATGCTACAGAAAACCTGAAGCCGGATATCTACACTTTGTAGATTTACTGAAACGAAGCGCGTGTGTCAACATGTGTTGATAATGAGTGGCAAAGCAGGACAGGGATCGAAGCATGCGGGCCGACCATTGAGCGTTAGGTGAAGTTGGGCGCGAGTGCTAAAAAATGGGAATCATGCCACTGAATATTAGTTGCACACCGGAATAGAGTGCGGTATATTTCCAGAATGAGCAAGGAAGAGAAGCTTCTTGACCGATTCCTCTCAAGGCCTAAAGATTTTACTTACAATGAGATAAAGATGCTTCTCACTGGCTTCGGATATGAGGAATCGAATCAGGGGAAGACGTCCGGATCAAGAGTTGCCTTCGTTCATCATGAGACAAAGCATATCATCAGGCTTCATAGGCCGCATCCTGGAAATGAATTGAAGCTATATCAACTTGACCAGATTCGAGAGGAGCTGGCTGGAAGGGGGCATATATGAAAGACCTGCTTGCGTACAAAGATTTCATGGGATCAGTCCATTTCAGCGCCGATGATGAAGTCTTCTTCGGAAAAATTGAAGGAATAGAGGATTTGGTTTCTTTTGAAGGAAACAGTGTCACGGAAATCAAGAAGGCCTTTGAGGAAGCTGTCGAGGACTATGCTCAAATTTGCCGCGACAATGGCACGCAGTTGGAAAAATCCTACAAAGGTAGCTTCAACGTGAGAATTCCGCCTGATCTGCATAGGAAGGTACGACGGACGGCGGTCAAGCTCGGGATTTCCTTGAATCAGTTTATCCAGAAGGCTGTTGAAGACGAGATCGAAAAGACAGAAATGGCGAATTGAAGATTGCGCCCTGCCGGGCGCACCAACGAAAGCCCCCTCCCTTTCGGGAGGGGGCCGAATCAGCTGCCTGGTTTCAGGAGTTGATTAGAAGGTAACGAACTGTGTGGCGAGCGTGCTGGAAGTCACCCAAGCATTTCCTGCAGCGTCGGCCACGGTGAAGATTACGGTCTTTCCGCTAGCGTCCTGGCCGGCGGCAACCGTAACGAGTACTGTGGCAATTTTCTCGGTCGAGTCCAGGGAGATGGAGACCGTACCAATCGTCGAGGTAAGCGTCCCACCAGTTGAAACGGCCGGCATGCCCATCTTCTCAGCTGATGATGGCAAGGTGAAGGACTTCGTCGCGTATGAAACAACAGTACCAGCGCTATTGTTGGTCGTACCGCTTGAGGCAGTTACGGTTGAAGCGGCCAGGGTCGTGGATATCGGTGCGGTAGTGTCACTGACAGACACAACAGTGGAAGCTGCGGAATCAGGGCCGTAGCCGTTGCTGTTGCTCGCGATGACCTGGACTTCGATGGACTGTCCGGAAACAAGGCTTGAAGTCGTAAGGCCATAGTACCAGTTTCCACTGACAACCGTGGAGTTGCTGTCAGCAGCGGTAGTACCGGCGGTCCAGGTCGGGGTGCCCACGACGCGATAGTTGACCTTGTACTGGTCCGCTCCGGTGATGGCTGGCCACGTCAGGTAGACAGTGGAGTCGCCGGAATTATAGGTGGACCTACTGCTTGCGATTGCCTTCGCGGTCGAATTGAGGGAAACCACGGGAGTCGAAAGAGTGGAGGCTGCGACCGTAGTAAAGGTAGCATTGGCGATGGTTACCGCGGAATCCCCGGTCACTCCGGAGGAAACCGTAGCATTCACCACGTAGGGCTTGTTGTTGAGCAGTGAGGCAACGGGGGTGATACGAAGAACCTTCTTGTCGGTTCCGCCCGTGGTAGCGGCGGCAGTGGCAACAGTGAAGGGAACGTCAACGCTGTTTTGGGTAAGCGTCACAGCGCTAGAGGAAGCAACATCGATATTGAAGGTAAAGTCGATTGTACTTGTGACCGTGACCGTTGCAATGCCCGGAGTGAGCTTGAGATACGAATCAAGCACGTTCGAACTTACGAGGGTGATGCCGTTCATGACCGTGAAGGTCTTCGAGGCATTCGTGAGCAGTGCGCCATCTTGGGACTTGAAGCTGCTATAGGAGGCTGTCAGCGTGTCGCCTTTCTTGAAGGCGGCGCTGGGCGTGACAGTAAGGATCTTCTTGTCAGTGTCCCAAGCGAGCGTAACGACATAGGTTGATGAGCTGGGGGCACCGGTCACAGCAACCGTGCCAACGGTGCTATCCATGGCCTTGCTGAAGGTGAAGGTCAGAGGAACGATCGCACTGGCGACTGTGGCGGTCGCGGTCGTCAAGGGAGCAAAGCCACCGGCTATCGCGGCAGGAGTCTGGGCGATGATTGTCGGGGCGATAATTGCAGTCACCACAATGGGCGTACCACTGAGATCGAGGACCTTGCTTGCCGCCCCTCTGTTCGAGAGGTCGAGGGCAGGAAGGCTGGCAAAATACTCATTCGACAGAGCAGCGGAACCATCTGGGGTGCTGACCTGGGTTCCATCGACCGTGGCAGTGCCGTCACCGTTGAGCACCTTGATCTGCCTCGCGATATCGGAGGTAGAACTAGTTCCATAAAAATAAAGTGGGACGTTGGCAAAACTGAAAAGGCCAGCTGAGTCCGTGGTCGTCGCAATGGCATTGGCGTAGGTGACAGCCGAGGTAGTGCTGCTGTATGTCGGATACAGATAGCCATTGGTCAATGGCATGGCAATGCCCTTGCTTGCAACTACTGTGGCAGTCGAGTTGTAGGTACTGCCACTGGTCACCTGGACGATCTTGCCTTTGATTGTCCCTCCGAGGGTCGGAAGGACGACATTGCTTGTCTGGGAATAGTAACCGCTCGTTCCCTTGGTAGAAAGACTGCCAATGCTGGCCTCGCCGGCAGTGGTGGAGTTGCCAGCAAGAATGGGCAAGAATTGGGCAGGTGTCATCACTGTAAAGGTATCCTGCTTGTACATGTTGTTGACCGACGAACTGGATACCGGCGGAGCGTACTGGATATTGTAACTGCCAGTCACGAACCCGTCGATTTCGTAGTAGCCATTGGCATCGGTGGTTACGGTCTTTATCGCCCTTGACTTCGCCGAGCTCTCGAGCTTTGTATCGCTTGTGCTGACTACGGTGGGGCTGCTATAGGTGACGACAACCCCGGCGAGCGCAGTGCCCACTTCGTTGGTGACCTGCCCCTTGAGGCTTCCATAGATCGTCGAGACCGGCGTCGAAGTCGTGGTCATTGGCTGCTGACAAGCAGCAAGGACCATTGCCGCTACAACGGCAACCGCAATCGCAAACTTTCCAAGAGATGCTTTCATCCAATCCTCCTTGCACATTTTCAAAAACTGGAGCAACGCTCCAAAAATAGCGACAAGAATAATCTTTTCAATGTACTTCTCTGTTCCCTGAATAGGGAGAATGAATCGAGATGCTTCGATGACTAATGAAGTATTTTCAAGACAATGAATCCTCCTTTTTTCGCATCCGAAGCAACTAGTATATCGTACATGCTAAATAGACGGTTGACGAATCCTGATTGACTGCTATG
>JBAXTA010000084.1:0-14246 GCA_037130415.1 Spirochaetota bacterium
CTCGAGTCCCGGTATCGCGCCGAGGGCGGGGCAGAGCTCGAGCGCCTCGAGGACGAACTCGGGCGCAACGGAGATGAACGCGCTTCAAGGAAAAAGAAGCGGGACAGCCTCGCGGGCAGCCTTCACAGCCTGGGCCGCGAAGTGCCTGAAACTGCAGAGGCCTTTGTCGAACTGGTCGGCGAGGGGCGCGACTTCCTGGAGTCCTGGGCCGATCCCCAGGGCGCCTCCATGGCACGCCAGAAGGAGCGCGACGGGCTGGTCGCCGGGAGCAACGAAACCAAGGCAGAGTTACGCTCACTTGAGGCCGAACTCTCCGCCATGGAGCGTCAGCCATCCAATATTCCTGCTGACTTCCTTGCCCGTCGCCGCGAGCTTGCCCGTGAGTCGGGCATCCAGGAATCCCGCCTCCCCTTTGTCGGCGAGCTCCTCGAGGTCCTGCCGGGAGAGGAACCCTGGCGCGGGGCGATTGAAAGAGTACTACGCTCCTTTTCCCTTTCCCTCCTCGTATCGGAGGCAGACTGGTCCAGCCTCGCACGGGTCGTGGACCAGCGCTTCCTCGGCTACCGCCTTGTGTATTTCCGCGTGCCGGACGCGTTGGGCGATTCGAAACGCGGGGCATCGGTTACCGCAGCGCCCGTGGGCGCTGGGGGAAGGCGCGACCGCATTCCGGGCAAGCTTGAGCTGCGGGAGGGACCTTGGCAGAGCTGGCTTGCCGCCGAACTGGCCGCCCGCTTTGACCTGCGATGCGTGGAAAACCTCAGGGAGCTCGGAGCAAACGAGCGTGCGGTGACACGGGCCGGCCAGGTCAGGCTGGGCCGCGACCGCTTCGAAAAGGACGACCGTTCGCGGGTGGACGACCCCGCTTCGTGGACCCTCGGTTTCGACAACGGGCCACGGCGGGCAGCCTTTGCGGCCAAGGCCGAGGCGACCGGCCGAAGACTGGCCGCCCTCGAGGCTACATTGGCGGAACTCGAAGGAGCCAGCGCCAGGGAAGCCGCCCTGGCTGCGGCCTTCCAGCGCCTCTCAGCCCTCGAGTGGCGCGACATCGACGTGGAAAGCCTCGTCTCCCGCGCCGTCTTCCTCGAAAAGTCCCTGGCCGAGGCCCGGCGCAAGGACGGGGACCTCGCCCGCCTGGCAGCCTCGGTGGCCGGGCAACGGCACCAGCGCGACGAGGCCGGGAAGATCCTCCGCGCCTCGGAACTCGCGCGCGCCAAGAACGATGATTTGATCATAACTATGAACAAGCAGCTCTCCGGCCTGCGGGAGATCGCTACAAGCCCAGCCATCCCCGCCCGAATTTCAGCAGCCATCGAGGCGCTTTTTTCAGAGGACCCGCGCCCCTTTGCCCTCGAAGGTGCGGGCAGCCTCGACGAGCGGGCCAGGCGCGCCGAGCGCCAGATTGGAAACCGCGCCAGGACCCTCACCGAGCGACTTGCTGCGCTCGAAGCATCCATGCTCCAGGCCTTCCGCGACTTCATCCGCGAGTGGAGGGCAGAGTCGGGGGGCCTCGACGCCAGCGTCGAAAGCGTCCCCGATTTCATGGCCCGCCTCGACAGACTCGAAACCGAGGACCTCCCCGCCCACGAAGCGCGTTTCCGTGAGTATCTCCAGGACCAGGGTTACAAACACCTCTCCGATCTCCTCGCACGCATGGACAGGGCTCGAAAAGAGATTCGCCTTCGCATGGACCTCGTCAACGCAAGCCTCGCCAAGGCGCCCTTCGGTCCCGAAACCCACCTCGCCATCGAGACCCTCGACCGCCAGCTCGCCGACGTCATGGAGTTCCGTGCCTCGCTGCGCTCGAGCCTCGACGAGGTTCCTGCGGGGGACGATGCGCGAGCGGAGCGCCGTTTCGAGGAGGTCCGCCGCCTCGTCAAGCGCCTCGAATCGAAGGAGGCCGCGGACGAGCGCTGGAAGTCCCTCGTGCTCGATGTCCGCAACCACGTGGAGTTCGTCGCCGACGAGGTCGACGGGAACGGAAAGATCGTACAGATCTACCGAAGCGGGGCGGGCAAATCGGGCGGACAGCGGCAACGCCTTGCAACCACCTGCCTCGCGGCCGCCCTTCGCTACCAATTAGGTGGAATCCACCACGGCCTCCCCCGCTTTGCGATGATCAGCATGGACGAAGCCTTCGACAAGGCCGACAGTGAATTCACCGCGCGGGTGATGGAAGTCTTCCGCGAGTTCGGCTTCCAGATGATCATGGCCACGCCCAACAAGGCCGTGATGAGCCTCGAGCCCTACATTGGCGGAGCCTGCTACGTGGGCATCCTGGACGAGCGTGACTCGCGCCTCCTCCCCATAGCCCTCGACCCGGCCACGGGCCGCCTCGAGATCTTCTCGAAACCTGGAGGAATTGCAAGCAATGCTGAAAAAGCCTGATGACCTCAGGCAGGCCCTGGCAAAGCGCCTCGACGCAGAATGGGCGGCTTGGGCCTGCGGTCGCGGGGAGTGGCCGCTTCGGGTGACACTCGGAAAGCCCGCGCCAGTCGAATGGCAGGATGCCGCAGCAGGGCTCCGTGCCTGGGTCGAGGCCTGGCGGGCAGAGGAAGGGGCCTGCGAGCTTGAATGGGAAGAAGTGCAGTCGCGCGCGCATGGGCGGCAGACCCTTCCCAAGGCCGCTCTCTTCCGCGACGCGGAGAGCCTCGCAGCCTGGCTCGGGCGCCCCTCCGCCCTTCGCCGCGCCCTGGCAGTCAGGGACCGCATCCTGGCGCGATGGCCCGGTTCTGGCGCAGCCATCGAAGGCAATCTAGCACAACTCGTCGCCGAGGATGATGCCGATATTGAGCGCCTCGAAGCTGTTGTCGAGTGGCTGCATGCCTACCCCGCATCCGGCCTTTTCAGGCGTGCCGTACCCGTCCGAGGCATTCATTCCAAGTGGCTCGAAGCCCGGGTTTCCATGGTGGCAGAGTTCGTTTCAGCCCTGTCTGGCAGAGCCGGCTTCGGCGGTAACTCAGCAGGCACAGCAGTCCCAGCGGAAGCTGCCCGCGGCATCGAGGGGCTGGGCCTGCACGCGCCGCCCCGCCTCATCCGCTGGCGCCTCCTCGACCAGGCCCTCCGCGACGCCTTAGGCGGCATCGATTCGGCGGCAACCTCGGTGGCTGAGCTCGCGGGCCTGTGCCTGCACTTCGACCGCGCCCTCATCATCGAAAACCTCGAGACCGGACTGGCCCTCCCGGATGTTCCGGGCTGCATCGCCATCCTCCACCTGGGCTACGCGGTGGAAGCCCTCTCTGCCATCCCCTGGTTGGCCTCCATCCCCGTCGGCTACTGGGGCGACCTCGACACGCACGGACTCGCCATCCTCGGGCGGGCGCGGGGACAGGCCAGCGCCTGCGGACAGGCCAGCGCCCGCGTCCCCCACATACAGTCAATTATGATGAATAGGCCTACCCTCCTCGAACACCGCGACCTCTGGTCCTTTGAGGAGACAGCCCGCTCGGGCGAAGTCCCATCCGGACTAGACGCCGCAGAGTCAGAGCTCTTCTCAGAGCTGCGGGACAATGTCCACGGCGTCGGCGTGCGCCTTGAGCAGGAACGCATCCCCCTCGACTGGGCTGCCGACAGGATCAGGGCCTGGTACAACCAGGCCTGAGCCAGGCGCTTACTACCGAGTCTTGAAACAAGGCTACACAAGAGCGCATTTCGCATTGCTGTACTTGGGCGAAATGCGTTTTTGTGTATCCAATGCACCGGACTCGGTAGTAAAGGCGATCAGCCCACCTTGAATCTCAGTACTGTGCGCATCTTTTCTGCTGCGGTCTTCCTCGGGTCAGAGAGATAGATTTCCCGGTGCACCATGGAGAGCCGCCGGAGGCCCTTTTCCGTGGCAAAGGCCTCCATGCGCGCAAAACTTGCAGGTTCTTCGGCGTAGGGACCGAGGTGCATCATCTGCACGCAGCTGCCGTCAGCGATGGACTCAAAGCGCACTCCATAGAGGAGGGGATCCTTCTCCTTTTTCCGCAGTTCCTCGATGACGCCAGCAGCATAGTCCGCAGTCACGAAGGATGGCTGACGAATCATGAGGTCGAAAACCAGGGCATCCCGGTCGACAGGCGCCCCGGAAACCTTCGGCCGCCGTTTCGCATCCTCGCTGATATCCCATATTCCCTCGAGGGGAAAAACCGTGTATTCGACATAGTTCGCAGGAGCCCGGTTTTTTTTCGGCGACATCCTGATCGCATAACTGAGCGCGTAAAGAAGCCCGACATGTCGGGTGAAGTCCTCGCTGTCCGGATTGGCCTGCCCCTTTACCGCAAAATACTGGAAGGCCGGAACCTCGATGAGGCACGGATCGGCCGCAGGCTGATAGAAACGCTTGTCATCCTTTTTCCAGTCCAGTTTCATTCCTGCCTCCTCCGCAGTGTCCTGTCAGATACAGATGGCCGAAGTCATTGCACGCCCCCGGCTACGCGGCTACCCACTCGCTCATTGCGCGCATCGCGTCTGTCTCTTCGATAAAGTGATGAACCGCAAAGCCGAGGGAGGCGGCAGCCTCGATGTTCACCTTAAGGTCATCGACAAAGAGCGTGGACGCAGCCTCCCAGCCACTACGCTCCAGGAAATGGAAATAGAAGGCTGGGTTCGGTTTTTCAAGGCCGATATCGCCCGAAAAGAGGCGGTGGGGAATCCTTTGGATCCAGGGCCAGGCAGCCTCGAAGCGGGCGCCGATACCGGGTGGCATGTTGGACAGGATGGCCAGATCGACGCCAGCGTCGAGGAAGCCTTGCAGCAATGCGTGGACATCCTTCCTCGGGAGCATCCAGGCGGCCAAGTCAGTTTCGATCAACTCGGCAAGCCGCGCATCCACAAAGCCCTCTGCCCCCTCGACCCCACAGGAAGCCAGGACCGTTTTCCAGTACGCGGCAGGCGTAAGGCTGCCCCGGTCCAGTTCGAGGCGATACCGGGCCCAGGCCGCCATGAAGGGGCCTCGTTCGAGGCCGAGCTCCTGGAGCAAGGCATCGAAGACGCTGGGGTCCTGGGCCTGGGTGAAGACAAAACCGAAGTCGAGGAGGATGCGTTTGGGTCGTGCGTGCATGGAGGGAAGTGAATCCCGGACGGCGCCTTCGGAACAAGGGGGCATACGAGGCAAAACTTGCCCGCCAGGTGATCCGGAGGCTACACCGCCTCACCGTTTTCGAAGTAGTCACCGTCCACGAGGTCGAAAAACACCGTCGTCAGGTAATCGGCGTCGCCCCGGAGTTCCTCCGACAGGATCGTCGCGACAAGCTTCCGGATCTCGATGGGACGCCGAAACCACAGTACCTCGGCAAAGGGACGGGCCTCATCGCCCAGACCCGTGTCGATAGGGGTAGTTACGAGTATCTCGACCGTAAACCAGGATCGTTGACAGCCCACCGCCTCCGTGAGTCGGTCGATGAGGGTGGAGGCCCGCGATCGGACGAGGTCTGAATCAACATTGCGGAGTCTGATGTGCGGCATGACACCAGAGTAGGGCCTGAGGTCGATCTCCGCAAGGTGGAAGCCCCGTCCGGGCCCTATATCCCGAGCCTTTCGCGCGTAGCCTTCGTCGGAACGCCCTCCTGAGTCCAGCCCCGGAGGGCATAGTACTCATCCAGCATGTCAGACAGGTCCTTCCTCGAAATGATCGGGCCCGAGGCGGCCTCGCCTTCCATGGGCTCAAAACAGCGATCGGGGAGATTGTCGTCGCTCCGTGTAAAGCCCGCCCCCTGATTGAAAAGCCGCTCGAGGTTCCAGATGCGCTCGCCCAAGCGCTTGAATTCCTCGAGGCTCATCGTCTGGCCGGTGGCGGCTTCGAGAAGCTCCACATACGTTGAGTGGGGAGAAACGAACTCGTGGAAGCGGCAGGCGACCAGGGTAAAGGAGGCGTTCACGAGATCCTGTATGTCTTTGACCATTGCGGCCTTGCCCTCGTTCGAGTCCATGTCGACCTGCCCGGTGATTTCCGCGCCGATCGGTGCCCGCTTGTGGCAGGCTCCCCGGTTGGAGGTGGCGAAGGAGAGGGCGACGCCCTTCATGCGCGTGGGCATCCAGGCTGCAAAACCGGAGTTTTTGATCTGCATAGCGTACGACAGGGCGCCACCGCCCACACGTTCAGCTGCCTTTTTCGGTCCATCTGCCAGGATATCGCCTAGGCCCTCCCGCTCGCCGATCTTCCGAAGCAGCTCGAGGATGGAAGCACGCTCGCCGAAGGCCAGGGAGAGCCCTGGCTCCGTGACAAGGCCCTTCTCCGCCATCTCGAAGGCCAGGGCCACCGTCAAGCCCGTGGTCAGGCTGTCCATCCCGTACTCCTCGCAGACCTGGTTGGCCTCGGCGAGGGTCACTGGATCAGCGTTGAGGAGGGCCGAGCCGAGGGAGTACATGGTTTCGTACTCAGGTCCCCTGAGCCAGGACTCCCCACCTTCCGGCTTCCGGAATTTGTGCAGCATTCCGCAGTGCACGGGGCAGCCATAGCAGGCGACGGGCCTCGTGTAGAAATTCTTCGCATAGCTGAAGCCATCGATCTTTGCGGCTTCGGCCCAGGTGCCCAGGAGGTGGTTCTTTGTCGCCAGGACCTGCTTGCCATTGACGAGCCCCACACCCGCACCAGTTCCTACCCGCGAGAACATGCCCAGGAGGTTGTACTGCTCGGCGCAGGCTGTCCTGATTATCTCGAGGTTCTTGTCCACCACCGCAGAGAAGGCCGACCGGTCGGCGACGTCCAGACCCTGGCTGCCCCGGAAGGCCATGCCCTTGATCCGCTTCGAACCCAGGACCGCCCCGGCCCCGCCCCTTCCGAAGGTGCGGGTCTCGGTAAAGACCGAGGCCATGGCCACAAGCTTTTCGCCGGCGCGGCCGATGGACAGTGTACGGACATCATTTCCGAAGCGGGTCCTCATGTAGGCCTCGGTCTCGCTCGTCCCCCTGCCCATGACAGGGCCCGCGTCGTGGAAGCTCACGCGTCCGTCATCTACCAGGATGAGGCTCCAGTCCGGGGCCTGGCCTTCGAGGATGAGTCCGTCGATGCCCGCAAACTTGATCTCCGCCCCGAGGAATCCTCCGGCGTAGCAATTGAGGATGGTGCCCGACAAAGGAGACTTGGTCACGATGCAGGACTGCGCGAACATGGGCGCAGCCGTTCCCGTCAGCGGACCGACAGCCAGGATGAGCTTGTTCGCAGGCGAAAGGGCATCGACTGCGGGATCGACCTCATCGACCAGGATCTTCGTGCCATAGCCCATGCCGCCGACGTAGGCCTTGAGAGCCGCGTCAACCTTCATAGTGCTGACTTTTTTCGCCGTGCAGTCGATGCGAAGGAGGATATCGCGGGCACTGGATGCCATCGTCAGGCTCCTTTCCGGCTTATCGCCAGGGTGCCGCAGGCCTTCACGCATTCAGGCGCACCACCGCAGAAATCGCACTTGAGAGCGATGCCCTCCCCCATGATGATCGCCTGGCTGGGGCAGACCAGCACACAGGCTTCGCAGCCCGTACAGGTCTCCGCATCGATCAACACAAGGCCCCCTTCGCAGGAGATCGCGCCGACAGGGCAGGCTTCGATGCAGGGCTGGCCAGCGCAGTCATCGAAACGGCAGACGAGGATCTCGGGGAGCTCGGGCCAGGCCCTCACAATCGAGATCCTCGAGCGTTTAAGGAAGACAATCCGCTCCTTGGCAACCGAGCAGGCAATCATGCAGCGCTGGCACTCCGTGCAATGCTCGAAGTCAAAGGTAAATCCTGTTCCCATACCTCACCCCCAAATGACGATCGATCGCGGGCCCATGCGACTCACGCGGATGCTGACGCTTCCGGGCCGATGCGCGGGGCCTTGCCCAGGAGGACCGCGATGA
This sequence comes from Spirochaetota bacterium, assembly GCA_037130415.1. GTDB lineage: Bacteria > Spirochaetota > Spirochaetia > Treponematales > Rectinemataceae > CAIJMU01. The sequence continues at coordinate 7,815 of JBAXTA010000084.1, forward strand.
GAAGGCCAGCCACGACGAGCGCGCAGAAAAAATAGGAGGCAGCAATCCCGAAGTTCCCGGCGAGGATGCCCACAAGGAAGGGGAAGACCATGCCGCCAAGCGAGAGGCATCCATAGAGGATACCCGTGACAGCCCCGGGCTGTGCAGGAAAGAGCTTGGTGCCCCGGGCCACGAGGAGGGGAAAAACGGGGGCCGTCCCGAAACCGTAGAGAAAACAGAAGGCGACCTTGAGGGGTATCGAGGGCACAAGGATGAAGGGAACGATCGAGCCGAGGGAAACGCAGAGTCCAGATATCGTGATGGCTCGCGGGCTCATCCTCCGGAGGAAGACGTTGATCAGGGAACGCCCTGCGATAATCCCAATCAGATAGACACCGACGACGGAGCTCGAGAGCCGGAGGCTCGCATGGAGCTCAGTCTTGAAGTATTCGGCCAGCCAGTAGGAAAATCCGAAGTCGCTCCCCGTGGAAAAGAAGATGAGGATGGCTACGACGACAATGCCCCGGTGGCGCGCTATTTCAGACAGGCCAACCTTCTGGTGGTTCGCGGCAAGGGGAGGGATCCTCACGGTCAGGAGGGCGACAAGGACGAGGAAGCCAATGCAAGCCGCTTCGACAAAGGCCCAGCGCCAGGAAAGGGAGAAAATGAAGTTCACCGATACGAAGATTGGCGCCAGGAGGCTCCCCATCGCCCCGAAGAGGGTGAAGAGGGAGAGGTATTTCTCCCTCTTCGTCGGGAACATGCCCAGCATGATGCTCTGCCCGATCGCGCCGATCGGGCTGCCGAAGAGGCTCAGGAAGAACACACAGGACGCAATGAGAATATATCCGGGGGCGATGCCCATGACGAGGAGCCCAAGGGAAAGGAGAAGTACGCAGGAACCGTAGAGGAGCTTCCGAGGCAGGAAGTCGGAGCCAATGCCTCCCACGCTCGTACCAACCAGGGAACCGAGTGAGAGGAGGGTGAAGAAGAAACCGGCCTGGGCGTAGCTGATGCCCAGGTCAGTGACCATGGCCGGGAGATTCGGCCCCAGGAGTCCAATCACCATGACCCACAGGAAGTTGGTAGCAAAGGCGAGAGCAGGCATTCCTTAGCTCCCTACGTGATTCAGGGCTTGCTTCACCGTCCAGTTCTCGTGGACGAGGCCGACCATGGCCTCCACCATCGCCTTCGTCTTGCCGTGCTGCCAGATATTCCTGCCTATGGCAATCCCCTTGCCGCCAGCCTGGAGGGAATAGAACACGTCGGTGAACACAGCCTCGAGGGTATCCGACTTCTCCCCGCCGAGAATGACGATGGGTACGGGGCAGCCTTCGACGACGCTGTGGAAGCTCTCGGGATCGCCCGTATAGTAGGTCTTCACGATGTCAGCCCCGATCTCCTGGGCGGCACGCGCCGCGAGGGAGACACCCTTGGGGTCGCTGGATTTCATGTCCTTGGCCTTGGCCATGGCCTCGATCATCAGGGGGATGCCCCAGCGCTCGCAGGTGTCGGCGACCAAGGAGGCCTGCTTGGTGAACTCGCCCTCGCGTTCGTGGCCAAATTTAACCGTGACCGCCACAGCGGTAGCGCCCAACGCGAGGGCGGACTCGGGGCTGGAGATGAGCTCTTCCTCGAACTTCCCCCCGAGGACCGTGAAGCCGCCGGTGATGCGGAGGACGGCTGAAAGGTTGCGATCCCACTCCCCCTCAGATGCCGTCAACACGCCCCGCGTCGCGAGGATGGAATCGGCCCCGCCCTCGCGGCAGGCCCGCACAACCTCGGCTGGCTTGATGATTCCGGGCATCGGCCCGGCGATCCCCCCGTGGTCCAGGGCCACGATGACCGTCCTTCCCGTGCTCCTGCGGAAGATGCTGGTCGACCTGATGCTTTTCCCGAGATTCATGTACGGCTCCTTGCTGTGGATAATTGGGTGAAGACTTCCCGCAGGCCCTTATAGGACTGCCGGTACAAAGGAAACAATTCGTCGTATATCGCGGTCGTTGCAGACTGGGGCTCGAAGACGGCACCGATCCTCACTACAGCCTCGGAAGCCGCTGCGATGGAAGGATATTCGCCGAGGCCGAAAAGCCCGAGACAGAGGTCCCCCGAAAGGTCGGCGTCCTGGAGGACGGGCACGAGTATCCTGCGCCCCGTCACGTCTGCGCGGATCTGGTTCCAGACTGCGCTTTTTGAGGGAGTACCGATGATCCTGAGATCGCTCACCGCGAGCCCGTTCTCTCCCATGACCTCGATCACGTCGCGGATGGCGAAGGCCACCGACTCGACCACAGCCCTCGTCATGTCGCGGAGTCCATGGTTGAGGTTGAGGCCTATGAAGCTGCCGCGTGCACTGGGGTCCCAGAGTGGCGCCCGTTCGCCCGCCAGATAGGGCAGGAAGAGGAGGCGGTTGGCGCCAGCCGGTACTTCGGCGACCTCCTCGAAGAGGCTCTCATAGCTAGTTTCAGTCTTGCCCGAAAGGTTCTTGAACCACTCGAGGGCCTTGCCCGTTGTGGAAATCACTCCCGACACGTTGTAGAGGCCCTCGGCGAGGTGGCCGACGCTCAGGAGGCGCTTGTCGTTCGCGGGGACTGTCGAACAGAGGTTGATGCCCTCGGAGGTGCCTGAGCGGACGCAGGCGCGGCCGGGCCTGACTGTCGCCGTTCCGAGGAGGGCTACTATGAAATCGGGGGCACCCGCGATGACAGGCGTACCAGCAGGTACCCCTGTTGCAGCAGAGCCAGTGGCGCCGACCTTTCCTACCAGGACGCCCGGGGCAATAAAGGGAGGAAATTTTCCCTTGTCCATCCCCAGCATCTCCACCGCCGCCTCGTCCCACATGATTGATTCCTTGTACTGGGGTGTGGGCAGGAAGGTGAGGGCCTCGCCGGTCAGGACAAAGGTCAGGAATTCGGGGGGTGAAAGGAAATAGCGGGTACGGTCATAGATAGACCTTTCATTGCGATAGAGCCAGAGAGCCTTTGGAAGGGTGAAGGCCGGGTCGGTGTACTTCCCCCGCTTCTCGGAAACGATCCGCGCCTCCTCGACACCCCGCCTGTCCATCCAGGTCATCGCCTTTGCGAGGACTGTCCCGTCGCCAGCCACGGGAACGAGGGTCGGACCGTTGCCGCTGATGATCATCGCCTCGAGGGCGGAAGAGCCCGCGCGGGCGGGGAAGCCCGCGAGACCGAGTTGCCCCGCCACCGAACGCAGTCCCCGCACCCAATCTTCTGCATCCACTTCGCGACGCAGGGGATCGGGGTTGGGCAGAAGCGATATCGGGTACTCCGCGCGGCGGATTGCAGTGCCATCCTTTTCGAACAGCGCCGCCTTGAGAACCGAGGTCCCGATATCGACAGTCAGGATCAAGCCGTGCCTTCCTGCTCAAGGAGAACTCGATAGGTATCGGCCGTCATCGCTGCCTTGATCCCCGCCTCGAGGGAGGGATAGCCCACAATCCTGCTGATCAGCGGCTTCACGTCGACCTTGCCGAAGGACAGGAGCCGCACAGCGGCCAGGAAGTCGGACTCGGTGCGGCCCTCGGTGCCGGTAACCGTGACCTCGTTACGGTGAAGAGTGTTGGCATCGATGGGAAGGGGCGGCTTGTCGGTGTAGGAGGTATAGATGTTGACCCTCCCGCCCTTGTTGACCACCTCGAAGGCTGTCGTCAGGGCGACAGGAGCCATGCTCGTGATCACGCAGGCGTCCACGCCCCTGCCATCGGTATGCTCCTTGAGGATCTTCACGAGGTCCTCGGAACTAGGATCTATCGTGAGGAAGGCTCCAAGTTTTTTCGCCATCGCCAGGCGGGCCTTGTCCGGATCGGAAACGAAGACCCGGGCACCCATGAGTTGGGCGATCTGCAAATGCATCTGCCCCATCGGGCCGGCGCCTATGATCAGGAGGTCCTCCGCCAGCTTGAGTCCGACCTTCTTCAGCGAGCGGATGCAGCAGGACAGGGGCTCGGCGAAGGCCGCTTCCGCGTAGGAAAGCGAGGCCGGGATCGGATAGACCTGGCTCGCGGACACAGCCATGTACTCGCCGAAGCCACCGAGGACCTTCTTGTTGTTCTTGAAGCGGTTGGCGCAGAGGTTGGACTGGCCGGTGCGGCAGAAATAGCACTCATCGCAGCGCACTACCAGGTCCATGGCGACACGGGTTCCGGGAGTGATGCCTGAAAGGACATCAGCACCGACCTCCACCACCTCACCTGCAGCCTCATGCCCGGGGATGATGGGATAGAAGATCTTCATGGCGCCCGCATAGAGCCGCTGCTCCAGCGTGCAGATGCCGCAGTTCTTGAGCTTCACCAGGACCTCGCCTGGCTTGATTGCCGGAGTTGGTACCTCCTGGATCTCTATCTTCTCTGGCGCGAGCAACACGGCTGCTTTCATGCAATTCTCCTTCTTGGACCTTGAATAAGCCTTCTATCTCGTGGCACGCGAGTGCCGCCAGATCGCATAGAGGATCATGGCGACTACGGTGATCACGTAGGGAAGTGCCAGAATGAAATCGGAGGGGATCGTGATGGCCCCCTGGGCATAATTGGAAAAGCTTTCGGTGAGACCGAAGACAAAGGAAGCGGCGGCAATGCCTATTGGAGTCTTGTTGCCGAGGTAGATGGCGACGAGGGCTATCCAGCCCCGGCCCGAGGTTATCTCCGGCACAAAGGCTGCAAGCCTGATGGTCAGCATCGCGCCGGCAAGCCCGCAGGTAAAGCCAGAAATCAATATTCCTGCTAGTTGGTACTTTTGAGGGCTCAGGCCGAGGGAGACGATGGTATCGGCGTTGATGCCCGTGCCCCTGAGTCTGAGCCCAAAGGGCGTGCGGTAGATGACGATGGCTGAAACAAGGACAAGGGCCCAGGTGAGGTAGACGATGATGTTGTGCCCGAAGAGTATGTCCCCCAGTATGGGTATTCGCTGGAGGAAATCCGGTACGACGAGCACGGGCAGCTTGGGTATGTTCTGGAACTGGATGACACCCTTGGTGTGGAAGAGCTGATAGGCCAGCACGACGGTGAAGCCCGAGGCAAAGAGGTTTGTCGCAAGTCCCGTGATGAATACGTTGGCCCGGAGTTTGAGCGTGATCAGGCCGAACATCAGAGCAAGGAGCATGGAGGACATGACTCCCATGGCGATCCCGAGGAAAAGGTTCCCGGTCGCCGCAGCGAATACGATGCTGAAGAAGGCCCCCGCGAGCATCAGCCCCTCCAGGGCTATGTTGAGCATGCCAGCCAGCTCGGTAAACAGGCCACCGATGCCAGCGAGGAGGAAGGGAGTCATGATTTCAACCGCATTGAAGACGAGGGGAACCGAGTAGCTAGAATTGGAGCTCATGCCCGCCTCCGTTTGCGCACGATGTCAAAAAGGGCCTGCGCGGTAACGAGGTAGAAGATAAAGGACTGGGCAATTGAGGCGATCTCGAAGGTCACATCCCCTCCAAGCATCGCCGACTTGGCTCCAGCGTCGAGATAGGCGAAGAGGAGGGCAGCCGGCAGGACTCCAAGGGGGTTGTTCCGTGCGATAAGGGCCACCGCGATACCGTTCCAGCCCATGCCGAAGGAAAATCCCTTGATGGCCGCCTGGTAGGTACCCAGGACCATGAGCCCGCCGCCAATGCCGTGCAGGGCCCCGGAGAGGATCATGGGCAGCACCAGATATCTGGAGACATTAATGCCTCCATAGCGTGAAAATTCCCGGTTCAAACCGCACATCCGCATCTCATAGCCGGCGTGGGTCTTGTTCATGAAAATAGAGACGATTATGGCAGCCATAATCGCGAGGAAGGCGCTGACGTTGAGCTTCGAGGGTGGGTATATCTTCAGCAGACCGAACTGTTTGGCGATGGGATAGGTCGAAAGGATATTGTTGTTCGGGTCGTCGAAGGGACCAGTTATGAAATAATTGCAGACAAGGGCGACCGCAGCGGAGAGGAGAAAGGAGGAGATCATTTCGTCTGCCTCCCACTTCATGCGGAAAAAGCCCGAAACTCCCGCGATGATGGCTGATACCGTAGCTGCCGCCAGGAGGGCCAGCACCATGCCGACCAATCCTGGCGCGTGGGGGATGGCGAGGCAGGCGCTGGTCGCGGCCAGACCGCCGGCATAGACCTGCCCCTCGCCACCGAGATTGAACACCGAGGACTTGAATGCGACGGCAATGCCCAGTCCCGTGAAAATGAGCGGCACCGCCACATTCAGCATATTTCCCAAATAGTACTTGTTCGAGAAGGGCCCGATGAAGAACGCGTAGATTGTCTTGGAAGGCATCTTGCTGAGCAATAGTATCAACAGGATCACGAGCCCAAAGGAGAAAAGGATGGTGAGGGTAAGTCCCAGCACCGTGGAGAGTACGCCGCTCCCCGACTTCCTGCCTTTCACGAGGGCCCGCCCTTCGCCCGCGATACGAAGTCATCCCGCGATACGAAGTCATCCCGCGATACGAAGTCATC
>JBAXTA010000085.1:0-14171 GCA_037130415.1 Spirochaetota bacterium
TCGTCATCCGTGACGCCGCCGAGCGAGCTCGGCGATTGCCGTGGGCGCGCGTCCATGCGCGCCAGGAAGCGCGCGGCCTTGCCGGACTTTGGCGATGAGGCTATGTTCAGAACAGGGATCGATCGCTGGCTGGCCCTGCTGTGGTACGGCCAGGATATCGACCTTGAAAGCCCCCGGTTTCAGGGCTTGGATTCAGACATCCAGGAGGCGGCAAAAATGATGGCTCTGTTCACCAAATCAAAGCAGGCGCGCTGGGCCTACGACCGTCGCATGGACTGGATCAGCCGCGTCAAGGACTGGCACATCGTCGACCGGGCTGAGGGTAAGGCTGAGGGTAAGGCTGAGGGTAAGGCTGAGGGTAAGGCTGAGGGTAAGGCCGAGGGTAAGGCCGAGGGCGCTCGTCAGCGCGCGCTCGAAGACGCTAGAAATCTCAAGCGTCTTGGCGTCGATATCGCCGTTATAACTGAAGCGACGGGCCTGACGCGCGAAGAGGTGGAGCAGACCTGAGGGGAGACATGGAGCAGGGTCATACGTCCATGTCACCATGCCAGACCCGCAGTTCAAACCCTCGGCACGACAAACCCGCTACCGAAGCCCGAGGATCCCTTTGGGGCCCACAGGGTCACTTGGCGCAACGTCGGCACCGTGCCGAAGTTCCCGATGATCCAGGCCGCACGTAGCTACGGAGTTTTGCCCTAACCTCACGCCATCCTCCGATTCCTTTGATTCCTTCGATTCCACCGAATTCTCCCCCATAGCGCAATCAGAACGCGACCCTCAAGGCGTACTCATCGGCATGGAGGTACAGCATGCTGCGCGCGGTCAACGATATGGTTCTCGACATCGAGGCTTCCGATGACTCAGGAAGGCTCTTTGACGTCGAGATGCAAGTCATGCCACAGCAATCCTATGGAGCCCGCGCCCTCTACTACTGGAGCCGGGTTAACTCAGCCCAGCTTTCCATCGGCTCGGGATATGAAGCGCTCCATCCGGTTATCAGCATCCACATCCTTGATTTTGTGATGCGGAAGGATAAGCCGCGCTTTATCAAGGTTTCCAGGATGGCCGACATCGATGATTCCGATCCAGATAGTCTATTCATCCTGACCGATCAGGCGACGCTGATTACCCTTGAGATCCCCCTCATAGGCCGGGGTCCTGATTGTTGACAACCCCGAACTCATGTACGAGTACGAAGCCCACCAGAAATGGCTCCACGACCAGGCTACCTACCTTTCGGAAGCCAGCGCCAGAGGGCAAAATAGAGGGGATGAAAGAGGGGAGGCGCGAAGCGGCGCGCAATCTCAAGCAGTTGGGTGTGGCGGTGGACAACATCGAAAAATCAACAGGCCTAAGCCAAGTGGAGATCGAAGGGCTTCAACCCTGAGATCTGGCGAGCGTTCAGGGTCAGATGCAATGAGACCTCGGGCAGACCAAGGAGCGTTGAAAGATCGATCTCCTCCTTGCTTGCTTTAAACAGGTCTAATATACTGGTCTAAAGGAGTACTTCGATGGACATTGGAACCTACGAAGCCAAGACACACTTTGCAGAGCTTCTCGTGGAAGTACAGTCTGGGAAAGAATATACGATCACAAAGCATGGCAAGCCTATCGCCCGAATTCTCCCAGCCAAGAAAGTGCCTGGCGGACGAGCCTCAATAGTTTCGGCCTTGGCAGCGTATCGGGAGCTGGAAGCCCCCTTCTTCGATATCCGTTCCGCCATCGAGGAGGGTAGGCGCTGAGCATGCACATTCTCGACTGTTCCTTTACCGCGGCACTTTTCCTGTCGGACGAAAAATCCGAAAGTGTGACACGGGCCTTTGCGGCTTTTCAGGAAGGCGAAACGGTCGCCGTACCCCAGCTCTGGTGGTACGAGATGGGCAGCGTACTCACCATCGCCGTAAAGCGCCGCCGACTGAGCCATTCCGGGGTCGTCACGATCATCGGCCTGCTCAAGGACTATGGCCTGGAAACAGACCAGGATTACGGCGAGAGCTACGTCGGGCAGCTTTTCGAACTCTCCCAATTATATGGAATCAGTAGTTACGATGCCGCCTATCTCGAGCTGGCCATCAGGAAGCAGGGGAGACTCGCGACTCTTGACGGGAAGCTCGCCGATGCCTGCAAACGAGCGGGAGTAGGATTGGTCGATAGCTAGAGCGCCGCGGCCAGGGAAGGCTCGGCGCTTGCGGGCGTGGAGGCAGGTGGCAGCTGGCTCAGACCTGTCAAAGCAGCGGGACGCCCTTCCCCTCCGGTGCCGCGAGCCTCGCGACAGCCTCGCGCTCGGCCAGGGCCTTGGCCGAGATGCCCTCGAGTTCGGCCTTCCTGGCCTGCTTTTCAAGCTCGTCATAAGGATCGGCCTGACTTTCTTCATAGCCCTTCCTGAGATCCTCAAGCCATTTCGAAAGCTCGGTGGTCCTTGTCCTGAACTCGCCCTGCTTGCCGGAATCCCCGGCAGCCTTCACCCTGGCCAGATCCATCCGCATCTGCTTGAGCTGGTTCACCGAGGAGCCGAGCCTGAGCCCGAGGATCTCCCGCTGATTGCCGAGGTCCTCCCAGGAACTCTCCTGGCGCTGGATCTCCTCGATGTTCTTTCGGTATTCGAGTTTGAGCCCTGGGTTGGTCGTCGCCGCTTCCTTGCGGATGAGAGTCTCCTTGTCGGCGCAGAGGCTGTCCCTCGGGATCGAGTCGATGACGCGGTCGATATCAACAGCCGACCCGGCCAGAAGCCTCACCTGCGCGACGTAGTCCCTAAGCACGGACTCGACGTCGCCTGCCTCTCCAGCAGGATCCTTGGCAAGTTCAAGGATGGCCTTTTCAATCTGCTCAGCCTCGTGAACGAGGGCAGAGTAGGGACCGAGGCTCGCATCAGCCTTCCGCGCCGCGCCCGAGCGCTTGAGGGCCTTCTTCCAGCTGCCCTTGACCCCGAGGGCCTCCGCAAACTCGCGCTCGAGGCGGGGCAGCGAGATGCCATAGGCCACACGGTGGGAAATGAGCGACAAAAGGAGTCCTCCCGCTGGAATGAGGAACCAGAGGAACCCGGGTCCCGTGAGGAAGTTGATGAGTCCAAGAAGGAAGGACACCGAAACCACCGAGGTCGCGTGCATGGCGTAGGAATCCTTGGTGCGCTCGATCTTCCTGAATAGTACGATCTGCTCCTCGTCGAGTTCGGGCAACCTCGCCGCGTCGGCGGCCTTGGCTCCCGACCTGATGGCCGAGGCGGCGTTGCTTGCGACGCCGATGCCCCAGGCTGCGGACACGATGGCTGCCCAAAGAAAGGTACCAGTGCTGCTCAGGTTGAGAAACCACAAAAAGCCATTGACTCCGAGGAAGGTGGCAAGGTGGGTGATGAAGCTGCCCCGGACCTTTTGCGCACGGTCGCCCAGGCGTTCGACAAAATCGGGAAAGCCTCCCGTGCCGGGCAGCACCGCTTCCTTCCATCCGGATTCGCTGTCGAGCTTCCTGTCCCAGGCCTGCGTCTCCTTGTTATAGTGGGCGTTCTCGCGCTTACGCTCCTGCTTGGCCCTGTGGCGTTCCCCCTTCCGTTCGAGCTTGGCCTGGATATGCTCGCCCTTGGCTGCCATCTTTGCATCAAGGGTCTTGAGCTTTATGCGCAGATCGTCGGGAATCTTGCCAGAGGCGACATTGCGCTCCACCGAGCGCTCGATCTCGCTGACGATGCCGTGGACCGCCGCCTCGATGCTGCGTCCGAGGTCCGAGGCCACCTTCCTCCCATCGCCGGAAACCTCAGCGTTGATGTCAAAGCCCCAGCCCGCCGCGGACTTCGCGGCGGCGGAAGCAAGTCCGGGATTCCGCGACCGCAGCAGGAATCCCTGCTCCATCATCGCTGCGATGACCTCCTGGGCCTCTACCCCGTAAAAACCATAGCGCTCGCGGGCTTCATCCACGGACAGTCGGCGACCCTCCTTGCGGATATCCTCGAGTATTGCCTTCCGGATCTCGGTCAGAAGGTTGCGTGATCCTTCCTCGCTGTAGGAGCGGTCCACACCCTCCCCGGCCATGGCTTTGGGTGAGGCTGCCACAGGGGCGCCGGCCACGGAGGCTGGCAGCGGAAGTGGAGCCTCCGACGCTGGAGGCTGCTCCTCCGGCAGGGATGGGGCACTCCCCGCTTCTGCGACCGCAGGCTTCGGGCTGGCCCAGGCTGGGCTTCCGCGCGAGCCGGACACATCCTCCGACCTCACCGTGCCGTCGTCGCCCTCGAGCCAGACCCCGGGCTGGTAGCCGGGCCGCGGCTTGTCCCGATCGGGGTCGAACTCTACGTTCGGCGTCGTGATCTCGTAGGCATGGATCTCCTTCGTGATGTTCTTGAGGGAGACCTTGCCGAGCCTGTCCGCGCGGAATTCGATCTTGTTGAGTACCTGGTTATAGACATCCTGCGAAAAGCATACGCAGCCCGGACGCGCCAGCGACTGAAGACGCGCGGCAATGTTGATGCCCTCACCGAGGGCATCGTTCTCATAGAAGTAGATATCCCCGAGGTGGAGCCCGATGCGGACGAGGAGGGGAAGCTTCGCGCGTTCCCTGTTGTGAACATAGAGCCGATCCTGGATCTCGAGGGCACTCTGCAGGGCCTCCACGGTGTTGCGGAAGTCCACGAGGAGGGCGTCGCCGATCGTCTTGATGATGCTGCCGTGGTGGCTGGCGACAATGCCCCCGATGAGCTCGTTGTGGAAGTGGAGGAGCTCGAGCGTCCCTGCCTCGTCACGCTCCATCATCCGGGAAAAGCCGGAAATGTCGGTATACATGATCGCAGCGAGGCGGTAGTCCTTCTGTTCCATGACCGAAGTGTAGAAGAGCGCCTTTGTAGGAGTCAATCTCCACCTTCGTGGAACGCTCCGGCAGCGACTCGCACGCGCCTTATGCGCGCGGGAAGACCAGACTGAAGCTGCTGCCGCTTTCGGCGCCTTCTTCGATCGTCCCCCTGATCTGCTTCGAGAGTCCTTCGATGAGGAAGCGGCCGAAGCCCTTCTTTCTCTTGCCTGGTTCCTGCCCGACACCGTCGTCATCGATCGTGAGGCGGACACTGTCACCCTCGGCAGTCAGGGAAAGGCGGATCCTGCCTGCCCTTCCCCGCGGGAAGGCATGCTTGTATGAATTGGTAATAAGCTCGTTGACGATGATGCCCAGGGGCATAAGGACGCGGACATCGAGGGTAAGGGGCTGCATGACCCGCTCGATGATTATTTCAGGACGCAGGGAGTGCTGATCCTCGAGGTAGCCCGCAATGTCCCCGAGATAGGTCGCGGTATCGGTGGCGAGCATGGCGTCCGAACGGTAGAGCTTGTTGTAAAGGAGCATCATGCTCGTCAGTCGGTCGCGAGCCTCCATGAGTGCGCCTGAGACACGGGGGTCATCGTGCATGTCGGCCTGGAACTCCAGCATCGAGGTCATGGTGTACATGTTGTTCTTGATACGATGGTGGACCTCATGGAGGAGGAGCTCCTTCTCCGAGAGGAGCTCCGAGATGCGCCCTGAGGCCAGCCGGGTCTCGGTGACATCGGAAACCACACCGTCCCAGAGCAAATCCCCATTGGACTGGACTTCGGGGTTGGACTCCATTCGGATATGGCGCTCCGTCCCCCCTGCCAGGATCCTCCCTTCCCAGAGGAAGCGCTTCGTCTCGCGGAGCGCCTCCTCCTGCACGGCAAGGAAGGCAGGAAGGTCCGAGGGATGGATAAGATGCATATAGGACTCAGGTCCGGTAATGTTGGCACCTGATGAAAGTCCGAGTACCTCGCGGAACCTCGGGCTCACATAGCCGAAGCTGTACCTTCCTTCGGGACTCGTCCTGAGCAGGTAGAAGCCAACCGGTATGTTCCTGGCCAGGCGGTCATAGGCATGCTGCGATTCAGTGAGCCTCTCCTCGGTGGCGCGGCGCTCGTCGATCTCGTCCCTGAGCCTTGTGATGCCATCTTCGATGCGCCGCTCCATGGCCAGAAAATCCTGCCGCATCGCTTCGATCTCCCGTATCGACGAAGGGCGCAGCGTTCCCTCACCCTGGGTCTTCACCCCATCCGCCACTGCCGCAGCGAAGGAAGAAAACTGCCGCGTACGGATGACGATGTACGAGGTGCCGGAAATGCCACCGAGGGCGAAGAGGGCCGTCGACAGCAGGGCTATCAGGGCAAGCCCTCCCAGGTCGCGCTCAAGGGGACCGGTGTAGGCGCTGTTAGGAAATACCGAGACAATCCGCCAGCCCAGGTCAGCCGGTTCGGACAGGGTCGAAGCGAGAGCGGTAAAGCCCTTGCCGCCGCTTGTGAAGGAGAAGGTCGATGCAGATTCCTTCGAATCGATGTTCTGCGAGGCCATGGCCACCAGAGGGTCACGACTGTCCTTGCCGCTCATCCTCGTTGGGGCCGCTGTCCCCTGCGGACTCATGAAGATCGTGGCGTCGTGAGGGGAGGCGATCAGGAAGCCCTTGCGGTCAATGAGGAAATTGACACTTCCGTCCACTCGCCCGAGGCCTTCCAGGAAGGTCCGTATCTGGGAAAGAAAGAGGTCCACCGACACGACAGCAATCAGCTTTCCCTTCCTGTCGAAGACCGGCCGAGCCGCTGAGATTGCGGAGTCCTGACCTGAGAACAGGGCAAATACCTCAGTCCAGACAGAACTTCCCTTGGCCACTGCGGCTTGATACCAGGGGCGGTTGCGTGCATCGAAGAAGGGGAGTGCGAGCAGGGTCGCCACCTTGGCTGATTCGTCATCGATTGCGCTTTTCACAAAGGGACCGGCAGAGAAGCCAGGGGTTTCGATGACATACTCCTGCCCTCCGGGGCCATCACGGCCCGAGTCCACAAGGCCCCCAGTCGGACTTCCGACATACGTGCTGGAGATGAGCGGCCTCGAACGCATGATGGCGATGAGGTGGGACTCGATGCCTGCAGGATCGCTGATTCGGAGAGAGCCCTGGGACAGAGCCTCAGCGTTCGAGTCGTTGATGGTACGAGCAGTCGAAAGGAAGCCGGAAATCCGGTCGGCGATCCGGCCGTTCACCTGGACATAGAGGCTTTCCGTGGCGAATCGCATGGCTGAGCGGCTGTCGAAATACATCAGGGCCCCGACCACTGAAACCGCAACAACCATCGGCACGACCGTGACGAGGATCAAAAGACTCCGTAGGCCAAACACGCGCCGCTTATTCTGGAGCAGACCCATTTTACCCTGCCTCGGAAGGCGAAGTCATGTGCATACTTTTAGTATCCATATTCCGCACCCGCAAAATCCAGTATCCGGGCAAAATAGCCAGGGTTCAGCATTCCTGGAAACCCACTTCGAGGCGCGGCAGGTCGATCCGGGCGACCCGCAGCGCAAGTATTCCATTAAGGGCACGGTTGCTTCCCAGCTTCATGCGCGTCTCGAGGCCGAGCGTGGGAACATGGACCTGCCAGGCTCCTGGTCCAGCCGCCCCGACAATGATGCCCTCCCCCTGCCAGAGCGGATTCCGCTGCAGCCAGGCAAGGGTCCAATGTGCCTGGCTCGCACGCTCGGTCTGGCGGTTCGGAGCTCCGGCAGCCTGGGCCAGGGCCGAGCGTCGCATCACCTCGTCTTCGTCGAGGGTTTCCCTGCCGGCAAGGGCTGCACGGATCTGCATGTGCGCCAGGAGGTCGGCATAGCGCCGGAGGGGACTCGTCGCCTGCGAGTAAAAGGGCAGGCCCAGGCCACGGTGGGCACTGGGGGTCGGCCCTGTGATGCCCGCCCGCATGAGACGGCGCTTGGCGAATTCGCCGGCCAGTCCCTCGGGAAGAGATGAGGTCTCACTGGGCGATTCCTGGCTATAGTAGGGAAAGGGAATCTTTCGCTCGAAGGCCCAGCGCGCGGCAGCCTCACCAGCCAGCAGCATCATTTCACGGACAATCCCGCTCGAGCGGGTCTTCGGCAGGGCCTCTATGGCTATCACGCCTTCGCGCACAAAGACCCGTACCTCAGGTATTTCGATGTCGATCGCACCGTTCTCGAGGCGCCGCCTCAGCCGTAGCTCCGCTATCTCTTCGAGCTTCCGGAGTCCCTCCGCGCCAGCGGCTCCACGGTCAGCGATGGCATCTGCCTCTGCATAATGCGTCCTCCGAACGCGAAGGAGGGAGGCGGTCGCTTCCACCGAGGAAACCGCGCCATCCTCCGAAAGCCCGACACGGAAGGACAGGGCGGGCGACTCCGCTGCAAGCCCCAATCCAAAGCGCTCGAGGGCTTCGGGCGGAAGCAGTGTCGAGGTGAGCTCCGGCAGGTAGAGGGTCAGACCCCGGGCAAAGGCTTCCCTGTCGGCAGCGCAATCCGGAAGGATGGCGGCAGCGGGATCGGCAACGTGGATCCAGACAGCCTCTCCGTCCCAGGAGATCGCATCGTCAGGGTCGTGGCTCCAGGCGTTGTCGATGGCCCAGGCTTCCAGATGGCGGAGGTCACGCCGCTGGATTTCGCCGAGGTCGGGTCCGATCTCGACCCGGGGTGAGGCCGTGGGACAGCCCGACCGCCGGGGGTGAGGATTAACCGATTCGTCCCAGCGCCCCGTTGAAAGGAGCCAGGAGTGGGCGTCCTCGGGGCTGTCTCCTATCCCGATCTCGGTCGCCAGCCTGCACTTCCCCGCCTTCCCGTAGGCGAGGGCCTCAAGCTCGGCCAGAAAGCGGCTGTCCCCCTCCTCGAAGGCGGGGCGAGGAAGTTCTGCCCGCCTCCTGAAAGCCTGCCTCGCCCGCTCGACAAAGGCAGCACGTACGGCAGCCTCCCCCTCTTTCTTTGTTCGCTTTTCGCCCTCGCGGTCGCGCTCAGCCTGCGAGAGCGGCACGAGCCGCGCACCCTCGGCCCTGAATACCAAGCCTCTCTGGCCTTCGAACCAGGCAGCCAGGGTTTCAGCAGGGCCGGCCTTGCCAAACACGAGCTCAGCAAGGTCCCTTGCGGACTGAGAGGCCCCCCCCTCGCCATCCGCAGGGGCCAGCACCGACCATGCAGTCTCGAAGTCCCCTCCCGGGGCAGGTACCGGCATCGAGGTGGCTGGCCCCGGGTGAAGCTCTTCGAGATCCTTGTCACGCACCTTCAGCGAAGCACCGTCTTCGAGTCGGATATCAAGCTTGTCGCCAAGCCGATCAAGGACGAAGGCAGGACGATTCTTGTAAAGGGCGATGGATTTGGGCGCGATCACGGAAACTCCTTGCTGGAAGGAGTCCATTGTAGCGAAGCAGGGCTTATTCCGGTAGTTCCTTGCCAGAGTGAGCAGCTCTTGATACCATACGGCCTAGAATTTTCACTGGAGGTTTCCATGGCTGCTTTGCTTGTCGGACTTGTATTCATCGCATTCGGGCTCGTTGCCTGCCTTCCTGGCGCCCTCAATTGGGGTGCCGACATCCTGACCTTCCTCAGGGGCGCCTCCCCTGTCGTCGCCTTTCTCGTAGGACTCATAGCCCTGTTCATCGGCTTCGCCGACATCAAGGACCGAGCCGAAGCCAAGAAAGAGGAAGCCGAAGAGGCGAAAAAAGAAGAAAAGAAGGCGTGATCGACAAGAACCCCCAGCCTTGACACTGAAGCCTCTTTATGGGATCATCCACCGCGCTTTATACGCGAAACTACGCGAAGGTGAAGGTAGAGATACATGAAGACTGTTTTTGTCACGGCTGAGACCGCCCAGCGCTCTTGGTATGTGCTTGACGCCGAGGGAAAGCCCCTCGGCCGTGTCGCCGCAAGGGTCGCATCCATTGTGCGGGGCAAGACCAAACCGACATTCACGCCCTCCCAGGAAACGGGAGACTTTGTCGTCATCATCAATGCCGACAAGGTGGCAGTCACTGGCCGCAAGCGAAGCGACAAGATGTACCATCACCACACCGGCTTTGTCGGTGGCATCAAATCCTTTACCTTCAAGGCCCTGCTTGAGCGCCATCCGACGGAGCCGCTCGAGCTTGCCGTAAAGGGCATGCTCCCGAAAGGCCCCCTCGGGCGCAAGATCCTCAAGAACGCCAAGTTCTATGCAGGCCCAAGTCACCCCCACGCTGCCCAGCAGCCTACGGCTATCGATCTTTAGGAAGGAACAAGAGATATGATTACGAACCTTGGTATTGGCACAGGCCGCAGAAAATGTGCAGTTGCTCGCGTCTTCCTACGCGAAGGCTCGGGGAAGATCTCTGTAAATGACCACGAGCTTACCGACTATTTCAAGCTGGGCGAACTCCAGTACCAGGTGCGCCAGCCTCTCATGGTAACCGCTACCGAAAACAAGTATGACCTCTTGATCACCGTGCTCGGTGGCGGTCCCAACGGTCAGGCTGGAGCCTGCAGGCATGGCATAGCCCGTGCCCTTGCGCAGGTCGATCCCTCCAACCACGCAGCCCTCAAGACCAACGGCTTTTTGACCCGCGACCCCAGAATGGTCGAGCGCAAGAAATACGGTCAGCGTGGAGCGCGTAGGCGCTTCCAGTTCTCCAAGCGCTGAGAAGCCTCTTTCAATCCGGCTACAGAAACCCGACTCAGGCGAGTCGGGTTTTTTGCGCTCGAAAGGGAAAACTGGTGTAGGCTTCTGCCATGGTCATCGACAAGTCCGAGATCGGAATTTCGGGAATCGCCAAGCTCGTTGCTGGCGAACAGTCCTTTTTCGTGCGGGTGGAGTTCTGGGAGCTCCTCGGTCATGAGGCTTCGATACTGGCCCCAGGCAGCACCCTCAGCGAGGAGGAAGGCTCGCAGCTATTAGTGGCTGCCCAGGCGACTGAGGCTGAAGCCAGGGGGGCGAGCCTCCTCGGCCGGGCTGAGCAGACGCGGTTCCTCCTACGAGCAAAACTCCTTGAGCGAGGCTACCCGGACCGGTCAATCACCTTGGCCCTCGACCGGCTCGAGGCCGAGGGCTTCCTGTCCGATCGCCGCTACGCCGAGGCCTGGCTCCGAGCGCGCATCGGAAAAAGCTTGAAAGGAAGCCGAGCTGAGGGCCCCTCCAGCCTCCAGGTTTCCCTCCGCGCGAGGAGTGTCCCGGAAAAGACCTCCCGCGAAGCCATAGCCTCAGTCCTTGACGAGGTGACCCGGGCCACCCTCCTCAGGAAGGCCATAGCAACGCTCAGCATCCCGACAAAAAAGGCTGCGGAAGCGCCGGGCAGGGAAGCCTTGCGCCACGAATTGTACTCCCTCGGATGGAAGGGCGAAGAAGTGCGGGAAGCCCTGGAATCCTAGTCCTACCCGGCTACCCTGGTTACTGAGCAAGGACAAGGGAAGTCTTGGCATAGCGCACATGCTTGGAAGTAAAGTCAGGATTTTTTCCGTAGGCGAGAATGACGGGAAGTGTTCCATCCTTGATAAAATCCGAGCCCTTCACCTGGATTTCAAGTACGGTCGATCCCCCGACGGCCTTGACCTGGCTCTTCAGGATCTTGGAGGCCTTGACTGCCTGATGGAAGTGCCCCGCACCGAGCTGCTCGCTGTACGCGGGCTTCCCATCGGCATCATAAGCCAGCAGCATCCATGCGCCATCCATGATGCCCGCTCCAAGGCCAATAGCCACCCAGCCGCTTGTCGGGGCCTGGATCGCAAGCGTTATCAGGCTGCCGTCATCGGAAAGGGTCGCCCCGAAGCCAATGCCCGACAGGGTCGTGAAATTCGCATACTCGCCCTGACTTACAAGCCCATCAACCGCGGCGGAACCAACCGCAAGGCTGATCGGTGCAGCTGAAACAACCACCGCCATCAGCATTGCTGAAACAAACGCAAAAGCCAGTCTCTTCATGTCTTTGCTCCCTTCCTCGTGCGCTATCATCCAAAAGCCGAGGTACTAAACCCTGGTTCAGCGCACTGCTTTGAAGGAAGATACTGTAACTTTGGTTACAGTCAAGCAGCTCCCCGACGGTTTGCATTATTCCACCGCCTCGATCCTTCCACCCTCGGAATAGTCACAAGCAGAAGCGCCCTGCCGGGCGCACAAAAAAGGGACCCTCCTGAAGGAGGGTCCCTGCTAAAGGACATTTTTCAGTAGCGCCTACTTCACCACGCGTCGGCCATGTCATCAGAATCCCGGCTTTCCTCCGCGAAGAGGTCGGTGATGGCCCTAAGATCGTCAAGATAGACATAGTAGATACCAAAGGATTCCATCGGATCGCAATCGACCTTGAAACCCACCACCTTGATGCCCATCAGATTGTTGTAGTGGTAGTTGCGCTGGACAATGCCAGTGAACCCATCCGGGCCCTGGGGTGGCACGGCTACGGACAGCTTCTTCCAACCCTGGAAGTTGAGAGTACCGAGGGGAAGCTCGAACTCACGACCGAAGGTGTCAGATATCAGGATCTTGAGCGAATGGTTGTAGTTCCTGCCCGCAACCCAGACCGAGAGCGTCTTGGTGATGCCCTCGATGGGGATCGGCTTCTTGGCGCGAACCTCGAAGGTGTTGAAGCCACGACGGAGGAAGTCAACCCGGACGCCGAGGACCTGCGTGTCAGAGACCTTGGGGTCGATGTTTACGGGCTGACCTACGAGCGGGTTTTCTGCCTTGCCGGTTGGAGATCCGGCAAAGAGGCGACCAATGATATAGCCCTCGTCCGTCGACATCGAAGTCACCCAGAAACCGGCGTCCTCGAACTTTTCGACGGAAACTTCCTTGAGCTTCTGCTGGGCGGTATCCACGCCGATGTTGCCGGCGTTCGGGGTACCAACGTCCTGGGCCATCGCGGGGAGGATCATGGCCGAGGCGAGTACCGCCGCGGCGAATCGAATGATGTTCGCTTGTTTCATGCCGGTTCTCCCTTACTTTTTCGCGCCCTGATTCCAGGTATCCTGGATCAGGCTGGGCGAGGCCAAGTTGTCACCGTCGTAGATGGACTCGAAGGTGTCGGTGAGTACCTTGATGTTGCTGAAATAGAACTTGACCGAGCGATCGAGCGCTGATGCCTCGGCATTCTGGGTCGACACGACCGCTTCGTTCGGACGTGTCCAGATTCGGAACTTCACCAGCTTGAGCGGCTCAAGGTTCGGAAGGTACTTCCGGGACTGGGGAACGGAATCGGGCATTGCAATCCGCAGGTTCTTCCAACCCCGGTAGCTAAGGTTTCCTAGGTTGAGCACGTGGACAATCCCCTTGTAATCGCGGAAATAGCCCTCAAGATAGTAGTCAAAGTTGCCCGACCACACCCAGAGATCGAGAGCCTTCACCCTGCCGGGGAGAGGCAATTCGGTCGGCTTCCAGGTCGGGTTGGCTGCATCTCCACCGGTCTTGATGCCAGGGATGATATCAATCCAGTTGAATTCCTTGCGGTCGAAAAGCATCGCAACGCCAAGGGCACGAATATCTTTTTCGCTCGCTGAACCATAGACTGACTTGCCAGCCTGGGGCCAGGCATTGGCCCAGGTCAACCTTGGGAAGGGAGCCTCCCCGGAAGGCTTCGTCGTGAATTTGGAACCCATGACGAACCAGTTCTGCGCCTCGGGTTTCGAAAAGTCCTGGACAATGGCCGATTCCAGGTTAACCGTATTCTCATCAGCGAAAAGCGGCACCACGCCAACGAACGACATGACAAGTATCATGCAGGACAGCGTTCGGGCAAAGTTCTGTTTCATCCGTGAAGCTCCTTTACCTGAACCGTCGGCATGTCCGACGGTCCGCATGAAGTATATTTTTACCATTATGCCTTGTCAAATGGAAATGCCCCTTCCGGAGCCTGCTAACCGACCTCTTTTTAGTTATTGTTGACGTTTTTCAAGTTCAAAGAGCCTTTGGCCCAAATCCAGCGCCCGAGACACCAGCGAGTCCGCTCCTGGCAGAAGGTCGAGCCGCCATGGCAGGTCGAGCAGTATCTGACCCCCGGCCTTGATCGGGCGACGTAGCGCGGCCGCAATGGCAGCATCATCGGGATGGATGACAAAGGATGCTCCGGGCCAGGTTGCCGCCACACCTTTGACCTGATATGAGGCGAAGCCGATGACCTTGCCAGGTTCCTTGAGGAGTATGAGAGCCTCCGCTGTCGAAGGGCCAGTCGCCAGGAGGATGGCTTTTAGGTCCCCCGCAAGCAGGCGGCGGATGACGTTGGACGATCCAGAAGCGTTCTCATCGTCCCCGACGAGCTCGACGGTAGGCGGGAAACTGGTCGCCGATGAAAAGCCTGAGCTGAATGCGTCGAGCGCCTCCTGTGGGCGGAAGGGCCCTGACATAAAGACAAGGCTCGCAGTAGCTGCAGGCGCGGGCGATCCGCTCCAGGTAG
>JBAXTA010000086.1:0-14144 GCA_037130415.1 Spirochaetota bacterium
CTCATGCCGGGGTCTGGATGCTTCCTGTCACACCTCGAAGAGCTTCTTGATCTCCTTTTCGTAGATCGCGCCGATGGCGTGGCGCTTGACTTCCTGCTTCGCGGAGAGCTCCTTGCCGACTTCGAAGGCTTTCGGGAGGAGGGTAAAACGGAACAGGCGCTCGAAGCTCTTGAAGCCGTTCTTGGCCGAGACGAGTTCGCGGAGGTCCGAGTCGATGAGCTCGATGACCTCGGGCTGCTTGAGGAGCTGCTCCCAGTCTTCAACCGGGACTACGTTTTCCTTGGCCCAGGCGGTAAGGGTGTCCTGGTTCGGGATGATGAGGGCCGCAAGGTATTTTTTGTCCTGGCCCAGGACGACGCACTGGCTGATGTAGATGCTCTCGCAGAGTTTCTGCTCGATGGGCAGGGGTTCGATGTTCTCGCCGCCCAGGAGGACAATGGTGTCCTTGGCGCGGCCAGTGATCGCGATCTCGCCCTTGCGCGTCAGCATGCCGAGGTCGCCGGTATCGAGCCAGCCGTCCCCTCGCATTACCTTGGCAGTGAGGTCCGGGCGCTTGTAGTAGCCCTTCATCACCTGCGGTCCCCGCACGAGGATAAGCCCCTTCGAGCCCCAGGGCAGGTCCTTCCCCTGCTCGTTGATAATGCGGATTTCGGTGCCCTCGATGGCGGGTCCGACAGTGCCTGGCACCGGGTGGTCCTGCATGCGGACTGACAGGAGGGGTGCCGTCTCAGTAAGGCCGTAGCCTTCCAGGATGAGGACTCCGATTGCCGAGAAGAAACGGTCGACCGCTGGGGGGAGGGCGCCGCCCCCGGAGATGCCCGCAATGAAACGGCCTCCAAGCTTTTCCTTGATCTTCTTGAAAACAAGGATATTGCCGAGGGCAGCAAGCGGGGTGAGCACAAGCCAGGGAATGATCGCTGCAATGACATCCGCAATGCGCGACCTCGAGAAGAACTCGGGCATCCGGCCACTCAAGGCATTGTTCGCCCAGGCCTTCTTGCCACCGACAGCCACGAAAAAGTGGAAGAGGCTTTCCTTGATACCGCCGGTCTGCCTCATGGTCCGGTACACGCCATCCATCACCGACTCCCAGATGCGGGGTACCGAGGCCATCCACTGAGGCTTGAGGGTTTGCAGATCGGCAAGGAGGACGGATCCGATGGGCTTGGAATAGGCGACCGAGGCTCCCGCCGAGAGCAGCACATACTGGACAACCCGCTCGAAGGAGTGCCAGATCGGCAGCACGGAAAGGAAAATATCCGCGCTTTTTACATGAATGATGGCCGGACAGACCTTCGAGGTTTCATAGAGGTAATTGGCGTGGTTCAGCACCACACCCTTGGGATCGCCGGTCGTTCCCGAGGTGTAGATGATGGTTGCGGTATCATCCTCTCCGCCCTTGGCTATCTCGCCTTCGAACTCCTTGGGATTGGCAGCCAGTCGCGCCGCGCCGAGCTTGATGACCTCGGAATGGCTCAAAACCCTGAGGCCCGCCGCCTCAGCTTCAGCCTTCGCCGAGGCCTCGGGCTCGTCGAAGAGGATGACTGTGGTGAGGGTGGGCATGGCCGACCGGGAGCTTGAGACTTTTTTAAGCTGTCTGTCGTTCTCGAGGAAGGCAAGATGGCACTCACTCCACGACAGAATGTAACGGATTTCCTGCTCGGTCGCGTCGCAGCCGCGAGGAACGTCAGAGGCTCCGAGGCCAAGCACTGCAATGTCGGTGTGGAGCCATTCGGCACGGTTGTCCGAAATGAGTCCGACCCTGTCGCCGCGTTTCAGCCCGAGTTCGAGCAGACCTGCCGCAACTGCCTGGGCGTGGCCAAACATCTCGGCGTAGGTGATGGGGAGGAACTCCCCCTTCTTGTCCTTGGAAAACTGGGCTACGACATCTGGCTGTACGCGTACCTGCTCGAGGATCATCTTCGAGATCGTGGTTCCCATGCTGATGAAACCTGCCCTTCCTCGCGACCCTTGAAAAGATCTGCGAGAATGACAGATTAGCACCTTCTGTAAATATCCGCAACAACAGCTTTTTTTACCCAGCGCGTGTTCTCAAAGGTCGAGGTGCCGGGCTCCGCTCAGTCTTCTCCGAGGAATCGGCGTACCGATTCCTTGAATTTTTTACCCCGATCAAACTCATGGAGGAACATGCCAAAGGAGGTGCAGCCCGGGGAGAGAAGGACCTTGTCTCCATAGCGGGCTACCCGTGCAGCCTCGGAAACTGCCGAATCGAGGTCGTCGAAGGGGCCGACGTAGCGGGTGCCGTCCCGATCGAGCCAGCTTCGGAGCTTTTCCGTGCCGCTGCCCGCTAGAAGTATTATTGCCTTGGCTCGGGCATAGGCATCGTGGACGGGTTCGAAGTCAAGGTTCTTGTCCGTGCCTCCTGTAATGAGGACGACGGGTTCCTCGAAGCTGTTGAGGGCAGCAGCTACAGCCTGGGGTATGGTCGCGGCGGAGTCGTTGTACCAGGCTATGCCGTCCTTGTCGGCAAAGGGCTCGAGCCGGTGTTCTACTCCTGAAAATGAACCCATGGCTCGCTCGATGGCAGCAGCCTCAAGACCGAAGAGCCTGAGCGCAAGCGCCGCACCGAGGAGGTTGATGCGCTGGTGACGTCCTGGCACCAGGAGGCGCTCCGGGAGGATAAAGTCGGACTCGGCGTCTGGATCGCCCGGGCTGCCTATGCGGGCCCGGCCGCGCTTGCCTTCGAGCCAGGCTGCCTCCTTTTCAGCATGCGTATCCTGGGCTCCGTACCAGGCCACCCGTCCCCTCGTCTCCGCCGCAAAAAGGTGACTCCATAAATCTTCCGCATTGAGGACGGTATGGCAACCGGCATCCTGGTCGGCGTAGATAAGGCGCTTGTCGGCCACGTACTCATCCATCGAGGAATAGCGGTTCATATGATCGGGCATGATGCTTGTGAAAAGAGCTACCCGGGGCTTGAGGACTCCCATGCCTCGAAGGTCGGCAAGCTGCCATGAGGAGAGTTCAAGCACCACTGCTGTGCTTTCATCGGTTTCCCCTATGAATTCGAGGGGCGATACCGTGATGTTGCCACCCAGGAAGGCCCTGCGACCGGCTTCGACAAAGCCATAGTGCAGGGCTGTCGCCACTGTCGACTTCCCCTTGGAGCCGGTGACTGCGATGATCGGCGCAGCGCTCAGGCGGAGGAACAGCGAGATATCGGTTTCCACCGCCTTGGCTGCAAGGATATAGGGCGAATCACTGCGGACAGCGGGGTTCTTTATTACCAGGTCTGCCTTGGAAAAATCCTCGAGGTCGTGGCGTCCGAGGACGAAGCGGATGGGGAGGCCCTCAAGGGCCGCCACTGAGGCTGCCAGGGCAGTTTCATCCTTGGTGTCGGTAACGGTGACACGGGCTCCGGCCTGCGCCAGGAAGCGGGCGGTTGAAAGCCCGCCACCATGAAGGCCGAGTCCCATGACGGTGACGGTAAGCCCGGAAAGATCACGGGCGCTTGCGATCGGGGGTTTCAAGTACGAACTCCTTCATGTCACGGGCGTTGAGGTAGGGGCGAGAGGAGTAGCCAACCAGGACTTCCCGCCAGGCTGGGGGAATTTTCGCGAGGAGGGTCTGGAAAGCGGGCATTTTCTCGCTGAAGTCCTCGTTCCTGAGGTTTGCCTGGATTTTCTCTATCTCTGGCTTGAGGAAGGTGATGGCGCGATGGAGAAGCGGCATGATCCGGCGCCGCACCTCCGGTCCCGGATTCGGCACCGAAGAGCAGACTGTCTTGTACTTGCAGAAAAAGGGAAACCAGGGGTAGATGCGTGCCCCGCCTGGCTGGAACAGCTTCGTAAAGAACTTGGAAAGGTTGTCATCCATCCAGATGCCCTGAACATAATGCCCGCGCTTGGTCTCTCCGATCCAGGTATTGGAGATGAGCTGGTGGATGTGGAAGGCGCGCACCCTCCCAAGTTCCCACATGACCGCGTCGAGGGGGATGATCTCGCTTTCAATGAAAAGCCTGGGGTTGGAATAGGCGGCGGTATGGTCGTTGGTGCCATGCTCGAGAACCTCGCCCTCGAAGGGGCGCTGCGCGAGGTCGACCCGGAGGTGATAGAGGTAGATCGACTCCTCGACCTTGTACAGCTTGTAGAAGCAGGGCTTCAGGGTCTCGGCCGGATCGAAATAATAGGTCAGGCCGCTGAAGGTCGCAGGAAGGACCCGTGCCAGGTCAATGACAAAACGTTTCAGCGCCTGGGCATAGGAAGAGCTTGGCTCAAGACGGGCGATGTCATGGTGGATGGGCAGGCGGGGATAGAATAGTTCCTCTGACAGGCTGAGGAAGAGATCCTCGGACTGGTTGAACTGGATTGTACATGCAGAGTCGGGAGCGCCAGGCGGTATATCCCGGAGTACCTGGTTGATCTCAGGGTCGAGTGATGCGACCCGGATCTCGTTTTGTGACGACTCAAGCATGGTTCAAGTATAATACAATGTTTGGGGCACTGCACAAAAGGGTATCCTGAGAGGCTTCCCTGTCCTGGACCCGCGAATGCCTGTCACAAAAGACCTTTGTCAACCGGCGTCCTCTTCCACCGAGAGCTGCTCCTCGATAAAGGTCCGATAGGGGGGGCTGCTGGATAGGAGTTCCTCATGGCGGCCGAAGGAAAGGGTCCGGCCCTCGGTGAGGAAGAGGACCTTGTCTGCCCAGGCGAGCGTCGACATCCTGTGGGAGACCACGAGGGTGACCATGTCGGGGGACCTCGGCTCCAGGTTTCGCCACAGCTTTTCCTCGTTGGTAGCATCCAGGCTCGCCGTAATATCGTCGAGAAGGAGGAGACTCGGTTCGCGGGAAAGGGCGCGCGCGATGGCGACCCGCTGTCTTTGACCCCCCGAAAGGCTCACGCCGCGCTGCCCGAGCAGGGTTGCCTCGCCTTCGGGAAAGGCTGCTATCTCATCTGCAATCCCGGCTGCGGTGACTGCCCGCGTATAGTCGCCGTCGCTGATGCCCTGGCCCTCGCCCCTTGTTCCGAAGGCTACGTTTTCGCGTATCGTCCCCGTGAACAGGAGGGATTCCTGGGGCACCAGGCCAAGTTCCGCACAGAATGCTTCGCCATCAAGCTCTGAGAAGGCCCTGCCGTTCACGAGAACCCGGCCCCCGCTAGGTTCGATGAGACCCGAAAGGATTCGGAGAAGGGTAGACTTGCCTGCACCGACAGGGCCGATCACGGCCAAGCGCTCGCCCTTTCCAAGGGTGAAGGAGCAATCGTCGAGGGCCTTTTCCCTGCGACCCTCGAAGGTAAAGTCCACATGCTCGAAGGCCACGGATACGACCGGTCCTTGCATGCAGGCAGGGGGGGATGCCGCAGTTGCGGGGGCCGCCAGGGCTGGAAGCGGCGGAGCCGTGCCTGCCGAAGCCGGGGCTGCCGAAGCCGCGTCTGCAGAAGCCGCGGCGAAGGAAGGCGGCGCACCGTAGGCGGCGATCTCCTCGAGCCTGTCCATATTGACGAAGGCCCTCTTTCCCGACACGAAGAGGTTGGGAATGTCGAGGATCGGGATGACGAGCATTCCGAGCCAGGAATAGAAGGCATAGAATGTTCCAATGGTTATTTCACCGCGCACGGCCATCCATCCGCCGGCGAAGACGACACCGATCTGCGCGAACCAGTCGAGGTACTGGTAGACGAGCTGGAGCATTGCCTCGAGCCGGACCACGCCGAGCTCTGTGTCGAAGCGCCGGCCAAGGACCGTCGCGAAGAAACGCTCGTACTTGGACTCGCAGGCAAAGGCCTTGATGACGCGGACACCGGAGAAACTCATTTCCAGTTGGGCGTTTATCGTGGAGATCGATTCCTGGTTGCGCATGAAGGTGTCGTAGACCCTCCGCTGTGCCAGATAGAATACGGCGATCATCAGCGGGAGGGGGATCATCGACAGCATCGTGAGTTTCGGGTCGACGATGAACATCGCCGCAAAGCAGAAGACCACCTTGCTTCCCGATTCGATGGCCCGGAATATCCCCGAGCAGAGGAACCAGGAAACTCCCATCTCGTTGTAGATGTCCTGGGTCAGGCGTGTGACGATGTCGCCCGGCCTGAAAGCCTGGAAGAAATCGCGGTTCTTTGCCAGGACCTTCGAGAAATACCTGCCACGGAGGAGATGCTCGAAGACCTGGTTGGTCGCCCCCCTGATTCCGGGGAACATCGAGGCTATCAGGCCAGCGGCGCCGATGGCGAGGACCAGGAGCACAAGACGGTTGATCTCGGCACCTGCCTCCTCCCATCCCTGGCTCTTGGAGAGGGCTCCCTGGATCTGGTCGAGGAGGAGCTTGGCCACGAGGGGATAGGTCACAGCCACCGCGCTCGACAGGAAGGTGAGGACAAAAAGGAGGACAATGAGTCCGCCCCGTTCGCGCCAGAGCCTCCAGATCCAGGCGAGGTGTTTGACCGGCGGCGGAGAGGGCGGCGCGCTCCCGGCAGCAAGATTCGCGTGGTCGCTCATGGTGTCGCCCCCAGGGATTCTGCCGCAGGCGCCGCCCCCGCAGGCGCCGCCCCCGCAGGCGCCGGAGCTGCCACCCCGACTTCGGCCCCACCAACCGTGTCAGGGAACTGAAGCCGTACCAGTTCGGCGTATTCCGGGAAGGAGGCGAAAAGCTCCTCGTGTGTTCCCCGCGCTGCGATCCTCCCATCCTTGAAGAAGAGGATCATGTTCGCACGGAGCACGCTCGAAAGCCGGTGGGCCACGACGACGGCAGTGCGTCCTGAAACAAGGCCGCCCAAGCCCTCGCGGATTTTCCGTTCTGTCCGGACGTCGATGCTGGCCGTCGCCTCGTCAAGTATGATCAATTCCGGGTCGAAGGCCACTGCCCGGGCAAAGGACAGGAGCTGCCGCTCGCCTGCGGAGATGTTGCCTCCACCCACCGTGATCTCCGAGTCGAGGCCCCCTGGCAGGCGTTCGACAAAATCGAGGGCCTGGACCTTGAGAAGAGCGCTTGACACGCGTTCTGGCTCGAGGTCCTCGTCGTAGACACGCACATTCTCGAGGATAGACCCGGGAAAGAGATAGGGATCCTGGAGGACCAGTCCGATGAGCCTTCGCCATGCCGGAAGCGAAATGTCTTCGAGCGCTACCCCATCGACAAGGATCTGCCCGCGCTGGGGGAGGTAGAAGCGCGTGAGAAGTCCCACCGTCGTCGTTTTGCCCGAACCCGAGGGGCCTACCAGCGCGACCATCTCTCCGCGCGGGATGACGAAGGATATATCCTTGAGCACCCAGTCCTCGCCCTTGTACGCGAACGACACATTGCGGAACTCGATCTCGCGCTCGAAGCGTGCCTCGCGGCCCTGGCCGACATCCTCGACGGGGAGCTCGAGTATCGAGTGGATGCGGGCGAGGGAGACGCGTGCTTGCTGGATGCTGCGGATGTTCTCGGCTATTCCCATCAATGGCTCGAAGATCCTTCGACCGTATTCAAGGAACACCAGGAGGGTCCCGACGGTCATGGCACCCTGGATTATCTGCGGCGCCAGGGTTGCGACAACCGCTGCCATGAAGAGCGGACCCATCGCGAAGCCGAGGAAGCCCATCGCTACAAACTCGAACATGCCCGACCTGATGTCGTTGTCGCGGCGGGTTTTCGAGTCGGCCATGAGCTTGGCATGGGCCCACTTTCTCCGGCCAAAGGCCGCCAGAACCTCGAATCCCTGCACGAATTCGGTGAGCTTGGCCTGGATCGATGCATAGAGCACGCGGTGGCGGTCGTAGAATACGCGGAGCCTGTCGAAGGCAAGTATGATCAGTACTACGAGGGGTGGCGTGATGATCGCTATCCAGAAGGTCAGCTTTGCGTTGAGTGCGAAGCAGACGGCGAGTATGCCCGCGAAGAGGAGGAGGTCGGTCACGAGGGCAATGGCGGTGCGCGAAAAAAGCTCCTTGATTCGCTCCGTGTCGCTTTCAGTGCGGGACATGAGCTCTCCTACCGGGTGCAGGTCAAAGTAGGAGACGGGGAGCCTGAGGAAGTGCGCGAAGACTTCTTTCTTGACGCGTGTGACTACCGCCAGTCCGAGCCGCGCGATCGTCACGGAGGCAAACCACTGAAGGGCGCCCATGGCGACGATGATGAGGAAGTAGGCCACCGCCCGGATGATCATTCCCTGGAGGTCGCCCTTTGGAATCGAGTCGTCGATGATGGATCGTATGATGAGGGGTCCCGAAAGCTGACCCGCGGTCACCGCCACCATGGCGGCAAAGCCCGCGAGGAAGAGTCCCTTGAAATCAAGGACATGGCGCCCCACGCGCTGCCATGCTGTATTGTTCGACATGATTCGACTATAGCAGGATGCCGTCAGTCCCGCACGAAATGGGGCAGTTCAAAGGGTATTTCCATTGACAGTTCGACGAGGCCGGCGACCTCCCCGTCTTTCCGCCATGGTGCCTGGTAGATGAATTTCCTGATGCCCTTTTTCTCGATGGTATAGACGTTGGGCTCCCCGGTCCTGAAAATGCGCTCGATGATATCGATGGAGCGGTGCTTGTGGCAGGCCAGGAGATTCTTGCCGATAAGGTCCTTGCCCCCCTCCGGCGCGAGGGTTTTCGCCGCCTTGGCGTTCAAATAAACGATGATGTGGTCCCTGTCGCTCACGGTCACCGCCCCTGGGAACTCCTCCATCCAGTCTTCCATTTTCCTGCCTCCGTAAAACATATCGTAGTGCGGGAGGATGGTGCTGGCAAGGGAAGGGCGTGCGCAGCTATCATGCCGGCATGGGAAGCAACACTGGACTATGGAAGAAGGGGCGCCTCGTCGAGAGCTTCGACGCAGGCATATTCAATGTCAGGCGCATCGAATGCAGCTCGGATTCGGGCAAGCAGGCGGTGTTCACGAGCATCGCGTCGCGCGACTGGGCCATAGTCGTACCCATCGTCGAGATCGAAGGAAGGTGGAACTGCGTCATGGTGAGGCAGTACCGCCATGGTGCCGACGCCTTCTTCCTCGAGTTCCCCGGCGGCATCGTAGAGGAGGGAGAGGACCCAGCGAGGGGCGTAGCCCGCGAACTGGAGGAGGAGACGGGTTGGCGCGCGGGGCGCATCATCCATGCAGGCAGCATCTCAGCCAATCCGGCCTTTCTCGAGAATGTCTTCCACATCTTCGTTGCCAGAGACCTGGACTTCCATGGCCGCACCGACTTCGACGAAAACGAGGAGATCGAGACGGTCCTTGTGCCCCTGTCCGAGCTGCGCCAGCGGATGGGAAAAGGCGAACTTGCCAATGCCATGATGGTGTCAGGCCTGTTTCTCGCCGAGCAGGTGCTGGCAGGAATCTAGCGCTTTCATTTGGTGGCGGCGAATCTCTTCCGGGTTGCGAACCAGAGCGCCAGGGAAACAAGGGCGGGAATCGTGAAGACCCCGAACAGGACCTGGTAGCCCTTGGCTTCGAGGATGAATCCGCCGGCTGTCGACCCAAGGAAGCCCGGGAAGGCTGAGACAAGGCTCGACAGCAGGGCCATGCCCCAGGTCCGCCGATCGGGAGGCACCCGGGCGCCCACGAAGGCGATGGCTGCCGGCAGGTATAGTCCGAAACAGAAGAAATGCAGGAGCCCGGCGACAAAGGCACCCGCGAAGGTTGGTACCAATACGTATATTCCCAGCCGGAGGACGATCACTGCGTTTGTCAGGGCGATGATCCTCATGGGGCCGAAACGGGCAATCAGTTTTCCCGACACAATCAGGGCAGGGATTTCCACGAGGGCTGCCACGGCCCAGAGCAGGCTTGCGGCGTCGCCGGGCAGCTGGTCGGTGGCATAGAGCGTGAAAAAGCTGTTGATCGGTGACATCGCAAGTCGACCGAGGGCCATTATGGCCAGTCCGATGATGAGGCCGGGATCCACGAAGGAGGTGGCGGAGCTCCTGGAACTTCCGACAGGGTCGGCTTCCCTGCCTCTGGCGCGGCCGGATTCGGGGAGGACGAGGAGGAATAAAAGCAGCAGCAGGGCAGAGCCGGTGATCCACAGCGCTATGAGGATAGGTGAGCCGCGCTCCAGGTGGAAGGCCTGCGTTGCGAGCAGCATCGCGATGAACCCTGCCGTGCCCGCTGACCGGAGGGCTCCATAACCGCGCGATTTTCCAGGGCCACCCGTATGCGCGCTGGTGTAGGAGATGACCGCGGCATCCATGACGGGCACCATGCCGCGCACCCCAAGGGCCATGATGGCGATGCAGGGAGCGGTCACCAGGAAGTTGCGGGCAAGCGCCATGGGTATGGCCGGCAGGGCAGCCATCAATGCGGCGGTCGCAAGGTAGGGGCGGTAGTGGCCTGACCTGTCGGCCCTTTGCGAGAACCACAGCGGTCCGAGGATGCCCATCGCCTCGAAGAGGCCCAGGAATAGACCTATGCCCGAGGGGCTGTAGCCGAGGCCCTTGAGAAGAACCTGGAGGAAGGGCGTGATGACGCCGTAGATCGAAAACAATATGAAATAGGCCGATCCGAAGCGGAGGTCACCCTGACCCGTCAAAACCACACACCCATCGCAATGCAGGGCGAGAAGGAAGGAAGCGTGCTGGCCCTCCGGAATGCCATCCCCAGGCCTGCTGACAGGACCAGTGGCGTTGACGGCAGCGCCAGCCTGCCTTCGACCCGCGCGTCAAGGCCGTCCCACAAGGGGGCCAGGACCTCGAGCCCGGTCACTCCGCTCCGTGCTGATAGTCCTAGAACTGACCATCCTGAGACGATGCCGGCCCCGGCCCGGAGTTCGATCCCGAGACCCGGTCTTCCTGCGCTTGAAGCGCCAGCTGCCCTTGTGCTGCCCGTCACCATGACGGCAGGGGCCATACCGGCGACAAGGCGCTGCGCCAGGGCGTTCTCCGCATTGCTGGGGATCCACGACAGTGGCAGGAGGACACGGCCGGAATATGCTATGCCCTGGACTGTTCCCACTGTTGTGCCATTCGCATGGCCGGAAAGCGCCAGGCCGAAGCGGAGATCCTCCAGGCTTCCGGCGAGGTATCCGAGGCCCAGGTCGATCCTGAAATCGCCCGAACCGTCGGCGCTCCCCCCGAGGGCAAAGCCAGCGGACCAGGGTCCTCCCCCCAGCGAAAGCGCCATGGTTCCGAGTACCCTGGGAGCAGCGCCGGACAGGGAAACCCCTGCCTCTGCGAGGCCGAGCCCCGCGGGACTGCCGAGGGCCAGGGGAAGGAGGGCGAGGCCGGGAAGGCCTTCCCCCTGTCCGAGCGGCAGGGCTACGAGGCCCGAATCGATGCGGACTTCGAGGGATGCGCTGATCGCGGAAGCGGCGTTGGATTCCATCGTAGCCTGAGCCGGGGCTGCGGCCATGGTCACAAGGCGAACCTCATAATTGCCATCGCCCAGCACCGAGCCATCGGCCGCACGTCCCTTCCAGACAAGGCTGTGGTTCCAGGTAGTGAAGGGTTCCAGGCCGACCTTGGCCACGATGCTGCCGTCTTCGTCGAGAACCTCGAGGTGACCCGAACCCGGCGCGGAAACCGAGAAGGCGAGCCAAAGCTCTCCGAAGGGGCCGGGATTGGAGGGATTGAACAGGGGACGATTGACCGTAAAGGAGGTTATGGCGAAGGCTGCCTTCGAAAGGCTGGTCGTGACGCTCAGGATGCTGCCTTCCAGGACGGCCACCGTGAGGTGGTTCTCGATGTAGCCGAAGCTCCTGACCTCGAGATCCCTGGTTCCGGCGGCGAGTTCGATAAGGCCCGGCTTGTAGGATTTGCCTCCGACCACAACCTCAGCGTCAGGTGGAAAGACCGTGATGTTGACGAAGCCCGTCGCAGGCCACAGTGGCACGGTGATTTCATAGGCCTTGTGCGCTTCCACCTTGAGTACCGTCTCTCGCGTCGTAAAACCCTCGGCTCCGACTCCCACGTGGTATCGTCCGGGTTGCAGGGACGACTGAAAATAGGGTGGCTTGCCGACGACGCGGCGATCCAGGGTGACAAAGGCACTGGAGGTCGCACCCTTGATCTCGGTGTCACCCACGAAGGCCCGAACGAGGAGAGTTGAGGAGACGTCGTCGGCCAGATCGTGGGTCTTGACGACGATGGCCTCCTCGGCGATCGTCGCTGTAGCGATCCCCACAGCGAATGTCAGGATGGCCAGACATCGAAGTCGGCGTTCTCTCATGGTTCAAGGGTACTGGATGAGGCCTGCTTCGCCAATCGGGGGGTCAGGCCAGTCGAGTGGGGACGGCGGGACAGGCCGATGTCAGTGGCATCGGGAATCGGGGAAGGATGGGCATGATCATTCCCGTTGCGTCGGGAAAGGGCGGCGTGGGGAAATCCCTCGTGGCTGCCAATCTCGGAGTGTCGCTCGCCCGGCTCGGGCGGACTGTCATCCTGGTCGATCTCGATTTCGGCGGCGCCAACCTCCACAGCTTCCTCGGCATGCGAAGAGGCGGTGCGGGCATCGGCGGCCTCCACTGGAAGCAGGAAAAAAACCTCAGTGCCCTCCTCACCGAGACCGGCGAGGAAAGGCTCTGGCTTATCCCCGGCGACAGTCTCCTGCCCGGCGTCGCCAATATCGAGTGGCAGGTCAAGAAGATGATCCTGAAGGACCTTGCCGAACTGCCTGCGGATTTCATCATCCTCGATCTCGGGACAGGGTCCTCCTGGAACACCGTCGATTTCTGGCTTGCGGGAAAAGGGGGCATCGTCGTCGTCATCCCCGAGATCACCTCGGTGCTCAACGCCTTTGCCCTGCTCAAGTCCGCAGCATACAGGCTTCTGTCCCAGGGCTTCCCCGAGGGCAGCTCCGAAAAGGCGACCCTCCTTGACTTCGCCTCGACCTGGGTGGAGGGCAGCGAGCATGCCTTCGCCGATTTCGCCAAGGATCTGGCCAGGCGCAGCCCCGCGCGCGGAGAAGCCGTTCTCCGATCAGTTCGGGGAATCCTCCCCTGCCTTGTCATCAACCGCGGGCGTTATGAGTCCGACGTCGAGGCCGGCCACATGCTGCGGGACCTCGTAGCGAAGAATCTGGGTTTTACTCCCTATTTCGGCGCCTTCATCCCCGAGGATCACGCCGTTTCCGGCAGCCTTGTCGCCAGGCGGCCCCTGGTGACCCTTGATCCGGAGGCTCCCTTCTCGCGCGCCCTGCGGGCCTTCGCAGGTCGCCTCGCCTCGGCTCCCCAGGCTTCGCCGCTACGGTCTCCACAGCCCCTCGTCGATGTGGATCTCCTTTCGCTGGCGCGGGAGGCACTGGGTCAGTGAAGCTCACCCTCAACCCAGCTCGCCGCCGTATTGCAGCCTGTAGAGGTTCCAGTAGAGTCCGCGCAATTGAAGCAATTCCTCGTGCGTTCCAGACTCGGCCACCCGGCCTTCCGAGAGGACCATGATGCGGCTCGCGTGGCGTATGGTCGACAGCCGGTGCGCGATGACGACGCTCGTACGGCCAGCCAGCAGGGCCTCGAGCCCGCGCTGTACCAATTGCTCGGTTTCGGTGTCGATGGAACTTGTCGCCTCGTCGAGGATGATTATGGAGGGCTCATGTGCCAGGACGCGGGCGAAGGACAGGAGTTGTCGCTGGCCCTGCGAGATGTTTGCCGCACCCTCCGAGAGTATCTCCGCGAAGCCGCCGGGCATCCGGTCGATGAATTCGTCGGCATGGACAGCGGAGGAGGCCGCGCGCATGCGATCGACGGTAACTTCGTCGCCGAGGCGGATGTTTTCCTCTATGCTGCCGGAGAAGAGGAATACATCCTGGAGCACCGGCTGCACGGCTCTCCGGAGGCCGTCGAGGGGGAGCTGCCGTAGGTCCAGGCCGTCGATGCGGATCATGCCTCGTTGTATGTCCCAGAGCCTCGTGATCAGGTTCGCGATGGTGGTCTTGCCCGCTCCCGTGGGACCGACGATGGCTAGCATCTCGCCAGGCTCCACCTTGAACGAGAGGTCCCTGAGGATCCATTCACCTTCCTTGTAGGCGAACCAGACATGGTTGAACTCGATGTGCCCCCGAATCGTCGGAGGCATTTCCACGTTCGGGCTGTCGGGAACACTCTCCTTTTCGTCGAGGAGGGCGAAGACGCGCTCGCCCCCAGCCATGGCGCTCTGGAGCAATGTGTACTTTTCGGATATGTCCATCACCGGCGAGTAGAACATCCGGATGAGGTTGACGAAGGCTATCAGGGTGCCGAGGCTGAGGATCTGGAGGGACAGGAGGGAGGCTCCGTACC
>JBAXTA010000087.1:0-14108 GCA_037130415.1 Spirochaetota bacterium
AGTCGCCGCGACGGTAGTCGCCGCGACGGTAGTCGCCGCGACGGTAGTCGCCGCGCTGAAAGTCGCCAGCCTTTCCACGAGCCGCCGCGCCCGTGCCATGAAGCGCCCCACCGAGGCGATCTCGACAGCCTCGTCGGGCGAGTGGGGAAAGCGGATGGTAGGTCCGATCGACAGGAGCTCCCAGTCAGGGAAGATGGTCTTGAAGTGGTTGCACTCAAGGCCACCGTGGGTGGCGCGGGCCTGGACCTCCCCCCCCTGGAACTCAGCCCAGACCTCCTTCGCCAGGGAAAGAAGGGCGCTCGTGGGGTCAGGCGACCAGGCAGGGCCGGAGGGTCCAGTGGTGACAGAGACGCGGTGAGCTTCCAGGCAGGCGCGGATTTCGGCCGTGAGTGCGTCACGCTCTGCGTCGAAGGCGCCACGGACAAGGATCTTGCCGCTGACCCTGATTTTATGGGGACAGACACCCTGGTTTGGGCCTCTGGCTGGGCCGGCAGGGGGACAGACAGCGCTGGCCGCTTCCATCCGCGTCTCCAGGGCGCCGAGATT
Source organism: Spirochaetota bacterium (assembly GCA_037130415.1). Classification (GTDB taxonomy): domain Bacteria; phylum Spirochaetota; class Spirochaetia; order Treponematales; family Rectinemataceae; genus CAIJMU01. Next base: position 547 of record JBAXTA010000087.1, read on the forward strand.
GCTCGACAACCGTGCTACGCCCAGACTCCCCTCAAGGAGGCTGCACAGGCCATTCGGCATCGTGGACAGGGCTGTTAGGAGGGTGGAGCTGGCCTCCGCGGAGAGAGCAGCCCGGGGTGGCTCGGCCTCCTCCAAGGCGACAAGGAGGCCAGGCTCGACGGCTGCGAACCCCCTGCAGGCTTCGCGGGCTCGGGCCTCGAAGCGGCTGCGGAAGGCCATGGCCGTCGCCGCAGGGACTCCGAAAAGCGCCAGGGACTCCCTCGGTATCGCGTTGGGAAGTGAGCCACCGGCGATCGTTGCCAGCCGAGCCTCCCCTCCGGACTCAGGCGCAAGGAGTCCAGCGAGGAGTCCGAGGGAATTGCCCCGGCCGAGGGTGATGTCCCCGCCTGAGTGGCCGCCCAGGAGGCCTGCGACGGAAAGGGTGAACCACTCGAGCCCGAGGGGAGGCAGCGGTGCATCCTCGACAAAGTCGAAGTAGAGGCGCTGGGTTCCCGCGCTGCCCACGCCCAGTTCTTCCTCCAGCTCCCCGTCGAAGTTGAGGAGGATCTTTCCGCGAAGGCTGCCCGGCACTACGGCGCGTGCTCCCGTCATGCCATCCTCCTCGTTCACGGTAAGGAGGAGTTCGAGGGGCCCGTGATCGAGGTCCGGGTCATCCAGGAGGGCGAGGCCTGCAGCAACACCGACGCCATTGTCCGCACCGAGCGTGGTTCCCGTGGCGCAGAGCCAGGCGGGGTCGGCGGGATCGATTCGAGGCCGGATAGGGTCCTTCCCGAAATCGTGGACGCTGCCTGAATTTTTCTGCGGGACCATATCGAGGTGAGCCTGGATGATGACGCCCGGCGCCCCCTCCCGGCCCGGTCGCGCTGGCTTCCGGATGATCACGTTACCCGCCGCATCTCGGCTCGCGGCCAAACCCCGGCCCCGCGCCCTCTCCAGGGCCCAGGCAGCGAGGGCCTCTTCATGGTGGGAGGAATGGGGGATGGAGCAGATCTGGAAAAACAGCTCCCAAACCTCGCGGGGTTCGAGGGATGCGAGGTCAGCAGTTTCAGTCATGGATTCCTCCGGCGCCATCCTAGGCGATACGGGGGCGAGCGTCGAGGCGGGAGGAACGCCGGGAATCTGGAAGATCTGGTGGAAGCTGCAGCTCTCGCCGCTGTTGCCGACTCAACTGACTGTGCATGAAAAGCCGAAGCCCCAGCGGCTACCTCGTATTCGCACTGGATCGTTGTCGTGCTCCGACGGAGGTGGCGACGGTCCGCGCCAGGTGAGCCTCAGGATCGGCTTGCAGGAGCGACTCCTCCAGTCTTGCCATCGGTCCAGGCGAGGGTATACTCACCTTATCAAAAGCCTGCAGGTGCAGGAGTTCATCATGAAAGCAACAATAGCCCGGTTCGTTTCACTCGTTCTGGCCCTGTTCGCGTTCGTGGCCTCAGCGGCCGCCCAAACCCCTGCAGCAAATTCCGCCGCCACCCGAGTGGCCCTGGTCATCGGCAACGGCGCCTACCAGTCCAACGCCCTCAAGAACCCGCCCAACGATGCGGAGGATGTGGCCGCGGCGCTGAGGGAGAGCGGCTTCGATGTGAGCCTCGTGAAGGACGCCAGCCTTGCAGCAATGGACAAGGCCGTGAACGACTTTGCAGCCAAGCTGAAAGGCGCGGACACGGGGCTTTTCTATTACGCAGGACACGGTGTGGCGATCGACGGGATGAACTGGCTGATCCCGGTGAGCCCGCGCATTGACGACGCGGCCTCGGTAAAGTCGAAGGCAGTCTCGGTGGACACGGTCGTCGGCAAGATGGAGGCGACGGGGGTTCGCACTGTCCTCGTATTCCTTGATTCCTGCCGGGACAACCCCTTTCCCGGCGCGTCGCGCTCGGGCACACGGGGCCTCGCGGTCGTTGCCTCGCCCAAGACGCAGAACTCCCTTATTGCCTACGCAACAAGTCCGGGGGATGTGGCCCAGGACGGGAGCGGACGTAATGGCGTCTTCTCCGGCGCAGTCATAAAGCAGCTCACCCAGCCGGAACTAGAGCTGAATATCATGATGAGGAACGTCAAGGCCGAGGTTGCTGCGGCCACCGGGAACAAGCAGAATCCAAGGGTTGATGACGGTATGAAGGAACCCTTCTACTTTGTCGATCCCACCCTCGCGGCCGCCCGCGCCCAGGCCGCCCTCGACAAGTCCAAGTCCGAGCTGGCCAGCCTCGACACAGCCCTCGCCGACTTACAAAAGCGCATCGCCTCCTCGGGGGATGCCCAGGCTAAGCAAAAACTCCAGGTGGAGCAGCAGCGCCAGCAGGCCTTGCAGCAAGCCAAGGCCCTGGAAGCCCAGAACCTCGCCGCAACGGCTGCCAAACAGCAGGCCACTGCCGAGGTGGCAGCCAAGCTGGCTACTGAAAAGGCAGCATCCCAGGAGGCGAGCCTCAAAACGCAGAGTGATTTGTCCAATCTTGCCGCTGCACGGCGGGCGGAACGCGACAAGTTGGCGCAGGCAGCGGCGAGCGACAATCCTGATGTCCTTACGATGAGTGCTTGCGAGCGCAGATTAGGAAATGATTACAATCGATTCATGGACTATGCTGAACGATAGAGCCATCCTCGATCCTCGGCCCTACGCTTTAACAGCTTTCCAATTTTTTCTATGGCAGTTTTCTCTAACCCCGAATAGTCAATAGATACATGTTCGGGGAATGGATCACCATCGGAAATTACCTTGAGTGCCACGTTTTCACATTCGCCTTTTGTAATGCCAAGCACCCCTGCCGACTTGCAGCGGAGTGTTTCCGTGTAGTGAAAGTGGGAAGCCTCAGGGGAGATGCGGTCCCCATCGTAAGTGGACAGCAGATTCTCGTCTTTCATAGTCGGTTTAAAAGCCTGCGATGTCGCCTTACCTTCTTGTATGAAGCTTGGGTGAATTTGCCTGAGCAAGACAGTTGTTTGGGTCATACTGGCTCTGTCGTTGCGTTGCTAATTAATGAATTGAGGGTTGACCATCCCTCGGGAGTGGCGAGATTGAGGGAACGATCATCTGTAAACTCGTCCGCTATTCGCAAGGCTTGGTATTCAGCCTGTAGGTTGGTTGGGTCAATTTCAAGTGAGACTTCCCAGATAGCTGAGGACCATTCTGCCCGTATTCGTCCTTCGAGTGTCGGGTAAAGTCGCGGAAGTGCCAAATCCTCGCCATATGAAGAAGCGAAATATCGGCCAAGTTCGATTAGTGTGCTTGAGTCGAACCCTCGACCGGCCCCATCTAGCCATCCATCCTTCAAGTCCGCAAGCTCTTCTAAACGGGTATCGATGTCAAAGGGGTCAAGAAGCGTGACATGTTCAACAGACTCCATCGAAAGGAGAGTCCCGGATCGATTCTTTTTACCGACTCCTTCGAGTAGGATTTTCTGCCCATTTTTATAACCGACGGTCGCATCAATAAGCGCTTTGTAGTGTTGGGGTACTAATGGCGCCAAAATTCTTCGACCTCCATTCACGGTTAAGAAAAAGCTTCCTTTTTCTTGATCGATCTCAGAAACCATACCCCGTACCAAACTGTCCTCGGCAAATTCCTTTGTAGTCGACGATTCAAAGAGGAGTCTTCGTCGAGTTTCTTTGGTTAGCCGAGCAGGACTATCAGGACGTTCTGGACGGAACTCGATGTACTCATTGTCTCGGAGTCCTCTTCCAATTCGATCGAAGTATCCTAATAAACTCTCTGGAAGGTAATCCGTAATCCTAGTTCCAGTTTCAGCCGCTTCGACGGCATTAGTTATACTATCCCGTGCCCTCTCAAAGAAATCTTTGCTTGGAGGGGCGAAGTGGGAGGTTCCAAGCGCAAACGAAAGAACTAGTCGAGATACTGAGCTCCCCTCGCCAATTCCTGATATTTTTATCGAGATTGCATCGGTGAAACCCTTAGGAGTACGCTTTCGTCCATCGTTCTCGGAAAGATAGAGCCATTTGGCAGTCTCAATGACCATTTCCTCCAGGACTGCAAGGTCCCGAAGAAGCTCCAAAGGCATCGCATGGTCATCGAAACGTTGACCGACGAATCGAGGACTCCAGAAATCTAGCGTTTCATTGGCCAATTTTCATCCTCCTCGGCTAACATTATCGACAAAATAACAATTGTCCAGAGTATTAGATACAGTAAATCCACTCAGCATCATCGCCTTCTACCCGCTTCGTCCTTCATCGCATTGTAATCCGCCGCCAGCGTTTCCCAATTCCTGAATTGATACGTAATCGCATATCTACCTAGGCTATCATTTGCCAAGTCCCTAGTAAAACAGTGCCATGATAACAATGCCGCCAGGAGGAGTCGCTCTCGTTCAGCCTTGTAGCTCTATCAGTCCTTTGCCAGAACGGTATCGTAGAGCCCGTAATGGGTCAATCCAGGGTTTGACTTTGTCTCAAGGCGATGATCCGAGCTTTTTCAGGATGCTCTTTGCCAGGAATTCACTGATTTTGTCTATGTCTAGGAATTGGCTGCTGAATTCCCGTTTCGGGATTCTCATACCAATCGTGCTTGCCTCCATGGCGCACCACGACAACTCCTAGATCGGAGAGCTTTCAGAGCAGGTCCGCTCGTTTCATGCGGGCACGACAAGCTCATCGACCCTTCGAACGTTCTGAACGAGACCTCCAGTGATGTCTAGGTAAATGTCGATCAGATTTTCGCGAAGTTCCGCTTCGGTTTCGCCCTGAGTCACAAAGTCTGGGAAGTCCTGCAGATAGCCGAGGAAGAGGCTATCGTCCTGCCAATGCACATATTTGACCGTCATGGGATCTCCTTTCGGCCAGCTAGCATGCTATCAACATAACTTTCCTGATGTCGCCTGACAAGCAGACGGACGCGACGCAGCTTGGCGGCTGATGAACCCACGGGATCTGACCCCGCCAGAATTTCTTGCTGGTTCTGAGGTTCGGTCCCCATCAGCGTCTTCAGGCTTGACCTGCCGAGCCCTTGGGATCGACCCCCGAATCAAGGTTGTCGAACCCTTGGGTCAGACCCCGGGTTCAAAAGTTTCTTTCGAATCGAAATGTTTTATGGTATTATCTGATAGATTTCGATGCGCGAGAATGTTTTTCCTGGAAAGGGATGGCAGATGGTTCCAAGAGACTCCTACATCGCCAGGATTATCCCCTATCTACAAGCCGGTCATCAAAGTGATCACAGGCATGCGCCGAGTTGGCAAAAGCAGCATCGTGCGACTGCTGATCCAGCACCTGGAGGGACGGGGAGTGCCGGCGCCTGCCCTCCTGTACATCAACAAGGAATCCCTCGAATGGGACCACGTAAAAAACTATGCAGACCTGTACCAGACCATCAAGACTGCGTTTAAGGGTGTGCCCAAGCCACGGTATGTCTTCATTGATGAAATCCAGGAAATACCACAGTGGGAGCGGGTTGTCAGTTCCATTTTGGCCGATGACCTGGCGGATGTGACGATCACCGGCTCCAACGCCCATCTATTGGCATCCGAACTCGCCACCCTGATCGCTGGTCGGCACATCGAATTCCCTGCATATCCCCTCAGTTTTGCGGAGTTTCTCCTGTTCAGGGGCATACAGGCAGGGGAGAGGGAAGCAGAGTTCAGGCTGTATCTCAAGTATGGCGGACTCCCCGGCTTGCATCAGCTGGAGCTGTGGGATGACCAGGTGTTCCAGTATCTCAAAGCACTCTACAGCACCATTGTGCTCAAGGACGTGATTGGCCGTCACGCAGTCAAGGATCCCGGACAACTGGATCTGATCATCCGCTTCGTCTTTGACAATTGCGGCAACATAACGTCCAGCAAGCGAGTCTCCGATTGGCTCAGGAACCAGAAGATGAATGCCGGAGTCGACAAAGTCATCAATTACCTTGGTTTCTTGCAGGAGGCTTTTTTAGTCAGAAAAGTCTCCCGATGGGACATCAAGGGCCCACGGCAACTCGAGTTATACGAAAAGTACTACATGGGAGACATCGGCCTCCGCCATGGATTCCTCGGCTATAGAGACGGCGACCTGGCCGGCATCCTCGAAAACCTTGTCTACCTCGAACTTCTCCACCGGGGCTACGCCGTATCGACAGGGAAGTGGGACGAGCGGAAAGTGGATTCCATCGCCCAGAACAACCGCGAAAAGCTCTACATCCAGGTTGCCCTGCAATTGCCCAGCCAGGAAACCATCGATCGCGAATTCTCGGTACTCGAAAGAATCCCTGACAACCACCCCAAGCTCGTCCTGAGCCTCGACGAGTTCCAGTCCATCAATCGCGGCGGCATCATGCATAGGAACCTCATCGACTTCCTGTTGGGAACATCCCAAGGCTAAAGACTGACGAACCCTCAGGTTCGTCAAGGCCGTGGCGACCGCCGCTTGCCATCTTTCCAGACGAGGGTATACTCAGCTCATCAAACGCTGCGGGAGTTCACCATGAAAGCCACACTGGCCTGGTTCGTTTCACTTGTTCTTATAGCGCCGAGCGATGCGGTTGTCGTGGCCATAGGGATGGGCTAAGCACATGGCGAAAAGAAAAACCAGCTCGCGCCATCCTCTTGAAGACGAGATCGAGAACGGATTGATGCCGGGGCAAATGATTTCGTTTTCCGAGTGTTATGAGTTCGTCGAAGAACTCGAGCGGGTCGAGGAAAAGCTCTCAACCCTCGCAAAAAAAGACCCGGTTACCGCTGTTGGTCTTTATGAGACCTTCCTTGCCGGATGCTATGAGAAGGCGGAAGAGTTCGAAGAGTCAGATGGTGATTTCGGCCAATTCGTCGTGGGGCTGTTTTGTGCGTGGATCGGAGCCAGACAGGCGGCTGGAATGGACGCTGTTGAAACCGTACTTGCCCTGCTTTCCTGGATTGACAGGGACGGCCATGGCTTGACCGATGAAATCGAAATGGATGTAGTTAAAGCCTTCGACAAGGATGGACTGGCGGCCTTCATCAGAGGGGTCCGCGAGCGTTTCGACGCTGCAGGCAACCCAGAGTATCTTCGGCGACGTTGGGGGCAGTCGCTTCGCGACATCCATTTCGCGCGAAACAACCTGGCGGCTTATCTCGCCCTGGCCGAGGAAAGCGGAACAACTCCCAAGGACTGCCTGACGATCGCGAGCCTGGTCAAGAGGCGTGGAAAAGGCGAAGAGGCCCTGGCCTGGGTTGAACGGGGTATCGCCATCGCTGACAAGGATGAATACAATTCGGCAACGCAGGACCTTCATGAAATGAAGTACCATTTACTTGCAAAACTTGGGCGGGGGGACGAATTGCTCGAGGCGCGCTGGGGCGAATACTATACCCATCCCAACCGTTTCAGCTATGAGGACCTGATGAATGCTGTCCCCAAAGGACAGATTAAGGTCTGGCATGCGAACGCGATGGAAGGGGCGACAGGGTCGGTTACCGGCGATCCGGGTTCCGTTATCGAATTGCTGCTTGTCATGAAAGAGACCGGTCGGCTCGCTGAGATGCTAACCCACATGGCCGATGCTGAACTCGAGGGGCTTAGCCATGTCTATTCAGAGCCGGCGGCAGAAAAGCTTGCAAAATCCCATCCGGGGATCGCAGCGCGCCTGTGGCGGGCTCAGGGGCTACGCATAATCAATGCCCGGAAAAGTAAGTACTATGACGCAGCGCTGGGCGATTTAGAGCGGGCCAAAGGCTGCTATGCCAAGGCTGGGCTACATGAGGAATGGGAAAAGCTCGTGGATCAAGTTCGGGCCGATCATGGGCGCAAGAAGTCATTCATGGCTGCCTTTGAAGATTTGGTGGCTGGCGTAAAGCCCGCCGAGGAGCCTTCGTTCATCGAAGGGGCCCGGGCGCGCTGGATACCTCGACCAGGGAATGAAGGCAAGGGGGAAGGACGATGAACCAGCCAAGCGCTCTTTCGGAATCAGTAGACCTCGCGAACCTCGCTATCGAAGGGAAGACTATCCATTGTCGCGTTCTCGGGAGCGATCAGCGGACCATTCTTCGTTCAAGAACGCGCTTCGGCAGGGTTCCGGGAGATGTCGTCACTTGGCTCAAGTCCGTCGGCGATTTCGTGGGCGCGGAGAAAGTCCTCATTGAGCTTTGCCGAGCCGATCTGCGATGGCTGAATGCCCATGCCCATTTTGTATTCGACAGATGGCCGAAGGATGCCAACCTTCACTATGCGGTCGGGGCACGTATCGGCGAATGGTCCCTTGGGAATATCATGAGACCAGGAGCAAGGATCTTGCTGCATCGTGCAGGTGAAGGTGTTGCATCGACAAAGGGATCAACGGAATAGATGAAGGCTGAGGTCTGACTGGGATCTGAAGGAAACGAAAGAAGCCCGTTGAGGGATTCTCCAGCCTTCACCTGACGATTTAAAGAGACCACGCTGCTCAGTGCGAGAACCCGAATAGAAGCCTCCGAGCTTGAGTTCAGCGTTGTCGAACATCCTCTCACGGACCTTGAGTTCGTCGAGGCGATCCATGATCTTTTCCTCCAAAAGCCCCTGGATCAAGGCTAGGGTACGCGAGGGGGACTCAAAGACGCCGTGCAGATCAACCTGGGTCACCGCCGGATCCCAGAAGCAGAACCAGGCCTTCCCGCAAGGCGACATTACGCGAGGCGGAGGAGAAAGTCCAACCAGCGGATGATGTCACCTTTGGGAAAGGCTTCAGGGCGAACCCCAAGCTTGTCAAAAAAGAAGACCCGCTGATGCGACTGAGAACTTGTGATTGATCTCGGCACCTATCAGCTTTCGCCACATTGGAGGAGGAGTCAGCTGCTATCATATAAACTACTCCGTTCTCTTTTCACGATCGAATTCATGAAAGGCTAGATTCAATACAACAAAAGCAATGCTGATCGGCTACTCGTTCTTTCAGTAGCACCATATCGGCCATTGTATATCGATACATTTTTCTCTTTGTCAAGATATTTTTTTCCTTTCCTCTGGGATCAGGCCCCACTCCAGCTCTTTCTATATTCAACTCAATTGCCTTTCTCGCGGCATTACTTTTACACATTGTGTTGTTGTGTCAATTTGTGGATTCGGATGACCTGTCCGAATCTTTTTATCGAGTAGGAGGGGGGCTCACGCCCCCCGTCCTCTCACACCACCGTACGTACGGTTCCGTATACGGCGGTTTCCAGAATACTACCTGCACAAGCATAGTCGATCGATCATCGAAACGAGTCCCACGCTGTCAAAGTATTTCTTGGGGAACGCGAAGCTCATGTGCTGGGCGCCGGCATTCCACCACGGGCCACGCTGGTTGAAGGCGGAGCGGACGGCCGTTTCTTCCGGCAAGCCCCGTCCCATCAACTTCTTGAAGCGCGTCCATGGCCTCTTCCATTGCCGCCAGAGGATGCACCGCAGTTTCCTGCGAATCCACCCGTCCAGCTCTTCAGCGAATCGCTTCGTCTCCGCGAGGGAGTAATACTGGATCCATCCTCGGATGAGGGGATTCAGGGTCTCGTTGACGAATCGTCCGAGGTTCCGGCCTTGCGCACCCCGATAGAGGGCCTTGACCTTGGCCTTGAGTCGGTCGATCGATGCCTCCGCCACCCGAATCCTCGTCTGTCGTTGATTGGTGAAGGAATAGCCGAGGAACTTGCGCTCCCACGGCCGGGCCACCGCGCTTTTCTCCCGGTTCACCTTGAGTTTGAGTTTCCCCTCGATGTACCGCGAGATCGACGCCATCACCCGCTCTCCTGCCCGTTGGCTCGCCACGTAGATATTGCAATCATCGGCGTAGCGACAGAACGACAGTCCGCGTTTCTCCAGCTCCTTGTCCATCACGTCGAGCATGATGTTGGACAACAGCGGCGACAGCGGCCCGCCCTGCGGCGTCCCCTTGTCCCGGTCCCACACCACGCCGTCCTTCATGATCCCCGCCTGCAGGTATCGCCGGATCAGGCGCAGGACCCTCTTGTCCCGCACCCTCTTCGCGATCCTCGCCATAAGGAGATCATGATTCACCTCATCGAAGAATTTCGCCAAATCAATGTCTACAACCCACCGTTTTCCCGCAAGCTGGTATTCCTTGGCCTCACTGACCGAAGGTCAGTATGGATCGCGTCGTGCGCTCCCCGTCCGGGTCGGAATCCGTAGCTGTTGGGTGAGAACTCGGGCTCGAACATCGGGCTCAGTACCTGATGAAGCGCCTGCTGGATGAGCCGGTCCACGACCGTCGGTATGCCGAGTTGCCGCTTCCCACCGTTTGGTTTGGGAATCTCGACGCCTCTCACCACCTCGGGTTGGTATGTCCCCGCCAGCAGCCTTTCCTTGACCTCGAGCCAGTGCGCTTGCAGCCAGGGCTTCAGGTCCGTGACGGTCATCTTGTCGACTCCCGCCGCTCCCCTGTTCCCCACCACCCGCGCATATGCCTCGAGCATGTTACCGCGTTCGACCAGACGCTCGATCAACTCCGTCGTTTCGGGGTTCGTCGTTTCCGTTCCCGTCATCGAGCCCTCCACCCATGCGCCTGCTGTCGGGATTCCGTCCCTATCCTCCGCGCACGCCGGTCTCGTCCCCGTATCCGGGCGATCCCACCGTGTCTGTGTTCCTTGGGTCTCATGAAGGTCCGGCTGACTCGCCGTTCTTCTGGATTCGGTCCTTCGGGCGTGGTCGGACGCCCTACTATGACCTCTGCTGACTTCTGACCGTTCGTTTCCTCGCCTCTCGACGCGGATAGCCTCAATGGCAAACGATCAGACCTCCCCGGGTAATGCGCCCCTACCTTCACGCTTATGCCCGCCACATATACAAGAAGAGGTTCCGTGTAAGTATTGGACTTTGAAGATATTTGCCTTCTCATCCTCCCTCCCTGCCTCATGTGGTTTCTGTACGTCGGGCCAGCGCTTTGCCTTCACCTTCCTTCAGATTCCACCTCGCGATGGACACCCTTGGCGTTCGGCTAACGGTTCCCCTTACCGGGTCCGTACGGGACTTTCACCCGCTAGTAGGTGCGCCCTGCCGGGCGCACAAAAAAACAAGGGCAGGTTGCCCTTGCAACCTGCCCTTGTAGTCAGACAGAAACCCTAAGGAGTGGAAACGAGTAGCTGAAAACTCTCGTTTATATAGCTCCATTCGTAGACCTTGAGATAGTAAGTGGTTCCGGCAGTCAGGTTCGCCGCCGAACCCGTCGATGAGGCGATGTTTGATGTGAAATTCGAAGCCGTATAGATGGTCCAACCCAGGGCGGCAGTCGGGGTTGGGGAGACTTGAGAGATCGTGATGCTATAGGCTCCCGAGGTTGTGGCGGTGAATTTATAGAAGGCGACATCATTGGCCTTGCCTGAATAGGCGGTACCGACAGTAAGCGTCACAGGCGCTGCAGCAGTCCCGTCGGTAACCGGAGCGGTGATAAGGATGGTAAAGGTCGTATCCGTATTGAGGATCTCGGAAACCTTGAGGTAGTAGGTTGTATTCGCGGTCAGGGTACTGCCTGAAGAAACCCAGTTCGCGAAGAGGTAATCGGACGCGGAATATATCGAGTAGGTGAGGACCTTCACAGGACTGATTGAGCTCAAAGTCACGGTATATTTAGCTGCTGTCGTCGTCGTGAATTTGTAGTACGCGGCACCATTGACCTTTCCCGAGTATTGCGTCCCCAAGGTCAAGGCAAGGGGAGTAGACAGGCTGCCATCGGTGACTGACGGTGCAGGAGCCGCGATCGACATGGAGAAGGTCGCATTGGTGTTGCTGAACTCGAAAACCTTGAGGTAATAGGTCGAACCCGCGGTCAGGCTTATCGTCGACCATCCGGTACTCGCGAACGTACTATCCACAGCGCTCGTAAAATTGGCTGCGGAATACAGCGTGTATGCCAAGCTGGTGCTTCCCGTGATCGAACCAACAGTAATGGCATATGATCCGCTGGTCGTTGCCACGAAGGAGTAATACGAAACATCGTTGGCCTTTACCTTGCCTGCGCGCGCAGTGCCAAGTGTCAACGATAGGGGGGAGTCGGAACTACCCTCGGAGGAGAAAACAACAGTCGTGCCATTGGTGGTCGTACTGCTTGTTGGGTTGGCGCAGGCTATCGCCAGAAGGGCCAGGATAACCAACAACAAGAGCTGATTCACCTTCTTCATTCATTTCCTCCCTTGCACGCGCAATGACTCTCCTTCCCCCGATCGAACATTGGGGAAGGATATATTCTTTACCTTCGTGCAGGGCAAAAACATTGTCAAATATCTATATATATGTATACATTCCAATATATACGTAGGGGAATATGCAGCATTTGCCCCTTGCAGTCCTGACTTCGGACCTGTACCAAATCATCAAGATCGCGTCTGAGGGAATGCCCAAGCCACACTCCAGGTCGCAGGACAGGCTGACGGCTAGGATTTTTCCAATCGTTTTCCTATTGGCTAGCCTGCTACAACAATATTGCTCAGAACCGGGATAAACTCCGCGAGTCCGGGGAATCGCAAGCTCCCTAGGCAAGCAATCAATGATGGCCCTTGGTATCGACGGCGTGATCTGCAGCATGGCTTTTACTTGCAGCATTGCCGTGTTCGGTTGATGTCGCGACGGCAGGGGTCGTCATCGACGCTGGCGAGGCTAGTGCGTCGGTCCATGTCTGGGTTGAAGCTCCGGTTGCATGGAGTGTTGAACCGGTGTCTACCATCGAAGTCCAGTCCGAACCCGAGTGCATCGGTGCAACGGGAGCATCAAAGGGATTGACGACGGTTGCTGCTGGCGCGGTCGCCGATGCGGCGACTGCATGAGCATCTGCGGGTGTGGCGCTGGTATGCGTTGAAGCTGCATGGGAAGTATCGGCAGCAGCAGGTACCGTGCTGCTTTGCGATATGCTGGCAGGCTGGGCAGGAATGGCGCTTGCATGGGAATCTGCGGCAGCTGGGCTGGCCGGCACGGCAGGAGTAGCTGCTGTAGAAGCGTCGTAGCCATGCGGGGCAGCTGCGGCTGGCACAGCAGCTGCGTGTGAGTCGCTGGCCGGTGACGCGGGAGTGGCTGCTGCGTGCGAATCGGCCGACGATGCCATAGGAGTGGCTTGCGTGACGGAAGCGTGCGCATCACTTGCCGGTGAAGCGGGGATCGCGGCCGCGTGGGAGTCGTTGCCGTGAGGAGCCACTGCAGCCGGAGCGGCGGTTGTCCCGTGATCATCTGATGCTCCAGCCTTGGCACCGTGGGCGTCGTCGCTGCGAGCAGCGGGCTCTGTGTGGCCAGAGGCGGTCTTGTCTCCTGCTTCGCTGCCGCTTTTCCTGAGGGTGGCTGGGTTATCTGAATCCACCTTGCCTGGGTCGTTGCCGTGCCCGCGATCCTCATGTGCGACGGCCGGAGCAGCGGCCGGTGTGGCGGTTGTTCCGTGTTCATCTGACGCTCCCGCTTTGGCACTGGGAGCATTGTCGCTGCGAGCAGATGGCTCTGCGTGGCTAGAGGCGGTCTTGTCACCTGCTTCGTTGCTGTGCCCACGATCCTCGGGCGCGGTGGCCGGAGCAGCGGCCGGAGCGGCGGTTGTTCCATGCTCATCTGATGCTCCAGCCTTGGCACCGTGGGCGTCATCGCTGCGAGCAGCGGGCTCTGTGTGGCTAGAGGCGGTCTTGTCACCTGCTTCGTTGCTGTGCCCACGATCCTCGGGC
>JBAXTA010000088.1:0-14096 GCA_037130415.1 Spirochaetota bacterium
ATGTCTTCGAGCTGGCCGTGGGTCATCCAGATTGGTCTGCAATAGGCCTTTCCTTCCTGCCCCCGCGCTTCGAGGGCGCCCCGAGCCTCGTCCTCGCCGCGGGAATCCTCGGCGCGACGGTGATGCCCCACGCGATCTTCCTCCACTCCGCCCTCACCCAGGGCCGCGTACGGGTGAGCGAGGAGTCGCACGTGAGGCGGCTCCTCCGCTTCGAACGCATCGACGTGGTCATGGCCATGGGCATCGCGAGCCTCGTCAACGCGGCAATGCTCATAATGGCCGCGGCGGCCTTCCACCAGGGCGGGAACTCCGGCGTCGCCAGCATCGAGGATGCCGGGAAGACCCTCGAGCCACTCCTGGGCAAGGCCGCGAGCGTGGTCTTCGGGCTTTCCCTCCTCGCCTCGGGGCTGGCCTCGTCGACGGTCGGCACGAGTGCGGGCCAGATCATCATGCAGGGTTTCCTCAGGCGCCAGGTGCCCGTCTGGCTCCGGAGGATTGTCACAGTGCTGCCCTCCCTGGTCATCATTGCCCTCGGGCTTGACCCGACGAATACCCTTGTCGCCAGCCAGGTCCTGTTGTCCTTCGGGCTTCCCTTCGCTGTCATACCCCTGGTCGTCTTCACCGCCTCGCGCCGCCGCATGGGCGTCTTCGCCAACAGCCGGACGGTGACCGCGGCTGCCATCCTCGTGGCCGCCGTCATCGTTTCGCTCAACGTCTTCCTGATCGTCCAGCTTTTCGCGGGAGGCACCAATGCATAGGATTCTCGTCCCGCTCGACGGATCGTCCCTGGCAGAAGCCTCCCTTCCGGTTGCGCGCCGGCTGGCAGGAGCTACCGGAGCCGGACTCGTACTCCTGCATGTGCTGGAGGCTTCTCCCCCGGGCGAAGTGCATGGCCAGCGGCACCTGGGATCGGTGTCAGAGGCACGGGACTACCTCGGGGCCCTCGCCCGCGGACTTGCGCCCACCCCCGTGGAAGTGCACGTGCACGAAGAAGGCATCCAGGACGCGGGCAAGTCCATCGGTGAGCACGCCGAAGAGCTTCTTTCCGACCTCGTCGTCATCGCGACCCACGGTGTTCATCGCTTCGGCCGAATTTTCAAGGGAAATGCCGCGCAGCGCGCCCTGTCCTTCGGCGGGGTTCCCGTGCTCACCGTCCCCGCCGGTGCGGGGATAGACCCGATGTGTTGGAAAAATCTCATAGTTACGACGGACGGCAGCGAGGTGCACAGGCCGCCCCTGGCCTGGCTCGCTGCTTTGGCGCGCTCGCTGGGCCTCGATGTCGAACTGCTCCTGGTTGTGGACACCAAAGCCAGCCTGACGGGGGACAACAAGGCCATCGCACGCTCGATGCCATCCTCCATGGCCCTCGCCCTGGAGGCAGCGGTAGCCGAGTCGGCCATCTGGCTCCAGGGCCTTGCCGCTTCGACCGAGCTTGAGGGTCTCAGGGTGCGCACGGATATCCTCCGGGGCAGGCCCGACAGCGCGCTGGCCAGGCGGCAGGGTGGGCGTTCGGAAGATCTCATAGTGCTGTCTACCCACGGCCGCATCGGTTTTGGCTCCATCTGGGAGGGGAGCATGGCCGCCCGGATGCTCGCTCGCCTCAAGGGCGCAGCGCTCCTGGTGAGGGCGGGGTGAGTCCGGGTTTGCCCATGGTCTGTCCACCGTGATTCCCGTTTATACGCGTTCTACCGAGGGGCTGTGCATCCGCGTGCCAAAAAAAAGCATGAGGGCTGCGGGCCTCGCGCTCAGGATGGGCATAGGGGATGGGCTCCACTTCGATGGCAAAGACCAATTGTCCGTATGGAGCGTTTCAGGATCCAGCGAGGAGGGGGATGAGCTCCTCCTCGTTGGCGCCGACTTCGATGGCAGCGACCTCGACTCTGCCCTCGCCGCCTGCCCCGATATCGCTTCCTCCCTGGCCCTCCTCGAGGCGGTGGCCAAGGCCTTGCTTTCGATGCTTGGAGCCAGGAGCCTCCCCTCTCCGCTGATTTCTGCCGGCATCCTCGTGTCTGCGTCGCAGGCTGTCCTTGTCCTTCCGCCCTATCTTGTTTCCAAGGCTGTTTCCGCATCAGCTCCGACAAGTTTCGAGGAAGGATCGGTGCCGGTTTTCAACTCAGTTCAGGAGGATGCCGCGGCCGGAGCCTCCCGCCTTCTCGCCCTCGCCGTCTACCGGCTTGCCCGTGGCCATGAAGCCTTTGGGGACATCGCAGCGTCGAAGGCGGATAGGGCATCTGGAAGGGGATTCCTCCCACTGTCCCTCGCCGCGCCTTCCCTCGATCCGGGCCTGTCCGCCCTGGTCGATCGCGTGCTCGCCGATCCGCGCGGGACAGGGCCGGCCGACTGGGTCGCAGCCCTGTCCGCTGCCAGGATCGCGGGTCCGGTCCGGCCGCTTCCGGAAAGGGAGGCAGCAGCTGTGGAGCGCCGGCGGAGGTCCTTCGAGTCCCGGGCGCACAGGACAGAGGCGGCGCGGCGCTTCCTGGGGCTCAACAAAGGCGCGCTTGCAGCGGCTTTGGTAGGATTAATGGTTACTATTCTCGTCGTCGCAAACATGTCAGCCCGTGCCGCGGCCCTCCCGGACCTTTCCGCCCTCCCACCCCGGGATGTCTCGGCAGCCTACTACCGTGCCCTCGACGCCCTGGATCCGGATCTCCTTGAGGCGGCCAGTTCCGGCCAGGCGCGCGACAAGGATTCACGCTACCTCGCTGGGCTCACGGTGCTGGGCCGGGCCCGGATGGCGATGGAAGGCGAGGATCCCATGATTCTCGCCGGGGAGTGGCTGAAGGCTGGGTCGCCGAGCCTTCCTGAGGGGAAGGTAGTTCATGGCATCACTGACCTTGTGCTTGGCGAGCCCGGGACGGTGTCGCCGAGCGAAGCTCTCGTCGAAGCCCGCTATCGGATCTGGACCATGGGCGAGGGTTCACCCCCGGCCCCGATCTCGGCAACCCGGCATGACAGGCTCCAGCTCAGGCATGTCGGGCAGGGCTGGAAGATATTCCGCATCGAAAGGGAGGGTGGCTGACCCCAGGGTGGCCGGTTCCCTCGTGCAAGGACTCAGGGCCGGAACTCGGAGAGCTCCTCGAAAATACCGCCCAACTGTACATAGATTTTCCGGAAGGTGCCCTTCCGCGAGCGGTACAGATCCCTGTTCTCCGGACGGGGCAGCGATTTTTCTTCCGGCGATCCTCCGCCTCCACCGCTGCGGAGCCTGAGGCCCAGGACCTCGGCTCCCGCGAGGGCTGCGCCGATGGCCGACTGTTCGGAGGATTTTTCCCATGCTATCCCCTCATCGAAGACATCACAGAGAATCTGTCGCCAGACCTCGCTCTTCGCTCCGCCGCCACAGCAAAGGATTTCGTCGGCAGGCAGCCCGAGCTCGCGGAAGATGTCCAGGGAATCGCAGAGAGCAAAGGCTACGCCCTCCATGATGGCGCGCGCCATGTGGGCCCGACTGTGGGCCGTGGTAAGGCCGATGAAGCAGCCCTTTGCGTTGGCGTTCATGTGCGGAGTCCGCTCGCCGCTGAGATAGGGCAGGAATACCAGGCTTTCCGAGCCGGCAGGAATGCTTCCGGCCAGGACTGAAAGCTCTTCGACCGCGCTTCCTGGCATCCATCTATCATTGCCATCCGGCTTTCCCAGTATCCGCTCGTTGAACCAGGCCAAGGCCGCTGCGGCGGAGAGGGTCGCTCCCATCATCAACCAGCTATCGGGATAGACGTGCCTGAGTGTGTGGAGGCGTGGGTCGTGCAGGGGGGCTCTGACAGTCGTGATCAGGGTTCCTCCGGTGCTTATGGCTGCAGCGATCACCCCTGGGCGGCTCGCCCCGAGGGCAAGGGCAGCCATGGACTGGTCGGAGCCGCCCACGATCACGGGGGTGCCGGCACGCAAGCCTGTCGCGGCCGATGCGCTTTGGCTGACGCTCCCGGCCATGGACATGGTTTCCATGATCTCTGGCGCGAGGGAGGTCGAAAGGCCGAATTCCTCAAAGAGCCCGCCGGCCCAGGAACCGGTTCCCAGGTCAAAGAGGTAGGTTCCACTTGCGTCTGTCGGATCTGTGGCGATCAGCCCAGTAAGACGGAAGCGGATATAGTCCTTGGGAAGCATGAAGCATGACGCCTTGCCATAGATGGTAGGTTCGTTTTCCCTGACCCATTCGAGCGAGGGAGCCAGGAAGCCTGTGGCCAGGGGCAAGCCCGTCATCTGCCGGAAACCTGCCATCCGGCTTGATTCGCTGCGTTGGCGGCAAAGGGCCGTGCTTCGTCGATCAGGCCAGATGATCGCATTTCGGATCGGCTTCATTTCCTTGTCGAGCAGCACGAGTCCGTGCATCTGCCCAGACAGGCCGATGGAGCGGATGCCCTTCCCCTCGAGAAAATCCTCGGCCATCGCCTGGCGGATACAACTCGCGGTTGCCTCCCACCAGTCCCCAGGATCTTGCTCGGCATGGCCGGGGAATGGGTGTCGAGTCGGATAGGACTTGGATTGTAGGGTAAGCGTTCGAGCAACTTCATCCATGACGATTACCTTCACGGTCGAGGTGCCGAGGTCGATACCCATGAAATAATCCATCCACGCTCCTCCCACATCGGAACTTTGACCTTACATTAGCAAGCAAATGCTAGGTAGTTGTAGCATGGCAGCTCCAATGCCACAAGGATAATTCGCAAAGTGAGCTCTTCGTTTTAACTCTATATATTAAAATAAATTAGAGTTGATAAATACTTGGCGCAGCTTTGGGATGCAGTTTTTGAGTCGAGTAATGTAAGGTCTTCTTACTAGCAAAGTATGCAGAATATAAGTTTCTATATTGACAATATGGAAGTTCATGCTAGTCTTTGCCCGAATCTTTGAAGTGCCCAAGGAGGGTCCAATGAGAAGAAGAGGTCTATTGGTCGGTCTCGTTGCGCTCGCGATGCTCGGCAGCGGTCTGCAAGCTATAGCCGCTCCGATCACGATCGAGTGGTGGGGAGAGTTCACCGGTTTTGAGGCCAAGGGTACGGAAAACGCGGTAGCACGCTGGAACGCGACCCACCCCAATGTCCAGGTGAAATACACAGGTATGCCCGATCTGGACAAGAAGGTCGTCGCCGCAGTCCGTGCCGGCAACCCCCCTGCCATCGTTTCGGTGGGAGACAACCAGAACTATCCGCAGTTTGTCGCCAACGGCATGTACACCGCCCTCGACAGCCAGCTCAAGGCCAAGAAGTTCAACATGGACGTGTACTTCCAGCCCTGGACCAACCGCGCCATGATGGTCGGCGGCAAGACCTATGGTCTGCCCTGCACCGACTGGGTCGAAGTGCTCATCTACAACAAGGAAATGTTCAGGGAAGCCGGACTTGACCCGGAAAAACCGCCAAGGACCATCGCTGAGGTAACCGAAGCCCAGCGCAAGCTGACCAAGCGCGATGCCGACGGAAATATCACCCAGATGGGCATTTCCTTCCGCACCACCTTCCCGGGCTGGTTTGTTCCCTATTACTCGTATATGTTCGGAGCCACGCCGGAAACCCTCTATGACGCCAAAGCCAAGAAATTCCTCAAGCCCGAAGCGCTCTACCAGGCCTTCGAGTGGATCCAGTCCATGGCCAAGGAATACGGCGCCAAGGATCTCCAGAAGTTCGAAGCCGGTTTTGGCGGCTGGGGAACCGAGGCCGAGCCCTTCCTCTCTGGCAAGATGGCCATGTCCTGGAACGGTCCCTGGATCGCGGACCATATTTCCAAGTTCGCGCCCAACATGGACTGGGGAGTCGCCTCGGCACCGACCGTCGACGCCATCGTCAAGAAGGGCGACTTCGGCTGGATCGGCATTGACACCTTCGCTATTCCCAAGGGAGCGAAGAACCAGAGCGAAGCCCTCGATTTCATGATCTGGTTCTCCGGCAAGGAAGGCCAGTTCAACATGAACACGGGTCCCGAAGGCTCCGGCCGCATCCCGACGGTCAAGGATTTTGGCGGAGCGGATTTCTACAAGGCCGCAGTCACCAATCCCAAGCTCAAAAGCTTTATCGACATCATGGCCGGCCCGGCCGTCCTGCCGATACCCTATGGAACCCCGGCTGAGCAGGCCTACAATACTGAACTTTCGGCTATCCTCGAGCCGATTCTCAACCTCGAGATCGAGCCCAGGGTCGCGGTGGACCAGGCTATCGCGCGGGCCCAGGCCGCGCTGAACAAGATGAGGTAATGTCCTGAAAAAGCATGGCGCCTCCCGGGAGGCGCCATGGCCAGTGGAAGGGTGACAGGAGCGGCTATGGGCAGCACGGATGGGAACAGACAATTACGAAAGAAGCGGCGAAGGAATTCGCTGACCGTCCTGTCCTTCCTCTCCTTGTGGCTCATCGGTTTCACGGGCCTCTTCCTCTACGCAATCGGCCAGACCCTCGCCTATTCCTTTACCGACTACAATCTCATGAACGATGCCATCTGGATCGGCTTGGCCAATTACACGAATCTGATCTTCAATGATGCGGTGTTCTGGACGACTCTTGCAAACACCGGGTTTTTCGTAGTGCTCCTGGTTCCTGGCATCCTTATCCTGGCTTTCATGCTCGCCCTCCTGGTGAACCGGAAAACCCGGATCGCGAACTGGGCGAGCGTCGCGTATTTCCTTCCCTTTATCATTCCGCTCGCGGCCACCGGCCTTGTCTGGCGCTGGATGTTCAATGGCGATTATGGAGTGGTCAATTACCTCTTTTCGCTCTTCCACCTCGAGGGGCCCAGCTGGCTTACCAGCAGCCATTGGGTGAAGCCCGCCATCGCCATCGCCGAACTGACCCTGGTCGGGCAGTACATGATCATCTTCGCGGCCGCCCTCCAGGACGTGCCCAAGGAACTCTACGAGGCTGCGGACATCGACGGCGCCTCTGGCTGGAGGAAGATCCTCCACATCTCGCTGCCCATGGTGTCCCCGGCTGCCCTTTTCAACTTCATCACCTGCCTGATCGCTGAATTCCAGATATTCGAGATTCCCTATGTGATGACGCTCAACGGAGGATCGAGCATGCAGGCCAAGGCTTCCGGCGGGCCGGGTTGGTCGAGTACCACCTTTGCCATGTACATGTACGACAAGATGTTCAGCGAATATGACGCAGGCACCGCGACGGCCATGGCCATCCTCTCGCTGGTCATCGTGCTTGCGATCGCCTTTCCCGTTATGCGCCTGAGCCAGCGCCTGGTCAATTACGAGCGATGACCATGACACTCAGGAAACCCTTGACGGGTGCGCTGCTCTCCCTCCTCATGGTGGCTCTCGCCTTGGTCTTCGTCTTTCCCTTCTACTGGATGGCGCTGACCTCGCTCAAGTCCCAGGGCCATGTCTATACGCGGCCTCCCGAATGGCTGCCGACCTTCTTTACTACGGGCAATTACAAGGAAGTCCTGGCAATCTTCCCCTTTTTCAGGTACCTCGGAAACACCGCCTACGCCGCCTTCCTTTCCGCGGTCGGGCAGACGCTCTGCAGCGCCATGGCAGCCTATGCCTTCGCCCGGATGCGCTGGAAGGGGCGCGACGCATTCTTCCTCGTGACGATCAGTACCATGATCATTCCGACTTCCGTCTTCGCGATTCCCTGGTATCTCCTGTACTGGAAAGTAGGCATACTCGGTACCCTGACGCCACTGTGGCTGCCTTACTGGTTCCAGCATCCCTTCATCATCTTCCTCCTGACCCAGTTTTTCCGGGGCATCCCCGAGTCACTCTCTGACGCCGCGCGGATCGACGGCGCGAACGACTATGGCATCTTCCTGAAGATCATCGTGCCGCTGGCCAAGCCGGCCCTCTTCGCGAGCTTCCTCCTTCATTTCATCTTCATGTGGAAGAACCTCATGATTCCCCTGATGTACATCAACAACGAGAAATTCTTCACGCTGAGCGTCGGTCTCCAGACCCTCCTCGGCGGCACCGTCAAGCCACCCTTCAGCCAGGTGATGGCGGCGGCTTTCATGGCGAGCCTCCCCCTGGTGATCGTGTTCCTCCTTTTCAAGAAATGGATCTTCACCGGCATAGCAGCCTCTTCGCTGAAATGATATCCTCGGACGGAAGTGACGATGTCGTTTCATGGCGCGGCGGCCTTGTGCGAAAGCCGGATGATGGATGGGTGATGAAAAAGTACCAACAGATCTATGAGGAACTGAAACGGCAGATCGATGAGCGGCAGGTGGGTGAAGGCGAACAGCTTCCGACCGAATCCATGATCATGGAACGCTACGAGGTGTCGCGTCCGACGGCGGCGAAGGCATTCCGCATGCTCGAGGTGGAGGGCCTCGTGGTACGGAAACCTGGCATGGGCACCTTTGTACGCGGAGCCGCTGAAAGCGGTGGGAGGGAGCTTCTGTTCGGACTGGCATTTCCCGAATTCGGCCATGGGGAGATCTTTGATCCCATCACGAGCAACATCGCCGAGCGGGGGAAGGAAGGCAATTACAGCCTTCTCTGGGGAACTACCAAGGCAAAGGGAAGTGTTTTTTCTTCCGATGAACTGCTTGGCCTCTTCGACGAGTTCATCTCGCGCAAGGTCGACGGCGTCTTCTTCGCGCCGCTCGAAGGACCGGCTGATACCCGTCTCGCCAGTCGCAAGGCGCTGGAAAGGCTAGGGAGCGCCGGCATACCGGTTGTTCTCATTGACCGCGATCTCTGCCTCTTCCCCGATCGCAGTTCCTACCCCCTGGTCGGCATCGACAACCTGAAAGCCGGGTATAGGATAACCGAGCATTTTTTGAAGCAGGGACAGTCGCGGGTCGATTTCCTATGGCTTCCCTATGAGGCCTACACGATTGACCTGCGCCAGAGGGGATACTGCATGGCCCTTCATGAAAGCGGAATTGCTGTGCCCGCCGAATGGATCCATACGGGCGAACCCGAGGACCGGCTCTTTGTCGAAAAGCTCCTTGCCTCGGGAGCGACCAATATCATCTGTGGCAACGACGAAACCGCCGCCCTCCTCATGAGCTCGCTCCGCGAGATGGGAGTGGGCATCCCCGAGAGCATCAGGCTGGCCGGCTTCGACGATGTGCGCTATAGCCGCCTCATCTCGGTGCCCCTGACGACAGTCAGGCAACCGGTCCGAGAAATTGCCGAACGGGCGGTACTCGAGATGCTGGGGCTCAAGTCCCGAAAGGGAGAAGGCATGCCGACCACGTCCCTTGTCGACGCTGAACTTGTCGTCCGGAAGTCCTCGATCGTACCTTCGACGGGGAAAGCAAGCTAAAGGAGCTACGAATGAAGATCTACCTCGACTCGGCCAATCTCGAGGATGTGTCCCGCGCCCTTGAGTCGGGAATGATAGATGGAGTTACGACAAATCCGAGCATCATCGCGCGCGAGGGGCGGCCCTTCAAGGCCTGCATCGAGGACATCCTCAGGATGGGCCCCCGCCTGACCGTCCTGGCAGAAGTGGTTTCCGGCAATGCCGCAGGCATGGAGGCGGAGGCGCGCGACCTGGCATCCCTGGGTGCGGCCATCGTCATCAAGCTGCCCTGCACCGCCGAGGGAATATCGGCGGCCCGGAGGCTTTCCGGTTCGGGCATACGCACAACGGTGACCCTGGTGTTCAGCCTCAACCAGGCTATCGCTGCGGCCTGCGCCGGTGCCGATTTCGTCGCCCCCTTCGTCGGGCGCCTCGATGATATCGACTCGGACGGGATCGGCCTCGTCCGCTCGATCAAGGAGACCCTCGTCGCCCATTCCATGAAGACCCAGGTGATAGCCGCCTCGGTGCGGAGTCCCTTCTCGGTTTCCCGGCTCTTCATTGCCGGTGCCGACATCGTGACCCTGCCCTTCAAGCTCCTCGGCCAGATGATCCAGCATCCACTCACGGATCAGGGCATGGCTGCCTTTGAACGCGACTGGGCAAAGGTGCCGGGCTAAGCCCGGCCAGTCCAGTCCGCATGCGCGTACTTTGTCTGTACTAGTTCTTCTGTGCGAAGCAGCTCAGCATCGTCCATTTCCGAAACCACGAAGCGGAGTGCAAGCTCTTCCTCGAAGGCAGCGACAAAGGCGGCGGCGGCGAGTTCCCACGCTGGAGCGCTTCCCAGGACCGTTTCGACCGTCGTTGCCCGCGTCAGCAATTTGGCTGCAGCCGCATCCCGCGCGGCCTTGTCGGGGAAGGCGAGGGCCCGGGTGATGCGCGAGAGGTCGCCGCTGAGTGGCAGCGTTCCGTGCTGAAGGACGCTGTCGCGATTGCGCGCCTGGGCTGAGCCGACGAGCTTCTTCCCAGCTATGACGATCTCATAGGATGAGGGTACCTCGAAGCAGACAGGTCCCTTGGTCTGGGCTGAGGGCGGCGCCTCGCCCTGCATTTCGACGGGAAGTCCCAGTGAGCGCAGGGCAGCCATGAGGGCCTGCGCAAGACGGCGGTAGCTTTCCAGGATGCTGCCCTGCACGCGCACTTCACCAATAGGCGCGATCACCGAGTAGGTCAACTCGTCGATGTGGAGGATGG
This sequence comes from Spirochaetota bacterium, assembly GCA_037130415.1. Lineage (GTDB taxonomy): Bacteria > Spirochaetota > Spirochaetia > Treponematales > Rectinemataceae > CAIJMU01. Next base: position 10,440 of record JBAXTA010000088.1, read on the forward strand.
CGCGCCCGCCCGAAGCGCGGCGGACCAGGTCCCAGCCATGAGCGGCCAGGCCCGCGTCATCGACATCGGCGCGCGATTGTCCGAGTCCCAGGGAAAGGCAGCCTGGCGCCCAGGAGTAGAGGCGGAGGAGCGGAGATGACTCGCCCCGGCCCACGGCCTCGCGGAGGGCCTCGTCCGCTGCCATGTTCCAGGCTCCACGCGCCAGGGGGGTCTCCAGGAGTCGCCAGGTGTCCATGGGGTCAGCCTCCCTTGCCTTTCGCCGTGTTCGAGCACGATACCTATTGCTTCGAATTTATGGTGCTGAGACAGGCACTCGCTCGACGCTTCACAGGAGTTGTTCCCAGGTTTCGAGGACCGTAGGGAGGAGCTTTTTGAAATCGGGATGCAAGGCCATGACTCACCTCTTCCTGTCGAGTCTATTCCCTGGGCGCCTTCCTGTCATCCCTCAAGCGCAGGTCCAGCCCTCAGCTCGCGTCCTCCCGCCTCGCCGACTTCCTGTCCGCCACCAGGAGAATGGTCTTCCTGAGGCGCACCGATTTGGGGGTGATCTCCACCATCTCGTCGTCGCGGATGAACTGGATGGCCTTCTCGAGGGTCATGGGCTGGATGGGGGTCAGGGTGAGGGCCTCGTCCTTCAGTACTGAACGCATGTTCGAGAGTTTCTTGGGCTTCGAGGGGTTCACGTTGAGGTCCTGGTCGAGGTTGTGCTCGCCGACGATCATTCCCTCGTAGACGGGGTCGCCGGGCACCACGAAGAGGCGGCCGCGCGGCTCCATGTGGAAGAGGGCGTAGGTGACGGCGCTCCCGGCCCGGTCCGCGACCAGGGAGCCGGTGAAGCGGTCGATGAAGTCTCCCCGATATTCCTCATAGCCGGAAAGATATGAATTGAGGATGCCTGTACCCTTGGTGTCGGTGAGAAAGAGGTCGCGGTAGCCAATCAGCGAGCGCGTGGGCACGGAGAACTCGAGCTTGACGCGACCGCCTCCGTGCGAGACGTAGGTCAGCATGCGGCCCTTCCTCGACGAGAGGCGCTCGGTGACCACCCCGGCGAAGGGCTCGGCGACGTCGACGGAGAGGTGCTCGATGGGCTCGAGCTTCTTCCCGCCCTCGTGGCGGTAGATCACTTCGGGGCGGCCGACGCAGAGCTCGAAGCCCTCGCGGCGCATCATTTCAATGAGGATGACCAGCTGGAACTCGCCCCGGCCCTTCACGCGGTACTGGCCCGCAGTGCCCGACTCCTCCACCTGGATGGATACATTGCGGAGAGTCTCTTTCCGGAGGCGGGCGATGAGCTTGCTTGTCGTTACCTCGGTGCCTTCAGTGCCCGCCATCGGCGAGGTGTTGACGTTGAAGCGCATCGACACGGTGGGCTCGTCGACGATGATGCGTTTTAAGGCCTTGGGCGCGTCCCGCGTGCAGATGGTGTCCCCGATGTGCACGTCGTCGATGCCCGAGAGCACGACAATATCGCCGGGTTCGGCGCTCTGGCTCTCGACGATGCGCGGTCCCACGTAGGTCTGGAGCTTGGAGACATTGAGCGTCTTCTTGACGTTGCCATCCCCGATGCATACCAGGTTGTCCTTGGAGTGGACCGAACCATTTATGACCTTTCCGATGGCCTGGCGACCGAAGTAGTCGGAATACGAAAGGTCGGAGACAAGCATCTGGAAGGGCTCCGCAGAGGAGTAGGAAGGCGGCTTCACGCGGGCGATGATGGTTTCAAAAAGGTATTTCAGGTCCTCGGCGTCTCCGTCGAGCGTAGACTTGGCGACGCCTGACCTTCCGATCGCGTAGACGAGGGGAAACTCAAGCTGCTCCTCGTCGGCTCCAAGATCTATGAACAGGTTGATTATTTCCGAGAGCACCTCGTCGGGGCGGGCGTCGGGGCGGTCGATCTTGTTGATGACGACCACGACGGAGAGCTTGCCTTCGAGGGCCTTGTTGAGAACGAAACGCGTCTGGGGCAGGGGACCCTCCGAGGCATCCACGAGGAGGATGGCCCCATCGACCATCGAGAGGGCCCGCTCTACCTCGCCACCGAAATCGGCGTGGCCCGGGGTGTCGAGGATGTTGATCTTCACGCCCTCCCAGATGACCGAGCAGTTTTTCGCGGCGATGGTGATGCCACGCTCGCGCTCGAGCTCCATGCTGTCCATGAGGCGCTCCTGCGTTTCCTGTCCTTCACGGAATACGCCTGACTGCCTGAACATGGCATCGACGAGGGTGGTCTTGCCGTGGTCGACGTGGGCGATGATGGCGATGTTCCTGATGCGGTCGTTCGAGGCGTCCTTGGCGATCATGGGCTTCCTGGGATGGATGTCTGGCGGGGATTGCCCACTATAGCCGAAAACCCCCCTGGTGTGACAGGTGGCTACGGGGTAGTGTCCCGTGAGTCGACACCAGGGTCCAAGAAGGGTAGAATCGCACTCTGTCTTGCAGCCGCGGAGGAATATCATGAGCCTCGAATCCAGTTTTGCCCCATACAGGTCCAACATTGTCGGGATCGACGCCACGATGCCCCTCTCGGACGGGCGCCGCGTTCCCATCGTCTACGCCGACTGGACCGCCTCTGGAAGGCTCTACCGCCCGATCGAGGACTTCATGCTCCGCCAGATCGGACCCCTTGTCGCGAATACCCATACAGAAACGACCTTTACCGGCACCGCCATGACCCGGGCCTACCACACTGCCCGCGAGACCATCAAACGCCACGTCAAGGCGGGCCCTGACGATTCCCTGATCTTTACTGACTTCGGAATGACCGGGGCCATCAACAAGCTCCAGCGCCTCCTTGGCCTCCGCATGCCCGAAGCCTGCAGGCACGAGTGCGGTGACCGCTCGGGCAAGCGTCCCCTGGTCCTCATCACCCACATGGAGCACCACTCCAACCAGATTACCTGGGAGGAGTGCGAGGTCGACGTCCGCATCGTGCCGCGCGACGAGGCGACGGGCCTGCCGGACCTCGGGTGGCAGGAGCGCATCTGCCGGGAAAACGCCGACCGCCCCCTCCTCATCGGCGCCTTTACCGCCGGTTCCAACGTGACAGGGCTACTCACGCCCTATCACCGGATGGCTGCCGTCATGCACCGGCACGGCGGCCTCTGCTTTGTGGACTTCGCAGCTGCCGCTCCCTATATCGACATCGACATGCACGGGCCCGGCGAGGGTGAGCACCTGGACGCCATCACTTTTTCGCCCCATAAATTCCTGGGCGGCCCGGGCTCTTCCGGTGTCCTGGTCCTTCACAATTCCCTCTATCGGCGCAGCGTGCCGGACCAGCCGGGGGGCGGGACGGTCAAGTGGACCACGCCCTTCGGTACCCACGCCTATGTCGAGGGCATCGAGGCACGGGAGGATGGCGGCACGCCCGGATTCCTCCAGGCGATGCGGGCGGCACTCGCGGTCAAGGTGAAGGAATCCATGGGCGTCGCTGCCATCCACGACCGCGAAAAGGAACTTCTCGACATCATCATCGGAGAATTCCGGAGGGAACAGTCCATCATGCTCCTCGAGGGGGAGAACCTCGATCGGCTTGGCATCCTGTCCTTCTATGCGCCGGGGGAGCACCATAATCTCATCGTCAGGCTCCTGAACGACCGCTATGGCGTGCAGACACGCGGCGGCTGCTCCTGCGCCGGGACCTATGGCCACATACTC
>JBAXTA010000089.1:0-13950 GCA_037130415.1 Spirochaetota bacterium
GCATCGACGACAGCGAGCCGAAGTTCGGCATGTCCGTCACTGGTCGCGTCGATCCACGCAGGCTGTGGAAGAACTCAGGCGCCCGTACTGGAGACGTCATGGTGCTCACCAAGCCCATCGGGACGGGCGTCATCACCACTGCCATGAAACGCGGCGCGGCCGACTCGGAAACGGCTTCGAGGGCCATCGGGGTCATGACAATGCTGAACGGTCCGGCGGCGCGCGTCCTTGCTGGCTTCGATGTCGGAGCGGTTACCGACGTGACGGGCTTTGGCCTCATGGGCCACCTCCGGGAGATGTCGCGGGGGAGCGGAATGGATATGGAACTAATTGCTTCTACCGTGCCCTTGATTCCCGGAGCCCTGGCCCTGGTCCGCGAGGGCATGGTGTCAGGCGGATCGAAGGCCAACGAAGAGCTTGTCGGCGATGTGGCAGACTGGGCGCCCTCGCTGCCGGCCGACCGGAAGACCCTCCTCTGCGATGCGCAGACGAGCGGGGGCCTCCTGGCCTCCGTCGCCGCCGGTCAGGCCGATGCGCTCGTGAAGGCGCTGAGGGAGGGTGGCTGTGCAGAGGCAGCAATCGTTGGGCGGGTCCTGGCACGGGGCCCGGGACGCATCACGGTCCTCTAGCTCAGGCGCGGCCTTCCGGAACTATCATCACAACAGCGATATTCCATGCTCCTTGCAGGCCTTGCGGGTTTCCCCGGACCAGAGGCTGACCTGGATCTCGCCGATATGGGCCTTCCTGAGGAAGTACATGCAGAGCCGCGACTGTCCGATGCCACCGCCGATGGACAGGGGCAGCTTTCCGGACAGGAGGCTGGCATGGTAGAGGAGTTTGGCCCTCGCCTCGCAGCCGCGCATGGCGAGCTGCCTCCCCATGGCGACCTCGTCGACGCGTATGCCCATCGATGAAAGCTCGAAGCTCCGCCCGAGCACGGGGTTCCACACAAGGATGTCCCCGTTGAGCCCGTGGTACCCGGCCTCGTTGGGCGTCGACCAATCGTCATAGTCGGGAGCTCTTCCATCGTGGAGGGCACCGTCAGAGAGCGGGTGGCCGATGCCGATCACGAAGACGGCCTTCCTCTCCTCGCAGATGCGGTCCTCGCGCTCCCTCGGGCTCAGTTCTGGCCAGCGGCTGCGGAGTTCCTCGGAGTGGATGAAGGTGATCGCCTCCGGGAGGATGGGAACGATGGTACCGTACAACTCGCTCATCCAGTATTCGGTGCGTACGATGACGCTGTAGATGCGCTCGACGATACGGGTGAGGAAGCCGAGGTTCCTGTCCTCGCGGCGGATTGAACGCTCCCAGTCCCACTGGTCCACATAGAGCGAGTGGATGTTGTCGAGCTCCTCATCGGGCCTGATGGCGTTCATGTCGGTGTAGAGGCCCAGGCCGGTTTCTATGTCGTACTCGGCGAGGGCCATGCGCTTCCACTTGGCCAGCGACTGCACGATCTCCGCCTCGACGCCCATGTCCTTCACCCTGAAGGAGACCGGCTTTTCTATACCATTCAGGTCGTCGTTGATTCCCGTGCCCTTTTCGAGGAAGAGGGGCGCTGTGACGCGACGGAGGCGTAGCTCGGTGGAGAGGTTGAGCTGGAAAAAATCCTTGATCTGCATGATCGCCGTCTCGGTCTGCTTGACGTCGAGGAGGGATCGGTACCCCGGAGGGAATTGTAGGCTTGCCATGGTGGGCCGATGATGTTCCATGACCGGGGCCTCTGTCCAGCGGGAACCGACGTGGATGCCCCGGCAGCGGCCCGCTGCCTTGTGCCAGGCCCGGCTTCGCGCGTATCCTCGCCCGATGAGCAGAGCCACGATCACCCTCAAGCCCAAGGAAGACCTCAGGATCAGGTGGGGTCACCCCTGGATCTATGACAATGAGATCGCCAAGGTTGAGGGGCAGCCAGCGCCCGGCGACGCGGTCGACATCGTCGATGCGCGCGGCATCCCCGTGGGCAGCGCCTTTTTCAATCCAGCCTCCAAGATCCGCTGCAGGCTCTTCTCAAAAAAGCCGCGCGAGGCCGATGAGGCCTTTTTCCGCGAAGCCATCACGGCGTCCCTGTCGTGGCGGAGGAATTTCTTCGACCCGGAAAAGCAGAGCCTCAGGCTCGTCTTCGGCGAGGCCGACGGGATCCCAGGCTTGATTGTTGATTCTTTTGTCGACGCGAGCTCAGGCAAGCGTTGGCTTTCCGCCCAGTTCCTCGCCCTCGGTGTCGAGACTCGCAAGGCCGAGATTCTCGCTGCGCTTGCGGCTGTGTTTCCGTCCCACGGCATCATTGAGCGCTCCGAAGCGCCGGTGCGCGCCTACGAGGGTCTCAAACCGGCCGTGGGACTCCTCGCTGGCGAGGCGCCATCAGGTCTTGTGATAGCGGAGAACGGTCTTGAATTCGCCGTGGATCTCCTGGAGGGCCAGAAAACCGGGTGGTTTCTCGACCAGCGCTCCAACCGCCCTGCGGCTGCGCGGCACGCCATCGATCCGGTGACGGGAAAGGGACGCCGCGTCCTCGACTGTTTTTCCAACGCTGGGGGCTTCGGCCTTGCGGCGGCAAAGGCCGGGGCGATTTCTGTCAGTTGCGTGGATTCCTCAGCAGTGGCCGTCGCTTCCGCGCTGTCCAATGCAGAGCGGAATGGCTTGGGCGACCGTGTCAGCGCAGTAGACGCCAATGCCTTTGACCATCTTCGCAACCTCGAGCGCGCCCACGAGCGCTTCGGCCTGGTCATCCTCGATCCGCCAGCCTTCGCGAAGAACCGCGCCTCCGTCGAGGGTGCTCACCGTGGCTACAAGGACCTCAACCTCCGCGCCCTGAAACTCCTTGAGCCGGGCGGCATCCTCGTGACCTGCTCCTGCTCCTTCTGGTTCGACCGGGATCTTTTTTCGCGCACGCTTGAGGAAGCAGCCCGCGATGCCGGGCGCCGCTTCCGCATAGTAGAGGAGCGCGGCCAGGACCACGACCATCCCATCGTGTCGGGCTACGCGGAGTGCAGGTACCTCAAGTGCCTTATACTCGCCGCTGAGTAGAGCCTGAGTAGAGTCTGGTGGGGCGGATCTCTTCTTCCGCTACGATTTTTTCTTTTTCTCTCCTGCCGACGCAAGCGCCGGGGTCCTGCATGGGCGTACTGTCTGCATGAAACGACACAAGGCGCCGCGGATCGCCGCCCTTTCCGCACTGCTTTTCCTGGCCTTTCCCTGGCTGCTTTCCTGCTGCACCCCTTACAGCGCGGCGCAGGGCGGACAGGGCCTCCGCATCATGTCCTGGAATGTGCTGTCGCTCTTTGACGGCCTGGACGATGGCAACGAGTATTCCGGCTTTTCGGTAGCCAGGGGCGAGTGGAGCGAGGCGAAGTACCGGGCCCGACTCGATCTCATCGCGAACGTCATCCTGCGCGCCGGCGCAACGGGAGGCAAACCCGGACCGGACATCTGCTGCCTCGTGGAAATCGAAAAGAAATCGGTGCTGGACGATCTTGCCGGAGGCCCGCTTTCCAAGGCGGGCTACCGCTATCGCGCCTTCGCTGCGGCCAAGGGCAGCCCCATCGGCGTCGGAATCCTCTCGCGGCAGCCCCTTGCCGACGCCAAGGCCTGGGGCCTCTCCTATGGCGAGCGTGCAGGCAGGCCCGTGCTCGAGGCCCGCGTGGAGCGCCCTGGCGGCGACCTGGTGATCTTCCTGTGCCACTGGAAGTCGAAGCTCGAGGGGGCAGAGAAGACCGAGGCGGAGCGGCGAGAAGCTGCAAGGCTCCTCGGGGACCTGTTCAAAAAGCATTATGCGGAACAAACAACGGTGTCCGTCATCGCCTGTGGGGACTTCAACGAGAATCCCGATGAGTCGGCCCGCACAGGGGGGCGCTACGGAACAGCCTTCGAACGGGATCCAGGAGCGGCAGGCAAAGGTGACGCCATCATCCTCGGGAGCCGGTCTGCAACCCTGGCTGCCTCCCCTCCCGGATCGACCCTCTACAGTCCCTGGGACGATGTCGAATCGTACAGTTATAGCTATAAGGGAAACCGCGAGCGTATCGATGGCTTCGTGCTCGGGCCCTCGTTGCTGGATGGCCACGGCCTCGACTATGCCGCATTCCGGGTGCTGGGCGAGGGACTCATGGACAGCTCCGGGAATCCGATACCCTGGTCGCGGAAGACGGGAACGGGATGGTCCGACCACCTCCCCATCCTCCTCGAGCTATCCTCGAATGCCCTCCCCTGAGCCTTGCCAGCGCGGCTTGCGGGCAGGGCGGGCAGGGCCGGGAGGAGTTTTCCCATAGACAAAAAAGAACCAGAAGAGAAGGGTCCCGAGCGCGTAGAGGGCTGCTGTGATGGTGAAGGAGGGCGCGAAGCCGCCACGCCAGATCAGCCATCCCGACAGGCGGGCGGAGATGGTCCAGGATCCCGTCCATGCCAGCATTTTCACTGCGTTGACCGTGATCATCCGGGAGGGTGGCACGAGTTCGAGGGCGAACATGTCCTGTATGGGCGTCGCGAGGTTCATCAGGGCCTGGCGCACCATGTAGGCGAGGATCGCCAGCGGCAGCCAGCGGATCCACGCGAGCACGAGGATCAAGGGGACGGAGATGCTCTGTGTTATGAGGATCGTCATCGGCTTGCCGAGCCTGCGTGCGATCAGCGGTCCTGTGGCCATGCCGAGGAAGGTGGCAACCTGCCCCGCGGCTACGGCGGCACCGATGGCTCCGTCACCGAGCCTGAAGACATCCTTGAAATAGAGGTTGAGGTAGGGGATGGTGAGGCCAGCGCCGAGTCCGACGAGGAAGCCAGGCAGGATGAGCTTGATCCAGAGGCTCATTCCTATGGCATCGCCCTTCGCTTCGCCCTTCGCCTCGCCCTTTGCCTCGCCCTTTGCGGGGCTGCGGCGGATCTCGGGGGCCTTTCCGTCCTTGAGCCGCGCGAAGGGCAGGAGGGCAGAGAGCATGAAGGCCGCCCCGATGGAAAGCCCGATGCGGTAAGCGAGGATCTCGCCTGCGCCGAGGGCGACCGCCAGGTCCTTGACGCCTCCTCCGAGAAGCGAACCGATGACACCCGTGCCCATGGAAAGGGCACCGTTCAGGCTGAAGAGGTGCATGCGCTCGCCCTCTCCTGAGTTGCGCATGAAGAAGGGACCGGAGCTGACCTGGAATACAATGGAAAAAGAACCTGCGAGGAAGGCCGCAGCAAGCACCACATTGCCTGAATCGGCGATGCCCTGAGCAAGGCTTGCAAGCGAAACAAAGATGGCTGCAAGGGGCAGGAGTCTTTTCAGGTTGAAGCGAGCGGCGATGAATGAAGCGGGGAGGGCGACGAGGGCCGACCCGAGGGCTTTGGTTGCGAGCACCCCTCCGATCGTGTCCTCTGAATAGCCCACGCGCTTTAAATAAAGGCTGAGGAGGAGGGCGAACTGGTTCGTGCCGATCCACAAGAGGGATTGCCCGAGGAGGTAGAGCCGCGCGTTTCCGCTGAATGCCGCAAAGGCTTCGCGGTATTCTGCGAGCATCCTTCCTGCCGGGCCTTTGGGGAACAAGGGCCTTCGGGATGCGGCTGGATGGGATTGGGGCATCCTCCGAGGCTAGCGCCTGGGGGATCGATGGTCAACGGGAGCCATGAAAGCGGCTCTCCCTTGCCTTGCCCCTCCCCCCCGCTTCGGCATACACTAGTCCGGATATGGCCGATGGCAGACCCCTGATCGCGCAGGGAGACCTTACTCTCCTCCTTGACGTGCACGATCCTGCCTTTGATGCGGCGCGGGCGGAGCTTGGCGCCTTTGCATCGCTCGAAAAGAGCCCGGAGCACCTCCACACCTATCGCATAGGCCCACTTTCCCTCTGGAATGCCGCGAGCGCAGGCCTCGCTCCCGATGATGTCATCGCCTCGCTCGAGCGCTGGTCGCGCTACGAGCTTCCGCGTGACCTCGCCTTCATTGTCCGCGACACCATGGCGCGCTTCGGGCGCCTCGTATTGTCTGAATTCCCCGGATCCGAGGGTCGCGAACTCCTGTTGGTTTGCTCCGACCCTGAGCTTGCCGCGGAGATCGGCGCGACTCGCAAGATCGCACAGTGGCTTTCTCCGGCCAGGCTGCCTCCGGGCGAGGCTGAAGACGATGGCCGGGCCAGGAGCTTCCTTGTCAGGCTCGTCGACCGGGGTACCGTCAAGCGCGAACTGCTCAGGCTTGGCTGGCCTGTGCGCGACGAGGCCCCCCTCGTCGCGGGCGATCCCCTGTCGCTGAACCTCATGCCCGAGCGGCGCTCCGGCGGCGCCTTCTCGCTCCGGCACTACCAGTCCGATTCACTGGCCGCCTTCCTGGGAGGCGGCCTGCCGGGCTCGGGCTACGGGGTCATCGTGCTGCCCTGCGGCGCGGGCAAGACGATCGTAGGAATGGCCGCGATGTCGGCCATCGGAGCGAAGACCCTCATAATTACTACCAATATCGCGGCGGTCCACCAGTGGATGGACGAGCTGCTGGACAAGACCGACTTGCCGCGGGAGTCCATCGGCGAGTACACAGGCGGAGCGAAGACCGTGCGCCCCGTGACCGTCGCCACCTACCAGATCCTGACCTGGCGGCCCGACAAGGAATCCGACTTCCCCCACTTCGACCTTTTCCGGAAGGAGAAATGGGGTCTTATCATCTATGATGAAGTGCACCTCCTTCCCGCACCAGTGTTCCGGGTTGTCGCCGAGATCCAGGCGGTCCGTCGCCTCGGCCTCACGGCTACGCTCGTGCGCGAGGATGGCCGCGAGGAGGATGTATTCAGCCTGATAGGACCCAAGCGCTATGACGTTCCCTGGAAGGACCTCGAGAGGAAGGGCTTCATTGCCGAGGCGTATTGCCATGAAATCCGCATACCCATGTCGGAGCACGACGAGCTGCGCTACTCGGTGGCGGAGCCGAGGGAACGCCATCGCCTTGCGGCAGAGAACACGGCCAAGTTCGAGGCGGTGCGTCAGCTCGTCGAGAACCACCCCGACGACCTCGTCATGGTGATCGGCCAGTTCCTGGACCAGCTCGGCAAGATGTCCAGGATCCTCGACGCGCCCCTCATCACGGGCAAGACACCCAATGCCGAGCGCGAACGCATCTACGAGGAATTCAGGCGGGGCCGCACAAAAGTCATAGTTGTTTCCAAGGTGGCAAACTTCGCCATCGACCTCCCTGACGCTTCGGTTGCCATCCAGATGTCCGGCAGCTTCGGGTCCAGGCAGGAGGAAGCCCAGCGCCTTGGCCGCATCCTCAGGCCGAAGGCTCGCAACTCGTTCTTCTACTCCCTCGTGTCGCGCTATACGGTCGAAGAGGAATTCGCTTCCAACCGCCGCAAATTCCTCGCCGAGCAGGGCTACCGCTACCAGATCGAGGCCTGGGAATGAGCGCGCGCGCGGCAAGGCCACGTCGGCTGGCCGGCGAGGTCCCGCCCGAGGGCGCATGGGAGGCCCGACTTCTTTCCATGGGGACGGGCAAGCTGCTGGCAATGACCCGCAACTATCTCGGGCCCGTGAAGACTCCCTACGACAAGAATGAGATTGTCGGACGTCTGGTGGCCTTCGTGAAGAGGCCCGAGACGAGGGCTGCCATTGCCGGCCTCCTCGATCCCGTGGACGCCCGGCTCGTCGGTGCCCTCCTCCTTGCCGGTCCTCTCCCCGAGGACGCGTTGCGCGACCTCTTCCGGGAGGATATCCGCGCCTTCGATTTCGGGCTCAGGCTCGCGAACCTCACCGATCGTCTTGTCCTTTTCGAGCAGCCTTCTGCCGGGGGTTCCCTCATTGCGGTCAATCCCCTCCTTGCGCCTGACCTCCTGCACCTCTGCCTGTCGGCGCGGGTCATCGTGGGGGCTGTTCCGAAAGAAGGGAACATGCCCTCTCCCCTGGTGATGCCCGCTGCGGCAGGGACAGCAGGAAGGGCCAGCAACGGACCTCTGGGAGCCGCCCTCGCAGCCGCCTTCATCGGCCTTCTCCACCACAATCCCGCGGGTCTGAGGAAGGGTGGAATCCTCGGGAAAAAGGCCGAGTCGCGTCTTGCACTGCTCTTGCCGGAACTTGCTGCGGACAAGGCCCGGCTGGACACCCTGGTCTGCGGACTGGCGGGAACGGGGGTGCTTTCGCGCGGCGAGGGCGAAGGCGAGGAGGCTGGGGTCGACGCGGCCGCTTTCATGGCACTCGCCGGCCTCTGGGGATCACGGCTACCGCTTCGGCTGGCGGTGGCCTCTGCATTCGGAAGCATGGCACATGACCAATTGCCCGATGCACCCGGGCCCGACGAATTCGCGCGCTTCCTCGGTGCCGCCCTGTCTGCGCTTCCGGACGGGACGGTGCTGCCTGCTGCCGGACTGCGACGCTGGATAGGCATTGCAGCCCTCAGGGCAGGCGTAGCGCGCGATCCCGCCTTGCTCGAGGCCACCCTGTCCGCCCTCATCGACCTGGGCTGGCTCGCCCGCGAGGGCGGCGGGAGCGTCCGCATCGGGGGTGAACCCGGGGATAGTACTCGATATGATGAAGAGCGGCACCGGAGGGTATTCGTGACCGATGGATCGCATTCCCTGTCGGTGCTGCCGGAGGCTGGACTCGATGACCGGATCTTCGCACTCCTTGTTGCGGTGCCGAAGGTCTATGGGAAGGTCTGGGAGCTGGAACTTGGGCGCGATTCCATCAGGCGGGCCTTCGGAGCGGGCCTCGAGGCAGGTGAAATCGTTGCCAGGCTCTCATCTGGTTGCGGGATGCCCCTCCCGCAGAGCCTTGCCTTTTCCATCGAATCCTGGCGAGACGAATACCGCTCGCTGCGCCTTTTTCACGGTTTTGTCCTGGTCTGCGACGAGCGGGGCAGGCGCATCGTGGAAGGCCATCCTGAACTCTCCGCGATGGTGGCGGCCCGTCTCGGCGACGGGGTCTTCGCCATCGCCGCCAGGACCCACGACGAGATCAGGTCGCGCTTTGCCGAGGCCGGGCTGGAGTTGCCTGGGGAGATCCACGCCTTCGGTGCGCCCGACTCGCTGGCAGTTCCTGGTGCCGGGCTCATGGAGACCTATCGTGCTTCAGGGACTCCGCCGGAAGACTTCGCCGCCATCGCGGGCTCGCTCTGGCGGGAACTTTCGGATGCCGGGGCCACGGCAGGAGAAGAGGGTACCCTTGATGGCCTTCCCGAAAGCCCTGGCGACCTCGACCCTACGCCGCGCCTCGAGGCGCTCAGGGCCCTCCTTGTAGCCAGGGCCGCCGGCGCGCCAACGGAACTTACACGTGAGTTGTCGGAACGGATAGAGTCCCGTCTCATCCTTGACGCCGCACAGCTCGGACGTGCCGACGTCAGTCTTGGCGCCATCGAGGCGGGCGGCCTGGACTACGGAGGCAAGGCGCGGATCGCCGAACGCGCGCTGCGCACGCGCGGGGACCGTCTGGAAATTCGATACCAATTGAGTGGAGAGCCGCCAACGGTTGCCATTGTCCGTCCGACGCGCCTCGAGAAGACCCCCAAGGGCATCGTCCTCGAGGGCGAGGACCTGACCACGGGCTCCCCGCTCAGGCTCCCCCTCGGGGCAGCCAGCATGGTGCGCAGGCTGCGCGCCACACCATTCGGAGATGACCAATGAAGAGTAATCGCAACAATTCAGATGATTTTGGCCACCAGGGCCAGCTCAAGCTCGCCGTGCTCGTCGATGCCGACAATACCCAGGCTTCCATCGTGGAGGGGCTTCTCGGCGAGATCGCGAAGTACGGAGTGGCCAGCGTCAAGCGCATCTATGGCGACTGGACGAGCACCAACCTCCGTTCATGGAAGGAAAAGCTCCTCGAGTATGCCATCCAGCCGGTACAGCAGTTTGCCTACACCTCGGGCAAGAATTCCACCGACTCCGCGATGATCATCGACGCGATGGATCTCCTGTATACCGAAAACCTCGACGGATTCTGCGTGGTGTCGAGCGACTCTGATTTCACGCGGCTTGCCGCCCGTCTCCGCGAGGACGGCAAGCTCGTCCTGGGCTTCGGGCAGAAGAAGACGCCCAAGCCCTTCGTCGCAGCCTGTGACAAGTTCGTGTATACGGAGATACTGCGCGAGAACGAGGACGACAACCACGGAGGCCGCGAGCCGAAAAAGGAAGCAGCCCCCGACATGAAGGGTGACAAGAAGATCAACACCCTGCTGAGTGCCGCCGTCGAAGACTCGGCAGATGAGTTCGGCTGGGCCTATCTCGGTGCGGTTGGTACCTACATCGCCAACAGGCAACCGGAATTCGATTCCCGCAACTATGGCTTTCGCAAGCTTGGCGACCTCATCAAGGCCTCCGGACTTTTCGAGATCGACGAGCGGGACAATCCCTACAACCCCGGCAAGCAGCTCTACATGCGACTGCTCCAGAAAGGCGGGGGCAGGAGGTAGGGCGGGCGGAGGGGACCGGCCCTAGGATTGCTTCACAAGCCGCGATACGGCGATGCCGAGAAGCGCGGCGGCTCGGGCGCGGTCGCCTGAGCTGCGCGAAAGGGCTTCTGATATGTGGCGGGCCTCGACTTCCCTGAGCGTGAGGAAGTGTCCCTGGGGATCTTCGAACACAGGAACCACGGATTCATCGGCTCGGTCCAGCTTGCTTAAAAGGGCGATGTGCTGGCGGGCCTTGGCGAGGATGGTGCCGACACGTGCCACCGAGATCGGCTTTGCCACGAAGTCGAAGGCGCCCTTGGCGATGCACTCCGACACGGTATCAGGATTCTCGTCGCCGGTCACCACGGCTACAAGACTCTGCGGCGCTATCATCCTCACCTCGTGGAGTATCGATGTGCCGGCCCTGTCTCCGAGGTCGAGATCGAGGAGTACCAGATCAAAGCGCTCCTGTGCGAGGGCGGCGAAGAGTTCCTTGGCCGTGGTTGCCGTGCGATATCGGTCTTCGCCCATCATCTCCACGGCCCGCGTCTCGAACTCGAGGGTGGTCGGCTCGTCATCGACGAGAAGGAGCGATAGGCTGGGATCGTCGGCGTTCCCGGAGTGGGCCATGCGGTTCATTCCGGAGAGTGTAGCGCGAAGATCCGGATCTCACCAGCCTAGAATTCGCTGCCTGTTTCCTTTCCCTATCCTTGCAAGCTCGGCCCGCAGTGGCAGCTCCGGGTCCCGCTTTTGCTTCATCTCGATCGCGAACTGGTTCATGGAGAAATGCCGGAATAGGAGGACCTCTTCCTGGAGCCCGGGCGTATCGGCGTATGCCTTGGTGAGCTCGTCCGCGTATATCCGGAAAAGGCCCCGCGGCCCGAGTTCTCCGTAGCCCGAGATCCACAGCGGTACGCCGAGGGCTCCATGCATGCGATGTGCGATGCGCGCCATTTCCACCTGGCTCTCCCTGAGGAGGGCTTCGAGGTCGCGCCGGGTGCCGCTGCCGCGCCGATCCGCAATCGCCAGCAACTTCCCCAGCTCGGCCGTCCTGGGAGTGTGGACCGGCGTCTTGTTTATAATTATGACATCACGCCGGAAATCGAGGCCAAGTTCCCTGCGGAACCAGCCTTCGGCCAGCTTGCCCGACTGTCCGACAAGGTATCGCCGGTTCTTTGACAATTGCTCGTTTTTCCCGGGATTGTCCGCGACAAGGACGAAGGCGGGCTCATCGGTTTCCGTTATCTCGTCAAGGGCCTCGTTGTAGACGACCGGATTCTCGATGCGGTAGTCGTCATGGCCCATTTCCACGCAAAGCTCGTCCTGCAGGGAAGCGAGGGCGGGGACAGCCTTCTGCCATGCGCTCACCCTGCCGCGGAATTCCCCGCGAAGCTCCGAGAAGACAGAATATGCCGACGCTTTCAAGCGTATCCCATCCACCGCTCGAGGGCATCGGCCACGAAGTCCTCGTCATTCGACAGCGGGGAGACCCACCGTGCCGCCTCCTTCGCAGCAGGTACTGCATTGGCCGGTGCGCAGGAAAATCCCGCCTCCCGGAGCATGTCGAGGTCGTTCATCGCGTCACCCATGGCTATGCAGCGCCCGAGGGGAATGCCGAGGTGGGAAGCCAGCCGGGCGAGTCCGACGCTCTTGTCGACACCCAGGGGGAGGACTTCCAGAAAACAGGGTTTGGAAATCAGGACCTCCGCCCTTCCGCTGAAATGGGCAGAGATCTCGGAGAGGAGTCCCGGCATGAGGGCGGGATCGCCAGGAACGACGATCTTGAGCGTCCGGCGCTCAAAAAAAAAGCTCGGGTCGGTCAGGGGCAGGGTTTGCTGGCCAGTCAGGCGGCTGTCCTCTGCGGTCCACTCGCTCCATCCGTGGTGGTAGATGATCCCGTCCTCGTAGATCTGCCACGGGAAGCCCCGCGCCTCGATCTCGGAGGCAACCTCGTGGCAGAGCGCCTGTGGCAAGCGCGTCTCGTCGAGGACCTTGCCCGTGGCGGATTCCACGATCTCCCCGCCATTGGTCGCGATGATGTAGTCGTCGGGTCCGCGGAGGCCCAGGAGGTCGATGTAGCGGCGCATGCTGTAGATGTTGCGGCCTGATGCGAGCACCACCTTGGCACCACCGCGGTGGGCGTGCGCCAGGGCCTCGCGGTTGGCGACGGATATGGAAAGGTCGGTGTGGAGGAGGGTGTCGTCCAGGTCCAGGGCGACAAGATCAAAATGCACAATTAGGCCTTTCGAGTTCCGGGTACGCCCATGTTGCGGATCTGCGCGGTGTGGTAGGCGTCGTGGGTGAGGTACCAGGCGAGGGCCTGGGCGAGGGTGATGCCCCAGGAAGGGATCGTGCGTTCTGCAGTCGCATCGTCCAGTTCCCGGAGCAGCACGGAAAGCCGGGCGTGCAAATCCTCGAGGCAGGCGAGGGTCGCTTCCCAGGATGCAGCATCGACGGTATCGGGCTTTCCGAAGCTGTCTTCCCCTGCTCTCAGGGGGAAGGTCCCGATGACTTCTTCCCCGGCAATGGCTGTCGCCAGGAAGTGTTTGCAGTATGCCACATGGATGGCTACGCCCCAGGCCGAATGGCCTTCGAATGTCGCGGTGGAGGCTGCGTCTCCGGGGGACAGTTTTCTGAGCGTGGCAACCAGGGAATCGCCATTGAAGGATTTTCCGTTGAACTCGGCGTCGGAGTAATCGAGGATCGTTTCGAGGAGTTTCATGCCCTGATCATGGCAGTTTGGGCCCAGAATGGGAAGCGAAGCCGAGTCCGATTTCTTCTGCAAGGCTCTTGAGTTTCCTGTCGAGCGTGAAAATCCTGCAGGGGCGGACCGCGCAGGCTGCCAGCAGTCCCGCATCGACCCAGCCGATGCCCCGGGCGGCAAGCTTCCGGGATTCAATGAAGACCAGTATCGCTGCATCGGATGCCTGGGCGAGCTTGGGCAGGTAGCCAAGCATGGACAAAAAAGCTTTGCGGTCATGGATCGAGCCGAGGGCCAACTCACCGGTCACCCAGGGATGGGAGAGAACCTCGTCCGCCTCGAGCAATTCCACGAGTTGTCGATTGCCTTGCCTGAGGTGGTCTATCCAGACGCTCGTATCAACGAGGATCACGGGCGTTCCGCGACTGCCTCAATGTCCTGCCGGCGTCCGGGCGCAAAGGCCTCCGGATCGCTGGCCCCGAAGGAGATCAGCCTCCTTCGGGCCTCCTGGGCGATCAGAGCCGAGAGACCGGCCCTGACCAGATCAGAAATCCTCTCGATGCCCGATACCTCCCTTGCATGGGAGACAAGATCATCGGAAAGTATTAGCGTACTTCTCATGAGCATGAATATGCCGCATTCATATGCGGCATTCAAGTGCTCTCCGCAATTATTGGATTTTTTCGAAGAACTGGTGAGACCCTACCGCGCCTCCCCCCTGCCATGGAGTGGGACTGGCGCGATTCCCGCAAGGTCGCCTATCACATTGACAAGCTCGCCATTGGCAGGAAGGACGATCTTCGAGTTGTGCTGGAGGGCCGTCTCAACGGCCTGGAGCTTACGGAGTATCTGGGCGTTGCCAACAAAGTATTTTTCTGCGGCCTCGTTGACGAGGGCAATGGCCTGGGCCTCGCCCTCT
>JBAXTA010000009.1:0-34458 GCA_037130415.1 Spirochaetota bacterium
GAATTTCCTATAAGTCTCATAGAATTGCCGCATTCGAAAGAGGTTTGACCTCGTGAAACCCCGCAGGCTTGGCTGTGTCCGGGCCAGGTATGAGGCTAACTGGTCAACCGCACCCTCCCCCCAGACCGCCGTCTCGAGCTTAGTGTTGATGTAAGCACCAATCTGCCAGTAGAGCTCGATCAAGGAGGTATTCACCGCGCGAAGGGTACTCTGTCGAGACGCTTCTATGAGCGCAACGATCTCATCGAAGGCCGGATCCTGACTCGCATCAGCCATATGAACCTCCACCTTCCTCGAGTACGTCAAGAATGGTATCGCCGGGCGGCGACACCCAATCGGGACTAAGCTTGCTCATACTGACTCCCGCGATACATGAGATGTTCTCATCATACCAGCACCCACCGAAAGCTCAGAAGCCTCTCACTCGAAACCGAACTCTCCAACTCTCCCTCAATCCCCTTGATGATCTCATCCCGCTTCGCATCAATCTCATCCTGCGCGTCGAAGAGGCGTCGCCGCGCCTGGTTCCGCTCCGTCTCCAGTTCCTTCACCCGCTTCTGGAGCACAAGCTTGTCCTCGAGGCTCATCGCGAGGGTAGAAGCCTTCTTGGTCTCCTTGATCGCAACCTCGAGTTCCTTGATCCGGAGTTCCAGCCCGCTCTTGAGGTCCTCAGCCCAGAGGTCGAGCTTGTCAATCTCGGTGTTAAAGTGAGCCTGCTGGCGTAGTTGGACTTCCTCCTGCGCGCGCTGCCGTTGTAGGTCGGTGACTGCTTGTAGTTGCTCAGGAATCGCTGTTCTGAGTGCCCGAGCCTCAGCGGGCAGCTGGAAAAGCTTTTGCGCTACCTCAGGATGCATGAACGTCCCCTCATCGGTGAGAGCACCAACAATGAGGAGCTCTTCGGTCTCGTACTGGGATTGGCGCGTCAGCACCTCAACCTGTACCCACCCTGATTGGCCGATCAGGTCTTCGAGGGCCCCGATCACGGGACTTCCGGTGTAGTAGAAGCTGAGCTCGGCTGCTTCGGGTCGCAGAGCTCGGGCAGCCTCGATGAGTCGCTGTGCCAAGGGGTGAAGTACACGGTAGGCATGTGCGACTGGCCCTTCGACAAGTCGAAAACGGTATGCTTGCCCCGCATAGTCTAAGGAACCATTAGTATCGTTCCAACTCCCGGAAGTGCCGAGCATGTGCTTGGTGAGGAAGTAGAGCGCTCTTTCTTGGGTACCCCTGAGTGCAATTGCTTCGGTCTCTCGCATCTTTAGGCGGCGATGGACATCTTCATCGAGATTTTCAAGAACCTTCTTTTGCGTCTTGGTCATAGTCTGGGCTATTGTGTCGTCGAGTTCCAATTGCAGCTGCCCGAATGCGTCATCAATCTCGTTCCGAGTCCGGCATGTCTGATAGATACCGAGTATCCGTCGTTCGAAATCAACACCCGAACCAAGTGCCCCAAGCACCTCATCGCTTGCGCCGAAGACACCATCGAAGAGCGTGAGCTTCTCTTTGAGGAGTTCGTATACCCGTTCATCCGCCCGGTTCCGAGTGTTGAGGAAGTTGATAACAACGACATCGAACTTCTGCCCATAGCGATGACAGCGACCGATCCGCTGTTCGATTCGCTGTGGATTCCACGGCAAATCGTAATTAACGAGAAGCGAGCAAAACTGAAGATTGACTCCTTCGGCGGCAGCTTCAGTGGCTATCATTATCTTGGCAGTGTTTTTGAAGTAATCGACGATGGCGGCCCGGATGTCCGCCGAGGGACTCCCGCTGACCCTGTCGGAACCCTGGTTCCGGGACAACCAGTCCTTGTAGATCGCTTTGGACTTCGAATCGCTGTTGTCGCCATTGAAGAGCACGACCGATCCGGCATAGGGAGAAGCTGAGAGGATTTGCTCAAGGTAGAGTTGGGTCCGCCTGCTTTCGGTAAAGATAATGGCTTTGTCCGATGCCCCGAGGTCCTGCATTTTTTGGAAGCCAAGTTGGAGTGCGGTGAGTAGCTTGTCGCCCTTTGCGTTTGTTCTGATGGCCTGGACCCTGCGCCTGAACTCACGGATCTCCGATATCTCATCCGCCAGGGCAGCTTGGTCTAGAGCCTCGCCTGGCTCTTCGTCATCGTCCTCCCATTCCTCTATATCGGAATCCAAGCCATCAATATCGTCAATAACCTCTTCGACTCCCAGTTTTGCTGAAAGGTCGACTAACCTTTGTTCCATTCGATCAAGGGCTTTTTGCATGGCAAAGCTGGACGATGCGAGGAGCTTGTGCAGGACAAGCGTCAAGAGTGAACGCTGTGCACTCGGAACCGAGAAGAGGTTTCTCCGCGAGAGCCACTCAGTAAAATCATCATAGAAAGACTGTTCCTCATTATCCGGGGCATAGGTCTCAGTCAGCGCAATTCGTTTCGTGTACTGGATGTACTCAAGGACCTGTCGGCGGAGTGTCCTATAAAAGAAGGGGGCAATACGGTTTCTGAGTTCTTCGAACCGACTTTGATGTGCGAGGCTGTGATATTGCGCCCGGAAACTTTCCTCGCTCCCGAATGAGCGAGGGTCAATGAAGCTGAGAAGTCCGAAGAGTTCCATGGCGCTGTTTTGCAAGGGCGTCGCCGTCAGCAGAAGTTTACGCACATGGGAGGTTGCGTCTTTCAAGGCCCTTCCCATATGGTTCTTTTTCCGCCAGCTATTGCGAAGGCGATGCGCTTCGTCGATTACCACAAGGTTCCATCCAAGCTGCCGGATCTGCTCTGCTTTTTTCGCAGCGAATTGGTAACTCGTCACAATGATTACATCTTCCCGGTCAAATGGATTTAGTACGCCGCGACCTTCGGCTTGCCTGAATGACTTGCTTTCCAGGATTGCAGTCTGTAGGTAGAACTTTTCAGCCAGCTCTGTCGACCACTGCTTTCGAAGCGTCGCTGGGACAACCAAGAGTATCCGGCGTTTCCGTTCGGCCCAAAGTTGGGCAACAACGATGCCAGCTTCGATTGTCTTACCCAACCCTACCTCGTCTGCCAGGATGACTCCCCGTGAGAGCGGAGATTTGAGGGCGAAAAGAGCCGCGTCTACCTGATGGGGGTTGAGATCGACTTGGGCTCCCATCATCGAAGCCGCTATCTTGGCATAGCCGTCTTCAAGAGATCGCTTAGAGAGGTCCCAAGCCCAGAAGGCCGCCTGATGGTCGGTAGTTGTGAAGGGATGGTCGGCAGGTGCCCGAATAGGCCTTGTTTTAGTGGAGTCATCGAAGGGAGGAGTGGCTGGAGGAAAGACTTGGGCTTCGCCTCGGTCAGACATTCGCTATTTTATGGCCATGCGATGACTTGAAGCCGATTTTCATGACTAGTGTACCCAAGGCTCAGTCAAGAGCCTATCCCTCCCCGCCCTCGACAGCGTCCAGCGCAACCTCGATCATGGCTGAGAGGGATTTCTCGCGTTCCTCCGTGCTCATGTGCTCGCCCTTGAGCCTGAGGTCCGATACGGTGAACATTGCCAGGGCCTTGCGCTTCAGTTTCGCCGCGTTGCAATACAGCGCATAGGCTTCCATGTCCGTCGCAATTATTCCCATCTCCACCCAGGGCGTCCAGACTTCCTTTACCGCGTGGTAGCGGGAAAACTGGTCGAGGCAGAGCGTGTTTCCTACAACGAAGCGCTTGCCCGCCTTCCTGGCCGCCGCGACCGCCCTCTCCATGAGGCCGAAATCCGGGATGGCTGAAAATACTCCGCCTAGTTTGTACTGTTCTGGCCAGGAGGAGTTCGTGGAGGAGGCCTGGGCCACAACGATGTCGCCGAGCCTCATGTCCGGAAGGAAGCCCCCGCAGGTGCCTATCCGGACAATCTCAGCTACCCCGAAGGTTTCAAACAATTCCCAGGAATAGATGCCCATCGAGGGTATGCCCATGCCCGAGCCCATCACCGAGACGGTCTTGCCCTGCCAGACGCCGGTGTAGCCCAGCATTCCCCGCACGGAGTTGAATAGCCGCGCGCCTTCAAGAAAGTGCTCGGCGATAAACTTCGCGCGGAGAGGGTCGCCAGGCATGAGGACCGAGCGTGCGATGGGGGCTTCGGGAACGATGTGGGGCGTCGATTTCATGCCTTGACTCCTTGCGGCGTGGCTGCTGCGGCACTGATTTCCGCAATGGTTGTGCGGCATTCTCCGGCGATGGCCAGCATGCGGTCCATCACCCCTTCCTGGTCGAAGCCTGTCATCCTTCGGTCGCGGACAACCCAGGCTCCGTCCACCAGGACATGGCGGACGTTATGCGGCCGCATTCCGTAGACGATTGTCGCGTACCAGTCATAGACCGGTTGCAGGTTGAAATCGCGGGTATCGGCCAAGACCAGATCTGCCGCCTTTCCGGCCTCGAGAGAGCCGGTCCTGTCGCCAAGGCCAAGGGCCACGGCCCCTCCGAGGGTTGCAGCGCAGAGGGCCTCACGGGCGCTGACGATGTCGCGGCACCGCTCACGGGTCTTCTGCAGTTTCGGGTAGATCGTCATAACTCCTTGCATATCCATCCCGTTGCCCGAGATGGGACCGTCGGTGGCGAGCCCCAGGCGTATGCCCGCCTTCGCCATCCGCCAGGCCGGGCAGATCAGGCGACCCGACTTGGCATTGGAGGCAGGCACGTGGGCGACGGCCAGGCCACGGCGGGCGGCCAGCTCGATGTCCTGGTCATCCACGTAGAGCATGTGGGCAGCCAGAAGCCTCGGGCCAAGTATGCCGGTAGAGTCGAGGTATTTCAGCACGGAACCGTGACTGGCCGAAAAGCGCTCGTGCTCGAAGTCAGCCTCGGCGACGTGGAGAAGGACGGGGACATCCCTGCGCTCGGCTTCGGCCGCGATGAGGGCGAGGTGTTCAGCATCGACAGTGTAGGGCGCATGTGGAGCGAAAGAAGGAGATATAAGCTTATCGCCCTTCCATTCAGAGATAAAGCGACAAGCGTACTCGATGCCGCCGTAGGGCTCGCCGGAATCGGGTGCCGGGAAGTCGACCACCGTCTCCCCGAGAAGGGCGCGCAATCCCGCATCCTTCGTGGCCCGTGCCACCTCATCCTCGAAGTAGTACATGTCAGCGAAGGTGGTAGTGCCCGAGAGTGCCATTTCCGTTAGCGTGAAAAGACTGGCCTCGCGCACAAGCCTGCGATTGACAAGGCTTTTTTCCAGGGGGAAAAGGTATTTCCGGAGGCGATCCGGAAGGTCCTCGCCCGCGCCCCTGAAGGCGGACATGGGCAGGTGGGTATGGGTATTCACAAAGCCTGGCAGGGCCAGGAGGCCCACGGCGTCGAAGGATCCCTTGGCATTTCTGCGGTGCCAGTCAGCCTCGGGGGAATCGGCCGCGCCGATAGCCAGGATATTCCCGCCCTCGATGGCGATAAAGCCGCGCTCGTGGATGGTCCAGGAGGCATCCATGCACAACAGCGTGCAATTGTCAATGAATAGGTCGCAGGCCCTCACGGGAAAACAGCTCCACTGCCGGGACCTTGGCCTGGGCCGGACCCTGCAATCGGCACTGCTGCCGCCGCCTTTCGCAGCGCTGCATCTGCCTCGGCAAAGAGCTTCTTCTTGCGAATCGCTTCCGAGCGGTCGCGGAGGAGGGTGACGACAATGAAGCCCAGGATCGTCATCGCGTAGGGCAGGGCCTGGATGAGCTCCGGAGGCAGGCCCAGGTTCTGGAGGAAGGTCGCCAGGGCATCGGTGAGGCCGAAGATCAGCGATGCGAAGATGGCCCCGATCGCGGTGCCTCCCGCCACTACCTGGGCGGCGTTGGCCACGTAGCCCCTTCCTGCTGCGATGCCCGAGGTGAAGTTCGAGGTATAGCCCATGGACAGGAAGCAGCCTGCGAGCCCTGCCAGAACCCCGGATACAATGAGCGTGAAGAACTTGATGCGGTCTGGATCGAGGCCGGCCGCACGAGCAGCCTCGACGTTCTCGCCTGTGGCCTTGATGCGCCTCCCGATGGTTGCCTTGTTGATTATCGTATGTATGACGATCACGGCGACAACGGAGATCCAGACCACGATGTTCTGGCCCGAGATCACCTTCCCGATCCAGGGAAGGTCACGGACCCAGGGGATGTTGATGATGGGCAGGACCTTGCTGGGCAGCGAGGAGGAGATGCCCTTGTCGCCCGTGAGGGCATAGAGGACGAAAACGGTACCGCCCGTGGCGATGATGTTGAGCGCGACGCCGACCAGGACCTGGTTGGCGTCCAGCTTGAGAGAGAAGTAGCCCAGGAGGAGGGCTACAACAATGGCAGCGCCAATTCCTGCCAGGAGCCCGACCCAGGCATTCCCGCTGGCTGCACTGGCGATGACGCCCACGAGGGCAGCCCAGAGCATCGAGCCCTCGAGGGCCATGTTCTTCACGCCTGCCTGCTCGGTGATGACCGCTCCCAGGGTAACGAGGAGGATGGGCGCTGTCGACCTGAGGACAATGAACCAGTAGTTGGATGAAGTGACGATCTCGGCAATGTGTTCGATCATCGTGCGGCCTCCGCACGGAGGGCAGCGTTCCGGAGGCGCCGGGCCTTGAAGCTGTTGACAATCTTGTCGGAAGCCAGGATCAGGATGATTGAGCCCTGGAGGAGGGTGATGAACTCGAAGGCGACGTCTCCCCTCCTCGACATGAAGTCGGCCCCCACCCTGAGGTAGGCCAGGAAGAAGGCCGACACAGGGACGAACTTGGGATTCTTGTGCGCGAGCATCGCCACAATTACACCGTCCATCGCATAGGAGGGGTCCATCTGCCAGATGAAGGAGCGATAGAGGCCGCTCATCTCGATGGCGCCGCCCATGCCCGCCAGGAAGCCCGCGAGGAAATGGGCGTAGAGTGCGACCTTGGCCACCGATATTCCCGCATAGGCTGCGAACTTCGGGTTTGCGCCGGTAATGCGTATCTCGAAGCCCCAGCGCGTCCTGAACATCAGGAGGGTCACGATGAAGATGAAGGCCAGGGCTATGAGAAGTCCGGCGTGGAGCTGCGTGTTCGGCACGAGCCTCGGAAGGAGG
Organism: Spirochaetota bacterium; assembly: GCA_037130415.1. Taxonomy (GTDB): domain Bacteria; phylum Spirochaetota; class Spirochaetia; order Treponematales; family Rectinemataceae; genus CAIJMU01. Next base: position 7,001 of record JBAXTA010000009.1, read on the forward strand.
AAGGTCTTCTCGAAGGGGAGGGAGGAGAGGATGGTCTGGCTCCGGTCACGGAGGAAGTAGAGAATTATGTAGCTACCTATGAAGAAAAAGACATAATTGAGCATGAGGGAGGATACCAGCTCGTTGGCCCGCCACTTGATCTTCAGGATGGCTGGAAGGGTGCCTATCAGGCCGCCCACGAAGCCGGCAGCCACGATGGCGACCGCAGGGTGGATTCCTGCGGGAAGCTTGACTCCCACGCCAATGGCCGTGGCCACGACGGCGCCGAAGTAGAAGCTCGCATCGGTGATGAGGCTCATATACTTGAGCGAGTAGATGATGCAGAGGGCGAGTCCCGTGAAGGTGAGCGGCACCATGACGACAAGGAGGTAATTGAAATTGTAGCTTCGAAGGAAGGGACCGAGGAGGAAGTTCCGCGTGGACTCCACGGGATGCTTGCTCACCAGGAAGATGAGACCTACTCCGGCGGCCAGGGCGAAGAGCCCGGCCAGGATGGTGACCATGAAGGGCTCGAGCTTGTCGCGGTCGGTAAAGAAATAGCCCAGGCTCGCCAGGGGTCCGGGCCGGCGCGGGGATTTTCCGGCATCACTCATGGCATACCTCACTGATCTGTGCATCGCCCTGCTTCTTGAGTCCCAGCATGAACAAGCCGAGTTCCTTGTCGGTCACGGCAGAAGCATCGGGGAAATACGCGACTATGCGGCCCGAGTTCATCACGATGAGGCTGTCCGACAGCGACATGACTTCCTGGAGGTCGGAAGAAACAAGCAACACTGCCTTTCCCGCGTCGCGCATCCCGATGATCCGCTTGTGTATGAACTCGATCGCGCCAATGTCGACGCCGCGCGTGGGCTGGGACACGATGAGGATCGAAGCCTCCGCCGTGAACTCGCGCCCCACGACGACCTTCTGCATGTTGCCCCCCGAGAGGCTGGCTACAGACTGCCTCTGCGAACCGCAGCGGATGTCGAAGTCCGCGACGACCCCGGCGGCCTCCCGGGCCATGGCGCGCGTCCGCACGAAGCCCATCGGCGCGGCGAAGGCCTTCGTCCAGTAGCGGTCTGCCAGGATGTTGTCCTGGATGCTCGCGGGAAGGGCTGCCCCGACGGTCATGCGGTCCTCGGCGACATGGGCCAGGCCTGCGCGCCTTACCCTCCGCTGCCCGGCGTTGGTGATGTCCTTGCCTCCCACCGCGACGCTCCCGGTCAGGGTCCGCTCCGAACCCGTGATGATCCGTACCAGTTCAGATTGTCCGTTGCCGTCAACGCCGACCACGCCGAGGATCTCACCCGAGCGCAGGCTGAAGGACACACGGTCCACCATCGTGAGACCGAAATCGTCCACAAAGGAAAGGTCCCGCACCATGAGGACCGGCGCTCCAGGAGCTGCAGGCTTCTTGTCGACCACGAGCTTGACCTCGCGTCCCACCATCTCGTTGGAAATCGTCTGCCTGTCGATGTCGCCCACCTCGTGGGTGCCGATCATGCGTCCGTCGCGCATCACCGAGACGCGGTCGCAGAGCCTGAAGATTTCATTGAGCTTGTGGCTGATGAAGATGATCGTGCGCCCCCTGCCCTTGAGTTCCTTGAGCTCCTCGAAGAGTTCATCGCTCTCCTGAGGGGTCAGCACTGCCGTGGGTTCGTCGAGGATGAGGATGCGCGCGCCACGGTACAGGGTCTTGAGAATCTCAAGCTTCTGCCGCATCGAAACCGATACATCGACTACGCGGGCGCGGGCGTGTACCTTCAGGTTGTAGTGCTTCGAGAGTTCCTCGGTGATGCGGACAGCCTCCTCGAAATCATAGAAGCCCGATCCCTTTTTCCTGGGTTCCTTGCCGAGGACGAGATTTTCGGCGAGGCTCAGCGAGGGGACGAGCATGAAGTGCTGGTGCACCATGCCGATGCCGGCGGCAATCGCATCCTGCGAGGTCGCGAAGCGAAGCGGTTTTCCATCGAGGAGGAGCTCCCCCGCCGAGGGAGCCTCCTCGCCGTAAAGCACCTTCATGAGCGTCGACTTGCCAGCACCGTTCTCGCCGACAAGCCCGAGTATCTCCCCCGGGCGGACGCCGAAATCGACGCGCCTGTTGGCTGCGGTCCCGTTCGCATAGACCTTGGAAAGGCCCTTCGTCTGGAGAATCCAGTCCACCCCGTCCTCCGATGATCCGAATCAATACTGATGATCGCAACCATTAAAAAACCGGGCCTCCGGCGGAGCGCTAGGCTCCGCCGTGGCCCGGCGCTCCGAGGTCGCCCGGCTTACTTGGCTGCGTTCACCGAATCGCGGAACTTGTTGATCTCGTCCTGCGACATGGTAAAGGCCGAGGGGATCTTGACCTTGCCGGCCTTGATGTCGGCGACGACCTGATCGAGGTCCTTCTGCATCGCAGCGGGTACGGCCTTGTTGAAGGGCGCGTAGGCGATGGCGCCTTCGATCACGCCGATGTACTCCTGCTTGCCGCCTGTTGCCTCACCGGACATGAAGCGGTCCACGGCGCGGAGGAGGGTGAGGTCGACACGCTTCATGGTGGAGGTGAGGATGAGGGCAGTCTTGGCGGGCTCGTTGCCGAAGAGGGATGCCTGGTCGGTATCGACGCCGATGGCGTACTTCCCGGTTTCCACGGCGGCGTCGAAGGCCCCGAGACCCGCGCGGCCGGCGGCGTGGTAGACCACATCTGCCTTGTAGCTGTTGAACTGGATGAGGGACTGGTCCTTGGCCTTGGCGGTGTCGGTGAAGGAATTGACATAATTGAAAATGACCTTGACCGCAGGGTTCACCTTCTGCGCGCCGGAGATATAGCCGACGAGGAAGTCGTTGATGCCCGTCAGCTCGCGGCCGCCGATGAAGCCGATCACGTTGTCCGCGTTGATCTTCGGGTCGCCCTTGGACTTGGTGATAAGGCCGGCGAGGGCTCCGGCGAGATAGCCTGCCTCGTTGTTCTTGAACTGGATGGCGTGGACGTTGGAGATGACATCCTTGGTCCAGCCGTCGTACATCACGAAGAGGGTGTTGGGGTAGAGCGGGGCGATCTGGGTGATGGCGCTGTTGAAGTTGTTGGAGCAGAGGACGACGCTGTAGCCTTCAGCTCCCGCATCCTCAAGGGCGGGGTTCATCTTGGCAGTATCGGATCCGAGCTCGGTGTACTTCGTGGTCACCTTGGCTCCGTACTTGGCCTTGATCATGTCGAGTCCGGCCTTGGCCGAATCGTTGAACCCCTTGTCCCCGAGGTTTCCGGAGATCAGGAGGAAGACGCTGGCCTTGGCGGGGGCCTGGGCCGCGAGGGGGAGGGCCAGAACTACGGCGAGCGCTACGGCAAACAACAGTGCGAATCTCTTCATGCATGTCTCCTTGAACGCCCTTTCCGGGCGAAGGATGGAAAGTACCATGCACCTCTGCTTGTGTAAAGCCTCAGAGCCTCCCTACTCAGGTCCACTTGCCTCCCTGGCCGCCGGAGAGCTACCCTGCCCCCATGGCAGCAAGCACAGAACTCAGGGAAATTGTCCTCAATAATCTGCGTTCCCGGGAGCCGGCGATTCTGGAACTGGGAGAAAGGCTCCGGGCACGACCAGAGACGGGCTTCAAGGAGAGCGGCACGGCCCTCATCCTGGCCGAAGCCCTCCACGCCCTCGGGGTCGAGCCTGAGATGGGGCTCGCGATTACGGGCATCCGCGCCTCCGTCGGGCCGAAGGATGCGCCAGAGATCATTCTCCTTGCTGACATGGACGCCCTGCCGACCGCAGGTGCCCATGGCGGCATTGCCCATTCCTGCGGCCACCACGCACAGATGACTGTGATGTTTGCCGTCTTCTCGGCCCTCGTGGAATCCCGGGCTCCAGACCGCGAAGGCTTCAGGTTGACCTTCCTCACCGCCCCGGCGGAGGAATACGTGGAACTCGACCGCAAGAAAGAGCTCAGGGCCGCCGGCCGTATCCGCTACCTCTCCGGCAAGCAGGAGCTCCTCTGGCTCGGAGCCTTCGACCGCGCGGTTGCCGTGATCAAGTACCATTCCATGTCCGACGAGCCCGGGCGCCTCGCCGTCGTCAATGGCAGCCTCAACGGTTTCATGGCGAAAAAAGCCGTGTTCACAGGAAAATCCGCCCACGCCGGGGCGCATCCGGAACGCGGCATCAACGCCCTCAACGCGGCGACCCTCGCCCTCCAGGCTATCCACGCCCAGCGCGAGACCTTCAAGGATGATGACCATGTCCGCGTGCATCCCATCATGACCGAGGGCGGCACGATCGTGAACACCGTGCCTGAACGCGCCGTGCTCGAAACCTTCGTCCGTGGCAGCGATCACCGCGCCATTCACGATGCGGCCCTCAAGGTGGACCGCGCCCTCGCTGCAGGAGCCATAGCCATCGGGGCAACTGTGAGGATCATCGACACTCCTGGCTACCAGGCCTTCAGGCCCTCTCCCGAACTTGGCGCAATACTAGGGAAGGCGGCGCTGGAGCTGCTCCCCGAAAAGGATATGGATTTCAATGACCGGAGCACCGCCTCCGATGACATCGGCGACGTTGCCTGCCTCGTACCCACCTGCCAGCTCGCCTGGGGGGGATTTTCAGGTACCATCCACGCCAGCGACTTCCTCGCCTCCGACCTCCGCCGCGCCTACCTCGAACCCGCCCTCGCCCTCGCAGCCGCTACCTTCGACGCCGGCAGGAAGGGGGCAGAGCTTTCGCTCGCGGCCAAGGCCGCGTTCAAGCCCAGGTTCACAAAGGAAGCCTACTTTGCAGCCCTCGACGCCCAGTTCGCCGACCGCAGCATCAGCTGGGTCCCTCCCACAGCATGAAGGGAAAAGACACAATGCCTAATAAAACATCCACAGCTGGCCTGGTGCCCGATCCCAGGGTGCTGGGCCTCATCGTAGTCTGCGCTGTCGCCCTCCTCCTCGCCTTCGCGAAGCCATTTGCTCCAGCCCTTTCCCCAATGGGGCACGAGGTCCTTGCCGCAGTCCTTGTCGCCCTGGGCATGTGGGTCTTCAGGCCGGGGAACCTGCCCTACCTGGCAGGCAGCGCCACCATCATGGCGCTGGCGATCGGCATCTTCTTTGCTGGCCGCTCTGGCCTCGTCAATCCTGTCACCGCGAAGGCCTATACCTCACCCGAGCTCCTCGGCGAGGTCGTCTCGGGCTTCGCCTCGAGTTCCCTCTGGACCCTCGTTCCGGCCCTCTATTTCGGCTTTGTGCTGCAGAAGACAGGACTAGGCAAGAGAATCGCCTATCTCGTCCTCCGGAGCTTCCCTCCCAGCTGGGCTTCCATGGCGCTCAGCTGGATGCTCATAGGCATCGCCCTCTCGGCGCTTACGCCCTCGGTTACCGTGCGGGTGGCCATAATGCTGCCCATCGCGATCGGCATTGTCGAAGCCTGCAAGCTCGAGTTCCGTTCGAAGGGATCTGCCTATATCTGCCTTCTTGCACTGGGAATGGCCATCTTCCCCGGAACGGCTTCGATGACCGGTACCCTCGCAGGCCCCATCCTCCAGGGCTTTTTTCCCGCAGAGCTCAAGCTGCAGGCGAATTTCGGCGACTGGATCAGGATACTCGCCCTCCCCTGGATGGTCGTGACCCTTGTCTACGCGATATTGGCCTTTCTCCTGGCCAGGCCCAAGGAAGCGGTCGGGATCTCCCAGGACCTCTTCAGGGAAGAGTACAGGAAACTCGGCAAGCCAGGCCGCGACGAACTTGTGGCCTTGATCGTACTTTCCGCTGCCCTTGCCATGTTCGCGACCGAACGCCTCCACGGAGTTCCCGTGCCGGCAACGGCCCTGGGGGCCCTCCTCATCCTCGTGCTCTCCGGCATCATCAAGGGGCCTGAAATCAGCAGTGGTATCAATTGGGATGTCGTGATCTTCTTTGGGGTCGCCATCGCCCTTCCTGGCATCTTCCGTGTCTCGGGAATATCCGCCTGGCTCGCACCGATCGTGGGCGGTCCCATTCTCGGACTGGCCGGGTCTCCTCTTTCCTTTATGCTCATAATTACCATCGGCCTCTTGCTGATCCGCTTCGCGGACGTGCCCTGGGGCTACGTAACGCTGGCCCTGACGGTCTTCCTCCTCGTCCCCCTGTCACGCGATTTCGGCTACCACCCCCTTGTCGTGTCGATGGCCTACCTCGCGGCCATCAATTTTTTCATTCTCGCCTACCAGCAACCCTGGGTCATGATGTCGGAGGGGATGGTCGCGGATCGGGGTTGGACGCCTTCATCCCTGGCTCTTTTCGGAGGAATCTACGTCGTTTCCGTGCTTGCGGGAATCCTCGTGGCAACACCCTACTGGCGGGCCATCGGCGTCATGCGATAGCTACGCACTGCGCCTTCCATCAAGCCATCCACCTCGTCGAGCCAGCGTTTCCGGGTAGCATCGTCCGAGGCCTCCACCACTGCGAAATTGACCCGCTGCCAGGCATCGACTCCACAGAAGCCGAAAACACAGGGACCCCAGATGCTGGCCAAGGGATCGCCGAAGTATTCCTTCTCCCGCCCTGCTGGCGTGTTGGAGGTGGTCAGCACAATGGCGCGCTTGCCGCCAAGCCGGCCTTTGGGTACTGTGCCACCCTGTCCATCGGGCAGGACCTCATAGGCATGGGGCATCCTGAACACACGGTCGATGTAGCCCTTCATCATGGCAGGCGGCTGTCCCCACCAATTGGGATGGACGAGTACGAGGAGCTCCGAGGCCACGAGTTCATCGGTATACTGACCTACCAGGGGATCATCGGAGACGCCGCTGCCCAGCTCGGCGACGGTCAACACCGGATCGAAGCCCTCCGCATAGAGATCATGGGCATGACAGGCAAGTCCGAGCCCTGACAGGCGGTCGCGTGCCCTGAAAAAGAGTGCGTGGTTGAAACTGCCCGGATAGGGGTGGGCGAGCACGAGGCTGGCTGTCATGGTTCCTCCCTCACCAGCGGTTGATCACCTTCTCGCAGAAGCCCGGGAAGTCCCTCACTTCGAGCTTCCGCCCCTCGTCAAGGACGACCGTTCCCGACCAGGACCCGAAGACCTGGTGCTGGATCGAGGCAATTACCAGGAGATTGGTCGAGGTAGCCCGGTCGAGCGAAGGCATCAGCGCAAGGTCGAAGCGCCCATCCTCGGACCTGGCACGCCAGGGCGCAAGGAAGTCCCCGTGGTCGAGTTCGATGAGGAGCTTTCCGATCTTGTGGGCCCGCCCCTCGAAGAAGACCATGTTTTCCCCCGCCGCGGAGGTATCTCCAAAGCCGTGCCCGATGTTGAAGCCAAAACGCGGGTTTGAGCCGTCCGGCAGGGCCAGTCGCCCGGAGGCGGAACCCCAGTACCAGACATTGTTCCAGGTCCAGACGCCGCGGCCCCAGTCGAGGACGGCAAAGGCCTTTCCCTTTTCGAGGACGAATTCGCGCCCCCCCAGGGCGAAGGAGCCGGACGCGTCCTGGCAGTTGATCTTCTGGTTGTAGTAGAAGGCCCGTGGCGCCCCGGAAAAGGGTGTAGCTATGACCATCGAATCGGGCCCTGACTCCTCGAGGAGTATTTCCCCGGAGAGGTCGAGGGAGGGGCCTCCGGCTCCTGGCGCGGGGCCGAAGCCGGGCCAGGAGAAGACAAGCCTCCGCTTTCCGGCAGAGGCTTCGAAACGGAAGATCGCCCCTCCGGCATTTGCCTCCGTGACGCCTTCCTTCGAATGCGGGGGCAGGCCCATCTTCCCCATCGGATAGACGGTCATCACGCTCTTCGAGGTCTCGGCGCGGCGTGCGAAATCGAAGACGGTGGCTCCGACGAAGCCCATGTAGCCATTATCGGCCACCGTGAAGGCGATGCCGAAATCGCCGGCATGCACCATGTAATAGTCCCATTCCTTGATGCGCCATTTCGGGGCTCGCAGCGCGTCCCGGCTATAGTCGAGGAGGAGGCTGCGTGCCCAGCCGGGCTCGCGGAGGCGGCCCTGCCCGTCGTGGAGGCTTCCCCTGGCGGTAATCTCATGTTCCATTCAATTAGCTCCTTTCATTCCAGGAAACGGTCATGGGCCGGCCACCGGGCGAAGCAGTCCACGGAGGAGGACCCAGAGCTGCGGCAGCATGGTTGCGAGGATCATCAGGGCGCCACCGGCGAGGAGGCGCGCCGTCGCCGGCTCCCCGATAAGGAGGATCCCGCCGATCGCACCGAAGAGGCCCTCGAGGGCGAGGATTATGGAAGCGTGGGAGGCCTTGGCGCGCCGCTGCCCGAAGATCTGAAGCGTGAAGGCCACACCGCAGGAGCAGACGCCGCCGTAGAGGAGGGGCAGGAGGGCTGACCTGATGCCTGCGATGTCGGTCCTTTCGGTGAGCAGCGACACCACGAGGCTGAGGATGCCCGCGATCGCGAACTGGCCCATCGCCAGGCGGATGGGATCGTAGGTGGAAGCGAAGCGACCAATTACGATTATATGCAGGGCCCAGAACAAGGCGGAGACCAGGACGAGAAAATCGCCGCCCGACATCGACAGGCCCCCGGTCATGGTGATGAGCCAGAGTCCGCCGACAGCGACAAGGGAGGCCAGCCAGTCTATGCCTGAGACCTTCTTGCCGAAAAAGCTGCCGAGAAAGGGGACAATCACGACGTAGAGGCTTGTGATGAAGGCCGCGTTGCCTGCAGTCGTGGTGACTATGCCGACCTGCTGGAAGGTCGAGCCAAAGAACATCGCGCCGCCAGCCAGGAGGGGTGGCAGGTAAACCCTCGCGAACGAGATGCCTTTTTTCCCCTGCGGCCCCTTGGCGGCAGCAGGCTCCGCGTCATGCGAGATGCCAGCAGGCCTGCCCGGCAGCAGGAAGAGGAGCGGAATGAGGGAAACTGCCCCGATGAGATAGCGCACAGCGTTGAAGGCGAAGGGACCGAGGGACTCCATTCCCACTCGCTGCGCGACAAAGGCAAAGCCCCAGATGATCGAGGTGAGAAAAAGAAGGGCGTCGCCACCCAGGAATCCACCCCTGTCCTTCATGCCCCTCCCAGTTCGTCCAATGCCGAGGATACCCGCCAAAGACGGGGGCGGCAAGCATGGGGCGACAGGAAAACTTGCGCGACTGCGGCGCAACGGATACTATCGGTGAATGTCCGACATCCCGGCATCAGTGCCCCACCTCGATCGCAGCCACCTCCTCGAACGCCTGGCGAGCATCGTCCCCTTCCGCTTTCTCTCGCACGGCGAGCTAAAAAACCTGGTAGCAGCCTCTGAGCAGCGTCGCTACATGGAGGGGGAATCCCTCATCATCCAAGGGGACGCAGCGGCGAGGGAGGTCTTCGTCCTCCTCGCGGGGTCGGTCGAGTCGGTGGATGTCTCGCGCAACCCGGCTTTCAGAATGAATGTCGTCGACGCGGTTTCGTACTTCGGGGAAGGACCGGCGCTCTTCGGCATGCCGAGGTCCTATGAAATGAGGGCCCTCGAGGCGAGCACCGTTCTTGCCATCCCGGACGACACCTTCCTCGCTCTCCTGTCCGCATCGCGCCCCTTCGCCCAGGCCCTCGGAACCAAGCTCCGAACGGGGCTCGGCCTCTTCGACGCCTTCGACCGCTTCGAGGCAGAGGTCCATCGGGGAGAGGCCCTCGGCCACATCGAGATCAGGCGCCTTGTCGAGATCTACAAGGCCCTCGAGCCCGCCCTCCACCCCCTCGTCGCCGACGAGGCGCGCATCGACTGGTCGGCCCTCGCCTATGCCGTCCGCAGGCTGCCGGAAAACGTCACACGCTGCTTTGTCTTCCTCCTCACCGACAACCTTCCCTCGGTCTACGCAAGCCCCGAACTCCTCTTTCCCTTTGTGCCGACCGAGGCCCGCCACCGTTTTGTCTACGAAATGATGCCCGGCAAGGACATGGTCCTCGTCCGGAGCGGCGTCTCCGACATCATGGACTTCCTCACCTGCCTTTCGGTCTTTGCTGTGGAATCAAGGAAGATCCGCTACCGCCTCAACCATCCCGACCTTATCCTCGCGCTCACGCGCCTGGACAAGGCAGAGGGAGACGAATCGGCGAAGGCCATCCTGTCGCCCTTTTCAGGCGAGGAAATATCGGAGCTCGAGGCCCTCTGGCCAGGAAAGGCGGTGGAGAAGGTCCGCGAGATCGTCTTCCACCGGCAGGCCTGGTCGGTCGACGTCCGGAAACAAATAAACAATTACAACGGAACGCTCAACGAGCTCTGGTCGGGCCAGGTGGGCCATGCGGCCGCCGACCTCATGGGCATGAGCCCCGCTGATTTTCCGGACGACATCGAAGTGCACATCGTCTCGTCCAACACCCATTCCGTCTCCAATTGCCTCAATCCCTTCTTCATCGAAAGGGCGGGCGACATCCTCGCCTGGGCCGGCCGCGAGGGGTTCCGGATGCCAGGCTGGACAGATCCCATGGACGAGGTTTACAGCCTCGCGCGGCTCTGGCTCGCGGCCTTCCCCGACATGCAGGCCGAGGTGAGGGCAGCCGAGGCCAGGAACGGCATAATCCGCCTGCCGGAGCGCGTGACCACGGGCATCCAGGTGCAGCTCATCCGCTGCGAGGGCGTCTGCGACCGTGGCATCGATCCCGGCATCGCCATCGGAGCCTGCGCGGAGTCCTCCTTCATTGTCAACATAGACTACGCCTTCGGAGAGCAGGCGGAGGAGATCATGCGCTCCCTCCTCCTCCTGTTCGGCAAAAATGTACGTACTATAAACATCATCGGAAAGGCGGGAGGGCTGCAGGGCGCTCGCGGCGACATCCTGGCGCCGACCGCCTTCATCGAGCAGGCGACCGATGCCTTCCAGCCCCTGGAGCCGGAGGACCGCGCTGCCATCGCGCGGCTCGAGGCTGCCCTGCCAGGCCGGAAGGTGCACGAGGGTCCGATGCTCACCGTCGGCGGCACCCTCCTCCAGAACCGCGCCATGCTCCACTTCTACCGCCGCGTCTGGGCCTGTGTCGGCCTTGAGATGGAAGGCATCTGGTACCTCCACTCGATCCTCGAGGCCCGCGAGCTCGGCGTACTCAGGCAGGGCGCGCGCTCACGCTTCCTCTATTACGTGAGCGACCTGCCCCTGTCGGCAGGCGAGCGGCTTTCAGCGAGGATGCCCCCCCTCGAGGGCATCCCCCCCCTTTACGCCACGACGCGCGAGACACTGCGCGGAATCTTCTCCGGGAAAGGCGCATAAGCGCTTTCAGCGAAGGGACCGGGAGGCAAAGGCATTCCTCGGCACGACGGGAAGCTGCCCAGGTTCACGATCGAAAAGCCCCGCAGGCGACAAGAACGACAAAAAAAACGCAATCCTTTCCAATACAAGCCCGACGATGTCCTCCACGATGGCTCAACTCGTTCATTCAGGAGGAAAAGATGGCCACCAGGGGTTCATATATAATTGTAGGTGAGAACATCCATTGCACGCGGATCAGGATGACTTCCGGGAAGTTCGTCGAAACCGATGCTGCCGGGAGGAGCTGGCTCCTTTTCAAGGACTCAGGCTCCCCCGCGCGCATGCCCATCCCCAGGGCCTTCACCGATTCCGATGACTGGAAGGCAGGGAAGATCCGCCATGTCGCGGCTGCCATCTGGCAGGGGCTCAGGGGCGACGCAGAGGGCAAGGCAGCCGGCGAGCGCTACCTGGCGGCCATGGCCCTGGAGCAGGAATCCGCTGGCGCCTGGTTCCTCGACGTCAACGTGGACGAGTTCAGCATGGATCTCAAGGAGAAGGTCGAGGCCATGGAGTGGGCGGCCGGGGTCATCCAGCGGCACTCCTCCGTACCCCTCAGCATCGACTCCTCCGACTCCCGCATCCTGGAGGCCGGACTCGCGGCCTGCGACAAGGCCAAGGGCCGCCCGATGGTGAACTCAGTCTCCCTCGAGCGCGCCGCGATGATACCAATTGCAGCCAAGGCCGGCGCAGCGGTGATCGCGGGGGCCACCGGTGCCGAGCGCATGCCGGAGAGCGTCGAGGAGCGGCTCGCGAACACCAGGGAACTGCTTGGGCGGCTCGCCGCTGCCGGCATCGCCCTGGCCGACACCTACCTCGACCCGCTGGTCATGCCCGTTTCCGTCGATACCGGCAATCCCGGGCGCTTCTTCGAGACGGTGAAGGCCCTTCGTGCCGAGCATGGAAGTGCAGTGCACTTCGCGCCAGGGCTCTCCAACGTGTCCTTCGGCCTCCCCAAGCGCCCCGTGATCAACCAGGTCTTCGCCAGGCTCTGCCTCGAGCAGGGCTGTGACGGTGGCATCGTCGATCCTGCCCAGATCAACGACAGGACTCTGTCGCAACTAGACCTTTCCACAGGCATCAACGCCCTGGCCCGCGATCTCCTCCTCGGCAAGGACGAGTACGGGATGGAGTGGATCGGCGCGAGCCGGGAATGACGGAATAAAGGGAGCATCGACAATGGGACGTTTCGAAGAGACCCTGCTCGCAGGGAAGGAGTTCGTGATCACCTGCGAGCTCATACCCGGACGCGGACACAGCGGCAAGAGCATCGAGAACATCCTCCGCTTCGTGGAGGAGATCAAGTCCTGCCCCGACGTGCATGCCCTGAGCCTCACCGACAACGCAGGCGGCAACCCCGCCCTGACTGCGGACGTGCTGGGCAAGGAGATCCTCGACCTCGGAATGGACATAATTGTCCACTTCGCCTGCAAGGACATGAACCGGAATTTCGTGGAGTCCCGCGCCTTCGCCCTGCAGCGCACCGGCGTGACCAACCTCCTTGTCGTCACGGGCGACTATCCCGTCGCGGGTTTCCTCGGCCTGCCCAAGCCGGTCTTCGACATCGACTCGGTGAACGCCCTCCATTTCCTGACCAGCATGAACGAGGGGCTGGAAATCGCCGGGGCCAAGGGCGCGAATGTCTGCCTCGACACCACCTTGTTTCTCCTCGGCGCGGCCGTCTCGCCCTTCAAGTGGACGGAAGGCCCCTGCGTCATGCAGTATGTCAAGCTGGAAAAAAAGCTCAGGGCCGGTGCAAGATACTTCATCACCCAGCTCGGCTACGATGCACGCAAGCATATCGAACTGGTCAACTATGTCCGGCTCGTGCTCAAGTCCCAGGTTCCCCTCATCGGCAGCGTCTATGTCCTGTCCGCTGGCGCCGCCGAGTACATGAGCAAGGGCGAGGTCCCCGGCTCCTACGTACCCGAACGCCTGGTCAAGATCCTTCGCGAGGAGGCCAAGGCAGCTGACAAGGGCAAGAAGGCCCGCCTTGACCGCGCAGCCAGGCAGCTGGCCATCCTGAAGGGCCTCGGCTACTCGGGAGCCCACCTGGAAGGACTCAACCTCAAGGCAGAAGACATCGTCTACATCATCGCACATTCCAGGGAAGTAGCATCCAATTGGAAGGACTTCCTCCCCGAGTTCGACTTTGCGCCTCCCAATCCCTATTACTATTTCGAGGGCGGGGAAGTTGCCAGGGTGCCCTCCACTGAAGCGGTACTTGTGCCGCGCCAGACACCCATCCCGGGAATGTACTCGCCGACCTTCTGGGCCATGCGCGGACTCCACAAGGCCTTTTTCCACGAGCATACCCCCGGCTACAAGCTCATGGCCGGACTCTCACGCGGCATCGACAAAAAGAAGGGCCTCGCTCGCGCCTTTTCCCACGCCGAGCACTTCACCAAGCGTGTCGTCCTTGGTTGCCGCTACTGCGATGACTGCGCCCTCTTCGAGACTTATTATATATGTCCGGAATCCGGCTGCCCCAAGGGGATGCGCATCGGGCCCTGCGGCGGAAGCAGGGTGGACGAACGCTGCGAGGTCTATCCCGACAAGTACTGTTATTGGAGGAACGTCTACAAGCGGGCCAAGAACCGGCACGAGACCGAAAAGCTCCGTTTCCTCATCCAGCCCCGGGACTGGAGCCTGTACCAGACCAGTTCCTGGCTCAACTACTTCCTCAAGCGCGACCACTCGGGCCATCCCCTGATTCCCTGCTCCGAAAAGGACCAGGAGGAGACTCCGGTGAAGACAACGTGAACGCGATGAACGGACGATGAACCCCGAAGGGATTGGGCTTTTTTCGCTCTACGACGCGGCTCGTGGTCCACTATTCCTTGTCGCCTGCCTTGTGTTCATCCTGGGCTTTGCCTGGCGGATCCTCCGCTTCGCGAGGCTTTCGTGCGCCATTCCAGCCCGGGGGACGGTAGCGGGGCCCGGGACAAAGCGGGATGGCGTTCCGCTCGACTCAACGCGCTTCGCCAGTGCAGCGACGCAGGACCGGACAAAAGCCGACGAGGCCTTCCTCCTGTCGGGGAAGGGCCTGATCGATAGGGTGTTTTTCCGAACGGGACGCTTTCTTCGGACTTCAAACCTGCCAGGCAATCCGGCAATGACTTCCTTCAGCCTGGCCTTCCATTTCCTTTTGCTTCTTGTGCCCCTCCTCCTGCCCGCCCACAATATCCTCCTTTTCCTGGGCCTGGGACTTGGCGCAGGCCTGTCCCTTCCCGTCCTGCCCGAGCCACTCATGGATCAGCTGACCCTGGTGATCCTCGCAATTGGTCTTTTTTTCGCCCTCCGCCGCATCTTCCTGCCCCGGGTCCGGGCCCTGACGACGGGAGGGGACCTTGTCGTGCTCCTCCTCGTCGCCGCTCCCTTTGTCAGCGCCTATCTGGCCTACCACCAGGCCTGGGACTACCACGGCATCCTGGTCACCCACATGCTCCTGGGCGAACTCCTCATCGCCGCCATCCCCTTCACCAAACTCGGTCATATGCCCTTCCTCCTGTTCTCCCGCCTCTTCATGGCTGGAGAGCGTTCGGCACGGCACGCCGGCCGGAGGTGGGCCGCATGAAATCCATTTCCACGAAAGCGAAGGCCAGGGGAGGGCCCGGGGTGAATCCTGCCGTGCTGGACCTCCTACGGCGCAGGCGGAAGCTCGTACGGCTCTCCCTCGGCGCCTGCGCCCACTGCGCCATCTGCGCGGAAAGCTGCTTCAAGTACCGGAACAGCGCCCAGGACCCGACCTATACGCCCTCCTACAAGGCGATCAACACAATTGGAAAGATCGTTGAAAGGCGGGGCAGGCTTTCGCCCGGGGAGTACGAGGAGATCGGGGTTCTGGCCTTCGACAAGTGCGCGCTCTGCATGCGCTGCCGCTGTCCCGTCGGGGTGGATCTCCCCTTTCTCATTTCGCTGGCGCGCTCGGCCTGCAGGGAAGTGGGCCTCGAGCGTGATTGCCGGAAAGGGGATGGCTCGTGAAATCGCGCCTTTCGCCCTGGTCCTGCGCCCTGGCCCTCCTCGCTGTCGCTGTCGCGGCCCCCGTATGGGGCCAGGATGCAGGCAGCATCACGCTGACCGGGAAGCCCGTGATCACCAAGCCGACCCGCGCTCCCGTCCGCTTTCCCCACGAAGCCCACTGGGGTTTCGAGGGCCTCGACTGCCTGTCCTGCCACCACGATTTCAAGTCCGGCGTCAACGTGCTGGACATGTCAGTCCTTGCGGTCGGCGGGCCCACGATCCAGTGCGCCTCCTGCCACAGCAGGGCCGGAAAGCTCCAGGCCTCATTCCACCAGCTGTGCATCGGCTGCCATGACGGGGTGGCGAAAAAACGCAAGCCGACGGGACCACGCAGCTGTGGCGACTGCCATCCATGGAAATAGTAAGTATGATCGTGGCCTGCTGCCCTGCAGGCCGCGGAGGGAACGTTACATGATCAAGGCGACACGGAAACCGCTTGAGGAAATATCCTCCTCGGTAAAGGACTACGGACGGGTTCTCGTGCTGGGCTGCGGGGGCTGTACCTCGGTCTGCCTCGCAGGCGGTCAAAGGGAGAGTCTCGAACTGGTGGACGATCTCGCCCAGGCTGCGCGGGCGGCAGGTTCCACCCAGCACCAGGCCTGTGCAACTGTCGAACGCCAGTGCAACCCGGTTTTCCTTGCGGAGATCGCAGGACGGATCGCGGAGTGCGACTGCGTGCTTTCCACTGCCTGCGGCGCAGGAGTCCAGGGCCTCTCCGACGCCTTTCCCGCCCTGCCCGTCTTTCCAGCCCTGGACACCCTCTTCATCGGGGTCGATATCGATGTGGGCCTCTATGAAGAGCGCTGCCGCCACTGCGCATCCTGCATGCTGGCTTATACCGGCGGAATCTGCCCGGTGACCCGCTGTGCAAAAAGCCTCTTCAACGGGCCCTGCGGCGGAACGCGGGTCGATGGGGGCTGTGAGGTCGGCGAGGGCAAGAGCTGCGCATGGCTGGAAATCCACGACCGACTCAAGGCCCAGGGCCGCTTGGCCAGCATTCTCACCCTGCGTCCACCGATGGACTGGGTCGATCGGGGTCCAGCTGTCCTTGTGCAGCGGGGCTACGAGGAGCGTTATGCGACATCGAAGGTAGCAACACCATGAAATCGGGCAGCAACCTTGAAAAAGTGCTCGAGGCGGGGCACTTCGCGGTGACTGGCGAGATCGGACCTCCCACCGGTCCTGACATCGAGGCGGTACATCGCAAGGCCGAGAGCCTCCGCGGTGTCGTGGACGCCATCAACGTGACCGACAGCCAATCGGCGATGGTGCGCATGTCGAGCATGTCGGTCTCGGCCATCATCGTGCAGGCAGGCCTCGAGCCCATCATGCAGATGACCTGCCGCGACCGTAACCGCATCGCGATGCAGGCTGACATCCTCGGAGCGGTGGGGCTCGGCATCAGGAACCTCACCTGCATTTCCGGCGACCACCAGAGCCTCGGCAACCAGAAGGGGGCGAAGAAGGTCTTCGACCTCGATTCCATGCAATTGCTTGCAGTCGCACGTCGCATGCGTGACGAGCACAGGATCCTCGGCGGCGAGGAGGACTTCCCTGCCGGCGCACCGCTCTACCTCGGCGCAGCTGCCAGCCCCTTCACGCGTCCCCTCGATTTCCAGGCCCTCCGCCTGGCGAAGAAGATCGAGGCCGGGGCCGACTACGTACAGACCCAGTGCGTCTATGACATCGGCATGTTCGAGGACTGGATGGCTTCAGTCCGCGAACTGGGGCTCCACAAGAAAATCCGCATCCTCGCTGGGGTCATGCCGCTCAAGTCAGCGGGAATGGCGCGCCACATGGCAGCCAACCTGCCCGGAATCGTGATTCCCGCCGCCGTCATCGAGCGCCTGGCCGCCGCTCCCAAGGGCAAGGGCGGCGAGGTCGGACTGGCCATCTGCGCGGAGACGATCCAGCGCCTGCGCGCCATCGAGGGCCTGTCCGGCATCCACGTGATGGCCATCGAATGGGAGCACCGCATCCGCGAGATCGTGGAGACCGCAGGGCTCCTGCCACGGCCTTTGGTGTAGGCTCGCTTCTCCCCTATCCGTTGCCAAAGAGGATCGCCTGCGTATACAAAGGACCATGCATGAGCGCCGCGTTCTCGCCGTGGATCTTGGAGGCACCAAGACTGCGGTCGGAGTCGTCGATTCCGACGGAAGGATAGTGGCCCGGGAGACGGCCCCGACTCCCCTGTCCAGTTTTGCTGAGGCCCTGGACCTCATTGTCCGCCTCTGCCGCCTCGTGCTCTCCCGTGCCGGGCCTGCGGAGGGTCTCGGCATCGCCTTGCCGGGCATCGTGGATCGGCACAAGGGCATTCTCCTTCGCTCCCCCTCCTCTGGCTGGATTGATGCACCCTTCGGCGAGGCAGTAGCCGAGGCCCTGGGCCTGCCTGCACGGTGCGACAACGATGTCAACGCCTGCGCCCTCGCGGAGGCCCTCTTCGGCGCGGGCCGCGGTCTCTCGTCCTTTTTCTGGATGACGGTGAGCACCGGCATAGGCGGCGCCGTCTGCATCGATGGCAGTGTCTTTCCCGGAAGCCGAGGAATGGCTGGCGAAGTCGGCCATCTTGTCGTCACCGATGGCGGTGCCCTCTGCGGCTGCGGCAATCGCGGCTGCCTCGAGGCTGAGGCTGCCGGACCGGCATGGCGCCGAAAGGCCTTTGCCCTCCTCGATGCAGGTGTTTTTGCACCGGGCCATCTCGGCAGCCTTCCCCGCGAAGAGGTGGAAGCCCGTACAATCGCTGACGGTGCGCGACTTTCCGATCCCCTCTGTCTCGAGGTGCTGCGTGACGTCGGATCTGCCCTCGCCCGAGGAGTCGCGGCGATCTCCAACATCTTCGATCCTGAAGCCCTGATCCTCGGTGGGGGCATCGCCTCCGCCTTCGATCTCCTGGCTCCGCGCATCGGGCGAGGAGCCGCCTCCCTCAGCATCCAGACCCTCGGACCACCGCTGAAACTGCTACCCAGCGCCCTCGGTCGCGACGCTGCCCTGGTTGGCGCCGCTGCCTTGGTCCTTCATCACGACCGCCAAGGAGAATCCGCATGATGCATGATTTCAAGGATGACATTGACAACTATTTCTTTCGGCTCAAGTCCACGATCGACAAGCTTTCGCGAGAAGAACTCGCTGCCTTCATGACCCTTCTCCTCGAGGCCCTCGAAAAGGGGACGACAGTCTTCATCATGGGAAACGGGGGCTCGGCGGCCACGGCATCCCACTTCGCCTCCGACTTCAACAAGGGACTTTCCTGGCAGAAGGCGAGCCGCTTCCGCTTCCACTGCCTCAACGACAACGTACCCACGATCACCGCCTATGCCAACGATGTCGGCTACGAGGACATCTTCGTCGAGCAGCTCCGGAACCTCCTCCGTCCCGGCGACATCGTGATCGCCATCTCGGGTTCAGGCAACTCGACGAATGTCATCAAGGCGGTACAATGGGCCAACGCCAACGGCGGGCGGACCGTCAGCATGACCGGCTATGACGGGGGCGAGCTCCGGCGCCTGGCCTCGAGCGGAGTGCACGTACCAATTGACGACATGCAGGTCACCGAGGACATCCACATGGTTTTCGATCACCTCTGCTACGCGATCCTCGGCAGGCGGCTGCCTGCTGAAGCGCCCCTGGATTCGGGCCGCGCAGGAGATGTCCATCGTGCCTGAGGGAGACTTCGCCGCCACCTGTGCAGTCCCGGAGCGCCCGACCTTCCTGGCCGGGACCTCGATAGAACTGCTCCGTGCGCCAACCCTGCTCTCCCCGCCGCGTCACGCCCTCTTCGACTTCGACGGTACCCTGAGTCTCGTGCGCGAGGGCTGGATGGAGATCATGGTACCTATGATGGTCGAGTTCCTCCTCCCCTGTGCAGGAAGTGACGAAACGCCGGAGAGCCTCGAGGCCCTGGTACGCGACTTCGTTTCGGAGCTCACCGGAAAGCAGACCATCTACCAGATGATGCGATTCGTGGAGGAAATCCGCCTTCGCGGTGGGACTCCCCTCGAAGCCCAGGCCTACAAGGACGAGTACCACTCCAGGCTCATGACGCGCATCGCGGAACGACGCGAGGGTCTGGCTTCCGGAAAAATCGTTCCCAAGGAACACCTCGTTCCAGGTTCCCTGGACATCCTCGAAGCCCTGCGCTCGCGCGATGTCGCGATATACATCGCTTCGGGAACGGATGAGGCTTATGTCATCGAGGAGGCCCGGCTCCTCGGGCTCGACAGCTACGCTCCCGGGCGGATCTACGGTGCCCAGAAGGATCATTTGAGCTTTTCCAAGGAAATGGTAATCAGGCGGATCCTCTCCGAAAACCACGTCGAGGGAGCATCCCTTCTTGCCTTCGGAGATGGCTATGTCGAGATCTCCGACTGCAAGGCCGCCGGAGGCATGGCGATCGCCGTGGCCAGCGACGAGGCCGGTCGCTCGGGGAAGGCTGATCCCTGGAAGCGGGGCAGGCTCATAGCGGCGGGAGCCGACCTCGTCATTCCCGACTATCAAGAGGCCGGCGCCCTGGTTGACTGGATCTGGAGCCGCGTCGGTGCTGCGGCTCTTCCAGAGGGGGCCGCGGCTGTTTCCGAGAGAGCCGGGCCATGATCGAAGCACTGCGCCATTTCGACAGGGGAAGGTTGAGCGATCTCGTCGCCGTCTTCCCCTCCCTTCGGGTTGCGGTGCTCGGCGATTTTTTCCTGGACAAGTACCTGGACGTGGATCCGGTCCTGGCAGAGCCCTCCCTCGAGACAGGACTCCCGGCCCACCAGATTGTAGACGTCCGCCATTCACCCGGAGCCGCAGGTACGGTGGTGTCCAACCTCACTGCCCTCGGTACCGGATCCATCCGCGCCCTGGGTTTTCGTGGCGACGACGGGGAGGGTTGGGAACTCGAAAGGGATCTCCTGGCTCTTGGCGTCGATACCAGTGGCTTGTTGCTGGAAACCGGCCGCCGCACGCCAACCTACTTCAAGCCCCGGGACAGGGACCGGGCAGGTCTCGCAGGTGAGCACTCACGCTATGACATCAAGAACCGCTCGCCCACCTTGGCGGAAACCGAAACGCGGATCATCGCCGCCCTCGATAAGGCCCTGCCCCAGATCGATGCCCTCATCGTGATGGACCAGGTCCAGGGGCTGGGACAGGGAGTCGTGACTCCCCTCGTAGCGACGGCGATCATGGAGCGCATCGCGGGATTCCCCCGCCTCATCGCCTGGGCAGACTCCCGGAGAAGGATACGTTCCTTCCACGGTCTCATCCTCAAGATGAACCAATTCGAACTTTCAGGTGTCCACGATCCAGAGCCCGGCTCCTCGATACCCGACCAGGCCATCGCGTCCTGCATCGGGGCAGTGGAGGAAGAGGCCGGGGCTCCGGTCTTCGTAACTGCAGGAGACCGTGGAGTCTGGGTCGGCGGAGACTCACCCTTCCGCGTGCCTGGCGTCGAGGTCGATGCCACGGTCGATCCCACAGGCGCGGGCGACTCCTTTACTGCAGGGGCCGTGCTGGCCCTGGCCGCCGCTGCCTCGCGCGCGGAAGCCGCCCTCCTCGGCTGCCTCGTCGCCTCCATCACCGTCCGACAGCTCGCGACTACAGGCACAGCCCGGCCCGACGAACTTGGCCCGGCCCTCGATCTCTGGCAGGAGCAAAACCTATGAAAAGACTATTCGACCGTGAATCGATCGCAACCCTTCCTCTTTCAGAGCGTGTCAGCAAGCTTGAAATCGATCGGGATGCCGTGGACCCTGCAGCCTGGCCCATCTCCCTTTCCAGGGAAGCCCAGGAGGATGTCGCGTTGGCTGCCGCCGAAATCAGGCAGTCTCGGGCCCGGGGAGCTCCCGTCATCCTGGCCTTTGGTGCACACGCGATCAAGAACGGCCTTTCCCGAACGCTCATCCGCTTGATGGAAGGCGGTCATGTCACGCACTTCGCGACCAACGGCGCGGGGATCATCCATGACTGGGAGTTCGCATTCCAGGGAAGCACCGGAGAGGATGTCCGGCGCTACGTGAGCGAGGGACAGTTCGGCATCTGGGAGGAAACTGGGGCCTGGCTCAACCTTTCGCTCGCCGTGGGTGCCTGGCGCGGGCTCGGCTACGGCGAGGCAGTGGGCACGATGGTCCTGGACGAAGGACTCACGATTCCGGGCGACGATGAACTGGTCGCGGCGATACGAGCCGGGGCGGAGGAGGGTGCAGGGATCCTTGCCCTCTCGCAGGCCGCGGCGGCCTCCGACCTCCGCGCCATCCTGCGGAAGGCAGGCCTTGAACCAGGCTTCCTTCGCATCGATCACCCCCGAAAGAAGGATTCCTTCGCGGCTGCAGCGGTGAAAAACGCAGTCCCCTTCACCTGCCATCCCATGTTCGGGCACGACATCATCTACACGCACCCGCTCAACCGTGGTGCGGTCATCGGAAGGACGGCGGAAACGGACTTCCTCTCCTTCGCAGACTCGGTGTCGGGCCTCGAAGGCGGCGTCTACCTGTCGGTGGGTTCGGCCGTGATGTCCCCGATGATCTTCGAGAAGGCCCTCTCGATGGCGCGGAACAAGGCACGACAGGACGGAAAAAGCATTGAGCATTTCTCGCTACACGTTGTGGACCTGGCTGTTTCGACCTGGGACTGGAAGGCCAGGGGCGAGCCACCCCAGGACAACCCCGCCTACTTCCTTCGCTATTGCAAGACCTTCAGCCGCATGGGTGGCACCATGACCTACGCGAGCGCCGACAACCGTTCCTGGCTCGTGGCATTGCTGCGGTCGCTGGAAAGCTAGAGCGCCTGCGCGGCGGCGAACATAAGGACGAGAAGCGAGGCAAGTGCCGCAACAGCGATGATGGCCACCTCGTGGAGAAGCTTCCTCGCATGGAGGAAGGAGATCATCGCAATGAGGACTGGCAGGAGGACAAGGGTAGCCCAGGGCAGCAGTCCCGCCTCCCCTCCGACCCTGAGGAGCTCGGCGACCATGGCCAGGACGGTAGAAGCGAGAAGTCCCGAGATGAGCGGGAGGATGAAGGTCCGGAGCGTGGCGAAAACCGGGGCTCCGCTGTAGCGCCGGTAGAGCGCATAGACGGCGAAGAAGGCCAGGCAGGTACTTCCAATTGCGATGATAAAGCCGGCGGCCGCCACGAGGAATCCCGCAATCGCAGACCCACCCGCGCCACGTCCCGCGAACCATCCTATCCCGCTGACCACCTTGACCAGTATGGGCCCCGGAAGGGCGTTGGCGATGGCGATGATCCTGCCGTAATACAGCTCCGGGCTTACTAGCCCCGGGTTCACAAGCCCCGGTTCCACGAAGAAGGAGTCGCCGACAGCGACAAAGGCCTCACCGCCACCGAAGGAACTCAGCGTCGAGGCGAAGGCCAGCGCGGCAAAGCGCAGGGCTGGGGGAAGTTCGCCCGGGCTGCCCCTGGGCAGGGGGCTGCCTGGACCGCCGGATGCCAGGCCGTCAGCCGGCCCCTTTGCTGTAGTTAGTAGTATCGAGGGCCCCGTCAAGGCCAGGGAGATGGCAAGCATAGCCAGGAAAAAGGCCAGGGCGGCACCAAGGAGCTTCCTTCCTCCCGCAGCCGCCTCCTCGCCCGTAGCTGCGATGCCGAGATCCTTGCCGGCGAAGTAGAGGGCGGCAACAGCCATCCCTGCCATGAGAAGGGGACGGAGGAGCGTGTAGTGTGAAAGGAGGCCGTTTTTCCCCGCCATAACCGCAAACACCGCCGCCGTCAGACCAATTCCCAGCCAGCGGTTCCAGCGGGGCCTCCCTCCCGAGGACAGGACCAGGAAGAGAAGGATGAAGAGGAGGTCGAACATAGCGAGATCGAAAAAAGGGTTGCCGAGACTCCGGGCCAGGCCCGGCGAAAATGCTGTAACAATTGCACGTATCTCCTTGCCTCCGGTCAGGAGGAAGGCCATCAGGGTCACGAGGAAGGCCACCATGCCGGCTCCGCGTTTCCGGGCATCGTCCAGGACGCGTCTCACATAGCGCCAGAGCAGGAAGATTATGAAGGCCGAGACTCCGAAGGCCATGAACTCCACGTAGCGGAGGAAACCGGGCCCCATGGCTGAAAGGGCTGCCAGTATCAGGACCGTAGCCAGGGCGCCCGGAAGGCTCACCAGTGCGGCCGCCGCGAAAGCGCCTGCAATCCCTCCCTGGCGGAGGCCTGCGGCCGCGCAGAGCTTGACGGGCAGGGCGCCCGGGGTGATGTTCGCAATTATGACGTCCTCGGTGAATTCATCGCCCTTCACGTAGCCCTTTGCCTCGACGACCTCCCGCTCCACGACGGGGATCAGGGCCGAGCCGCCGCCGAAACCGATGGCCCCGATCTTGAGGAAGGTAGCCGCAAAGCCCGCGCGGCCGGTTTTCCTGGCTTCGCTGTCATCCTTGTCCTCCCTCACGGTCGCTTCCCTTCCACGGCCAGGACACAGCGCGCCGAAACCGGCTTGATGAGGAGGGAAGGCGGAATAAGGCGGGTCAGCATGGGCAGGGATTCTCCAAAGGCTCGAAACGCAGGTCAAGTGGTTTGTCAGAACTCCCAGGATCGGCGACACTTGCCTGATGGACAGACAGCCAGAAAGGCATGCAGCCCTCGATGCCCTGCGGGGGCTTACCGTGTTTCTCATGATTCCAGTCAATGCAGGCATGGGCTTTGCATCCATCCCGGCCTGGCTCAAGCACGCACCGGGAGCGGGGCTGCAGTTGGCTGACTTCATCATGCCGGCCTTTCTGGTGGCCCTGGGCATTTCAGGTTCCCTTTCACTCGGCAAGCGGGTATCCCGCGACGGACTGCTGAGGACTTCCCTGCACGCCCTGTACCGCTATGGATTGCTTTTCGCCTTCGGAAGCATCGGCTACTTCCTCGTCTGGAAACAGGGATCCTGGGAAGTCCTGCAAATGCTGGGTGCCACGGGGGCCCTGGCCTTTCCCTTCATGTTCCTGCGACCCCTCCCCAGGATGGCTGCAGCCGTGGCCCTCGCCGCCATGGTCGAGCTGCTGAGACCCGCGTATTTCTCTACAGCCTATCAGGCCTGGTACGACAGCGGACTCGGCGGTCCTGCGGGAACCTTCGCCCTGGCGAGCCTCCCCGTCTTCGCATCCGCCATCGGTGAGCTGATGCGAGGCAAGCCTTTCCGTATCCGCGTCTGGCTCTCCGCAACGACCGGTTCCGGGCTTCTCCTTCTCGGCCTCCTTGCAACGCTGACATCCCTGCCGGACAAGCACCTCCTGTCACCGAGCTACCTTCTCCTGACCTCGGGTACCGCCTTCCTTGCCCTGGCCATAGTGGAGCTTCCCTGCCAGCGCTTTGGAAACCTGCCCCTCTTCGGTGCCATCGGACGCAATCCCCTCTTCGGCTACATGGCCAGCGGCATCCTTATCCTGGCCGCACGGGCGCTCCTGCCAGCCGACGCCGCTGCCAACGCGGCATGGGCGGCCGTGGGAGCCGTATGGGGTATAATCACAATTGCATGCATAGTCATGGACCGCAAGGGTTGGTGGATAAAACTGTGACAGGAATCACCTTCAGGAGCGCGCCTTCGCGGCAAAGGCCGCCGCCTGCCTCTGCCCCGTCGGCGTTGCACAGCAACCGCCCTTCGAGGTGCAGCGAAGCTCGGAGGGGAGGCTCCGGCCGACCCTCGCGGCCGCGTCGAGGGCTTCGTGGAAGGGAAGGACGGCATCGCTGCCCGCCAGGGCCAGCTCGGAAAAGACGAGGGCATTGGAGACTGCGCTGACTATCCGGCTGAAACAGGGTTGCTCGTATCCACCCGGGATGGGGTCGCAGGGAAGGCCTATCATGGCTTGCATGGCAAAGGAGGCCGCGTTTTCCACCGCTGCCGGACTCCCCCCCGAGGCTTCGGCAATGGCTGCTGCGGCCATCGCCGAGCAGACGCCGCACTCGCCCGCGCAGCCCATCATCTCGCCGGTCGGCTCGGCCCGCGTGTAGGCGATGGCTCCGACCCCGGCCGCGATGAAAAGGCCCCGGAGCAGGTCCCCGTCGCCGAGCTTCTTCACGCTCCGCGCCGCATCGAGGGCCGAGTAGAGGAAACCGCCACCTGTACCCATGGGTCCCGGGACAATCTTCACAGCTGGTACCTTTGCGACAACGGCCAGGGCAGACCTGATGGCGAGCCGGGTCGCCTCGGAGACGCCGTGGCCCTCTACGCCGCTGTGCCTGTCCCAGGCCTCGCTGTCGTAGCGTCCGAATTCCTCCGGAGTGAAGCTGGGCCTTTCCTCGTAGAGGGCGTGGGTCTGGCGCCAGAGGAGCCGTTCTATTTCGCGCATCGCGTCGAGGACCCCATCCCTGCCCCAGCCCGAGGATCGCAGCTCGTACTCAAGGGCAGTCTCAAAGAGGCTTTGACCCGAGGCCAGGGCAATATCCCTCCATGCGGTCATGGAGTCGAAGAGCTGGGGCAGCTTCTTCGCGCTGCTGACCACGGGGAGGATGGCCTCCAGGAGATCGAGGCGAAGGCTCCGGAAATTCGCCCGAAGCCCCTCGAGGTCGGGTCGTTCGGAGAGCTTCCAGAAGCACAGCATCGTGTTGCCGGGACCTGGCACCCTGCCGCCTTCGAGGAGTCCCTGCAGCCCGGACCCGATTCGCGAAATAGCAGAGGCATCGGCCACGCCCGGGATTTCCCGGGCCACCAGGACGTGGCAGTCGCCCCGGAAGCTGACCGGGAAACCGTCGATGGCGCGGCACTCCACCATGCCACCTCCGGTCGAATCGCCGACCAGCTCGACCTTCCGCCCCGAGCTTCCGGCCAGCCTGATCTTGAGGGCATTGGGATGATCCGATTCGGGGACCGCCTCGAAACGATAGTCGAAACGAAGCCCCGCCCCCCGGGCGAGTTCCTTCGCCGAGAATAGCCCGACATCATCGGGCCTGAGACCGAGGACGCCGCCCAGCATGCCGAAGTCCTCTCTCATAAGGCCGAAGGTCCCGGCCCAGGAACTTTCCGGAGCCATGATGAACTGGGCTTCGGCGGGTTCCTCGCCAAGAAGGCTCCGGGCCAGAAGGCCGATGCGGCAGGGAGCGGCAAAGTGGGAACTCGAACCCGGCTGCATTATCGGGCCGAAGACATCGTTGAAGAAATCCGGGTAGAGGCTGACCATGGGCCGATTGTATGGTCAAGGAGAGGAGGGGGCAAGCGACCCCCCCGCTCCCACCAGGGGAGCCATCTCGGCGATGGCCCCGGGAAGCTGGTGGTTCTTGACTGCGACTATCGCGAGCCCAGGCTCCTGGCCTCGGGCGAAGGGCTCATTGGTCGAGACCAGGGGAAGCTCGAGGCGCTCGCCGTTGATCACGAGGCCCTCCGCCTGAAATCGCGCCTTCCGCGCGGGGTTCGCAAGAAGCACCGCAGAGCCTGGTCTGGCCCTGTGGATGGTGGCAGCCACGACGGAACCCACTGCACCGGCACCAACTATCAGAACTGAACGGATCTCATCCACGGCGGATTCCTCGAAGGGCACGGCTGCGATGTTGCTGCAAGGTGAAGGGACCGATCTCCAGCACTATCAAGACTGATACTATCATCCGCGATATACTATCGAATAGGATAGGTCCTTGGCCGTGCTGCCAGAAAAGGCTTTCGATCACAGGTCTATATGCCAGAGCTAATTACAAACATCTTCGATATCCCGTTATTGTTGGCACGAATACTGCTTTTCCATAGATGCCGAGCATTGGGCCTTCACGCTGGTCCCATTCCCGGCAGCCTCCCATTCTGGGGGCACATGGTTTCCAGCAGCGCCGCCTCAAGGCGCTGCGAAAGGTCGTTCCATGAAGCGCAATCGCATATTCGTACTCTTCCTCTCGTTCACGGTAGTAGCCGCCAGGCTGCTCGCCGAGGATCAACCCGAGATCGCCTATCGCATCCTCAGCAGTTATGTAGACAAGCAGGAAGCGGAGGGGGACAGGGGTCTGAAAATCGGCGGGCTGGTCTCCTATGGCATTGGCAGCACCCTGGCGGCCGCTGCTGCGACGACCTGGCTGGCAGGTAACCGGATCTCGCAGGCGACTTCTGGCCATGTCCTCGATCCCGATACAAGGCTGGGCATGACGCTCGGATTCGGGATAGGCAGCGCGGTCATGCTTGGGGTCGGCACAGGTCTCTCCTTCAGCCACGCTCCCGACTATCGCGTGGAGTATGCCGAGGTTTTCAAGGAAAAGGACGCCCAGGTCCGCGAAGCGCTCGCAGTCGCCGTCCTCCATGACCTTTCCACCAAGGGCAAGAAGGAGAGGATCAGCGGTGCAGTCTCAAGCCTCCTGGTTCCTGTCCTGAGCGCAGCGATAACTGCGGGCATGAACGTGAG
>JBAXTA010000090.1:0-13929 GCA_037130415.1 Spirochaetota bacterium
ATATGCCACCGATTCGGGCGGAGCGCGATGCCTTTCGCTCTTCGATGAACTCGTATCTCGGCATACTTGGGCACAGCAATTCATGGCGCTTTCGGACTGGACTGCTTCGAGCACGGCTCTCCCCCTGGTGGAAACGGAGGTTCGTGTTGACGATGGCTGCGGGGAAGTTTTCTGCCGCTTCGCCAGCTCAGTCCCCCACAGCAGCCTGTGATGAAATCATGGGGTCTGCCTCCCCGTCTCCGTGGGCATAGACGTTTTTCGGGAGGCTTTGATGAATATGGAATTTGAGTGGGACCCGGAAAAAGAGAGAGCCATTTGGTAGAAACGTGAGAACTGCATTTTCCGAGGCAGCCCTGATTTTTGCAGATCCAAACCTGATGTCAATATTTGACTCCGATCATTCGAGTGATGATGAGGACCGCTACGTTTCTCTGGGCCGAACGCCCAAGGGCACAAGCTCGAGCAGTTTCATTCTGCCACGAGGCAATGTCTTGACAGGAAGATAGCTTCCTGGCACTACAACCATCCGTTGTAGCCCAGGCTGCTGCGGAGCCCTCGGGGCCCCGCAGGCACGGTCCTTTGGGCCGTGAACTCAGGCTCCCGGCATTTTCCGCGAGCCAGGCTTGACGAAGGCCAGGCCCTTTGCGCAGAGCGGACACTCATCTGCTTCCCAGCTGGCAGCAGGCAGTGTGGCGGCAGCGTAGAGGGGCCATTCCACCGGGATTCCCTCTGCCCGCCGGTCGACGATACAGGCCAGGGCGACGACATGCCCGCCTGCGACACGCAGGGCCTCGGCACACTCTCCGGAAGATTTGCCGGTAGTTATGACATCTTCGACTATGAGGATCCTCTGGCCCTGCCTGAGATCGAAGCCGCGGCGCAGGCTCATCTTTCCATCCTCGTCGCGTTCGGTATAGATCGCCGGAAGGCCAAGTGCCTTGCCCAGTATCCAGGCGGGCAGGATGCCGCCCATGGCCGGTCCGACAAGCAGATCGAAGGAGAGCTCGCCTGAGGACAGGGCATCGCGGAGGCGGGCGCCCACCTTCATGAGGGCCTCCTCGGCGCGGTCCGGGTGC
The DNA here is from genome assembly GCA_037130415.1 of Spirochaetota bacterium. Lineage (GTDB taxonomy): Bacteria > Spirochaetota > Spirochaetia > Treponematales > Rectinemataceae > CAIJMU01. The sequence goes on from JBAXTA010000090.1 coordinate 1,077, forward strand.
TCAAGGAGGCGTGCGCACTGGAAGTAGCGGTCCGAGTGCCGGCCAGACGAGAGGAGGAAGTGCCCCTCCAGCATGGCCTGTGATTCCTTGAGAAGTTCGATGGATCTCTGCATGCTGGTCTCCTTGTGCTGTTGCGCCCGGACCTTCCGGACTGTCCGGACTTTCTGGACACTGGTCCCGCAGCTGCGGGCCTCTGTTCTCAACCCTGGCTGGCGGGCCCCTGCCGCGATCGCCGCCACGGTGGATCCCTGGCCGCACCGACGAGATCGGCCACGGACCTGTAGCCATGCGCCGCCGTGAAGGCCGCGAGACCCTTGATTAGAGCGCACATCGTGCCGGGATCGGCGAAGGTAGCCGTTCCGATCTGGACGGCGACCGCCCCTGCCATCAGGAACTCGATCGCGTCGCCAGCGCAGGAGATGCCTCCCATGCCCACCACGGGGATGGAGACCGCCCCGGCGACCTCAAAGACCATCCGGAGCGCGATGGGGCGGATCGCGGGTCCGGAAAGGCCTGCGGTCACGTTGTCAAAGACGGGGCGGCAGCGCTCGATGTCGATGGCCATGGCCTTGAAGGTGTTGACCAGGGAGAGGGCGTCTGCCCCGGCCTCCTCGCAGGCACGGGCCACGGCGACGAGATCGGGGGCATTGGGTGATAATTTTACCATGAGGCTCTTGCCCGTCCGCTCACGGACGAGACGCACGACCTCGGAGACGACACGGGGGTCGAGGCCGAAGTTCATGCCTCCCTGCCTGACGTTCGGGCAGGAAACATTGAGCTCGATGGCATCGACGCCCTCGGCCGCGTCAAGGAGTGCCGCGCCTTCCTCGTAGGCTTCGAGGCTGCCCCCCGAGAGGTTGGCGAAGACTACCGTCCCGAGGGCGCGCAGTCCCGGGAGCTCCTTTTCGATGAAGGCAGGAATGCCGGGGTTCTCGAGGCCAATGGAATTGATGAGGCCGGCGGGGGTCTCGTGGAGGCGGAGGCCCCGGTTGCCCGTACGGGGCTCGAGGGTGAGACCCTTGGTGCAGATTCCGCCAAGGGCAGTGGCATCCACCAGCCCCGCGTATTCGTGGCCGTAGCCGAAGCTGCCAGAGGCGGCGATCACGGGATTGCGGAGACAAAGGCCCGCGAAGGACAGCGATAGGTCAGGTTCCCCGGTATTCGCAATTGCTGTTTCACTCATCGAAAAGAAGCTCCTCTGCTGCGAATATCGGACCCTCGACACAGGCCCTCCGGTTGCCTCCGGTCGTTCGCACGGCGCAGCCAAGGCAGGCCCCGACCCCGCAGGCCATCCTCCGCTCGAGGCCCAGGAGGGCGGGAACGGCGGCCGCCTTCGCCAGCTCGGCGACTGCGCGCAGCATGGGCTCGGGACCGCAGGCCAGGATCATCGCATAATCATGCGCTTCGAAGGAGTCCAGTACCCGCCCCTTATTCCCGACACTGCCGTCTTCCGTGCTGATGAGGAGCCGTCGTGCCTTGCTCGCATGCAGACCCCAGCAGCCCGATCGGAAGCCTGCGTGGAGGTCATAGCTTCCCTCCCCGAGTTCCTTCGCAAGGAAGAGGAGGGGAGCAAGTCCGATGCCTCCCCCCACGAGGGCGAGGGGCTTTTCTCCCCTGGCCGCGCCTGTGTGAGGCCAGACGCCACGATCCTTCCATGCCGAGCCCAGCGGCCCCTCGAGCATGACTGCGTCGCCGCACTGAAGTCCTGAAAGTTCAAGGGTGCCTGGACCCCGTCCGGTGATCGCAAAGGAAAGCCAGAGCGGCCCTGCGTCGTAGACCGAGATGGGCCTGCCGAGGAGGACCTGCGAACGGGCAGCACGGAGCATGAAGAACTGGCCGGGCCTGGGCGCAGTGCCACTCCAGCTTGTCCGGAGCTCGAAGCTGCCTGGCGCGAGGGCGAGGTTTCCGATTATCACTTCGCGCGCGTAGGAGCGGCGGGAGTCGCAGCCATCCGCTGCCGAGGCGACCATCACTTCGCTGCTCCGCCAGCCTGGCAGGCTGCGACGAGATCCTCCCGCATCGCGCGGGCAGCTGCCCGGGCTGCCCCTGCAGCCTCTTCGAGGCCAGTCTCCGCCGGATCGAGTCCCGCTGCCGACCAGGCCTTGAGGATGGAGCGGCTCGCGTTGACGACCCCTCCGTTGCCTGCACCATTGTAGCGGTCGAGGAGGAGGGCCGCATCCGCAGCAGCTCCTCCCTGGGCGCCATAGCCGGGGATCAGCACGAAGACGCCCGGAAGGCGCTGCCTGAGCGAGGCCGCCTCCTCGCGCTCGGTGCAGCCCAGCACGGCCCCGAGGGCGCCGTAGCCGTGCCGGCACCGGCCCCGTCCCGAGAGTCCGGCAACGCGTTGGGCGACTTCATCATAGACGTGACCACCCTTGGCGAGCTCGAGGGCCTCGAAGTCGCGCATGCCCGGGTTGGAGGTGCGGACGAGGGCGAAGAGGCCCTTGCCCCGGCGCTCGGCGACGGCAAGCCAGGGCTCGATGGAGTCGAGGCCCATGTAGGGGTTGAGGGTCACGCAGTCCGCCTCGAACTCGCCCTCGAGGTGGGCCCGGGCGTAGCGGCTGGCCGTGTCGGCTATGTCCCCCCGCTTGATGTCGGCAATTACGACAATTCCCTTCGAGCGGACAAGCTTGAGCGTTTCTGCGTAGGTCCGGAGGCCCGCGAGGCCGAGTTCCTCGTAGTAGGCTATCTGGACCTTGAAGCAGGCCGCATAGTCGGCGGTCGCATCTATGAGGGCAGTGTTGTAGGCGAGGATGGCTTCGGCCGGGCTTGCGTAGAGCTCCCGGACCCTCGGGGGCAGGTACTCCACGGTGGTATCGAGTCCGACGCAGACGGGGCCGCGCGAGGCTACCGCGTCGAAGAGCCTGTCAAAGGCAGGGGAATTGTCAGGAGTGTTCATATACGATCCTTCCTTCGTGGATGGTCATGAGGATGCGGCCCCGGAGCCTTCGGCCGGCCACCGGGCTGTTTTTTCCGCGCGAGCGGAAGCGCTCCGGATCGACCGTCCACCCAGCATCCGGGTCGATGAGGACAAGGTCGGCCCTCTGGCCGATCGCGAGTTTCCCCCTGTCCCCGAGTCCGAGTATGGCCGCAGGTGCGGCACTCATGATCCTTGATATACGGCGGTAATCGGAGCTCCCCGTGCCGCCTGGGATTCCCGCCAGGGCTTCTGACGCGAGGGCGAAGGCTGTCTCAAGGCCACTGAAGCCGGGAGCTCCGGCTGCCTTGTCGGCCGCGCTGTGCGGGGCGTGATCCGTGGCGATGGCGTCAATTGTTCCATCCAGGATGCCTTCCAGGAGGGCCCGGCGGTCGTCCTCGCCCCTGAGCCAGGGATTGACCCGGCCCTTTCCCGAGGCGCCAAGGGCGGAGGCGTCGTCCTCGCTGAGGGCCAGGTGGTGGGGCGTCACCTCGCAGCTGATCCTCATGGTTGTGAAGGTTTTTTTCGCCTCCCGGACGAGGGCCAGCGATTCCCGCGTCGACAGGTGGGCAAGATGGAGGCGACATCCCGTTTCCACGGCGAGCCTCAGGGCCCGTTCCACCCCACGGATCTCGGCCATCCGATCGGCTTCCCTCCCTGCCAAAGAGGAGTACCAGGCCTCGGGATCCTCTCCCTGGCCAGGCTTTGCGGGCCCAAGTTCGCAGTGGCAGATCACGAGGAGGCCGTGGGCAGCGGCCTTTTGCATCGCCTCGCGCATGAGGGACTCGTCGTCGACGTCCTTGCCGTCGTCGCTCAGTGCAAGGAGGCCAGAAGCGTGTAGTTGTGCAGGCATGGCAGGAAGCCTGTCCAGATGGCCTGTGCCCGCTCCGCCCAGGCCCTCGGTCAGCGTGAGGGCCGGGTAGTAGTCGACGAGGCCCAGGCTCAGGGCTCGGTTCCGGCTGTCCAGGGCGAGTGCGGGGTTGTCTGTCGCGGGCCTGGTGTTGGCCATGGCCAGCACCGTGCCAAAGCCCCCGGCGGCCGCCGCCAGGCAGCCGGACTCGAGGGTCTCCTTGTCCGGGAAGCCCGGGTCGCGGAAGTGCGCGTGGAGATCCACGAAGGCCGGCATGAGGAGGAGGGGGCGGCCGTCCTCCGACCCTGCGGCGATATCAATGTGGGTATCATGGTCGCTTCGGGCCCGGTCGGCCTTCGTGCCCTCGCCCCCGGGGCTCAGGGCCGCAATGATGCCATCGCGCACGAGGAGCTCTCCTGGGCAGTCCAGATCCGCGTCCACGAGGCGGAGGTTCCGGAACCTCAGGGTCATCGAAGGTCGACCTCGCCCCTGGCCTCGTCGCAGTACTCGCAGCGGTAGACGCCGCCCTCGCGGTCGGTGAGGAGGAAGACCTGGGGCGCCGCCTTTTCCACCTGCGTCACGCAGCGGGGGTTCCTGCAGACGAGGACGTTCTCGACGCGGTCGGGGAGCTTCATGTGGATCTTCTCGGTGAGGATCTCGTTCTCGATGACATTGACGGTGATGTCGGGATCGATGAGGCCGAGGACTGCGTAGTCGATGGCGATGGTCTCGTCGATCTTGAGCATGTCCTTCTTTCCCATCACCTTCGAAGGCGCGTTGACGATGAAGGCCACGGGGACGCCCGCCTTGTCGAGCCTGAGCCAGTTGAAGATGTGGATGCCCTGGCCGGCCTTGATGTGGTCGATGACGAGGCCGTTCCTGATCCTGCCGATGTTCAGCATTATGAGACTCCTAGGAGCGAGGCGATGAGGGCCATCCTCGCGAACATCCCGTAGCGCACCTGGGCGAAGTAGGCGGCTCGCGGATCGGCATCGACTTCCACCGCTATCTCGTTGACACGGGGCAGGGGGTGGAGCACGGCGAGGTCGGGCTTGGCCAGGCGCATCCTGGCAGCGTCGAGGATAAAGCTGTCCTTGAGTCGGAGGTAATCCTCCTCGTTGAAGAATCGCTCCTTCTGGACACGCGTCATGTAGAGGATGTCGAGGCGCGGGAGGACCGCCTCGAGGTCGGAGGTTTCAAGGTATTCGATACCCTTCTTCTCGAAGACCTCCTTGGTGATGAAGTCCGGAACCTTGAGCTCGCCGGGGGACACGAGGATGAAGCGGTTCCCCGGATAGCGCGCGAGCCCCTCGGCGAGGGAATGGACAGTCCTGCCGAAGCGGAGGTCACCGCAGAAACCTACGGTCAGTCCCTCGGTCCTTCCCTTCAGGCTCCGTATCGCCAGGAGGTCGGTGAGGGTCTGCGTCGGATGGTGGTGGCCTCCGTCGCCGGCGTTGATCACGGGCACGGTCGAGAAGCGCGAGGCGAGGAGGGCCGCTCCCTCCTTGGGGTTGCGCATCGCGATGACGTCCGCGTAGGCGGATACCGTGCGGATCGTGTCGGCCAGGCTCTCGCCCTTGGAGGCCGAGCTTGAGCCTGGCTCTGCGAAGCCGATGACGCCACCGCCGAGCCTCTGCATCGCTGCCTCGAAGGAAAGCCTCGTCCTCGTGCTCGGTTCGAAGAACAGTGTTGCGAGGATCCTTCCCCGCGCCGCGTCGAGCCACCTCGCGGGCTCCTGTTCCATCGAGCCTGCGAGGCTGAACAGTCCCTCGAGCTCCTCGAGGGTAAAGTCACTCGGGCCTATGAGATGCCTGCCTTTCAGCATGGATTCCTCCTTGGAATGAAGCGGTGACGATCGGTGATGGAAGCTCCCTGTCCACGGGAGTGGGCTAGGCGCACAAGGTGGCAGGTGGCGTCAGAAGGCGAAAAAAAAGCCGCCCCAGGGGCGGCATCGATACCAGGATCATTGTGCGATGGAAGTCGCGGCTCCCACTGCAATGGCTTGGAAGCCGGAAGGCCCTTGAGGATTCCAGCGGAGAAGCCAGCCAGAAAACGGCGGCGGGAGCCCCAATCGTTTCGGGTTTCGGTGAACGCTTCCATCGTCCTTCGACCTCCTCGCTCGGCCGGACGCTAGCACAGAGGACTCTGGCTCCGCAAGGGGTTTCAGCACGCCCGGCCGGGCGCTTCCGCCTGTCCTCTGCCTGCCTATCCGTGGATACGGCATTGTATACAGTCTGGGAGGGGACGTCTCAACCCGACCTTTGCGCTAGCCTTGATGTAGGACAGTCACCGACAAAACTGTGATAATTGTCAAGTTTGCATGGATCGTATAGACTCCGTAGCGTCGGCTCTTGTAGCCGTGCATTCGCCCCCGTTTCCTGGAGCATCCATGGCCCTTCCAGACCTTGATTTTGTCATCCGCTTCCTCAACATCACCCTCATGGACCTGGCCCTTTCCGGGGACAATGCCATTGTCATAGGCATGGCGGCTGCTGCCCTGCCCCCGGACAAGCGTCGCTTTGCCATCATGCTCGGCGGTCTTTTAGCCATCGCTCTCCGGATCGGCTTGACGACGATCGCGACCTTATTGATGCTCGTTCCCTACCTTTCGGCGGTCGGGGGAATCGTCCTGGTCTGGGTAGTCTGGAAGCTCCTGAAGCTGGATGTGGGATCGGAAGCGGGCAGCGAAGCGGAAAAAGAGTCGGCTTCCACCTTCCGTCAGGCCATTTTCCTGATCCTCGCGGCCGATTTCATGATGAGCCTCGACAATGTCATAGCCATTGCCGGTTCTGCCCATGGTTCCGTCCCCCTCCTCATCGCAGGGCTCCTGATCAGCATGCCCCTCCTCATGATGACCGGTGGAGTCATCTCCTCCCTCATCGACAAGGCGCGCTGGCTCGTCTATGTCGGAGCCATAGCCATTTCCTTTACCGCGGCCCGCATGGTCTTCGAGGACAGGGCGATCGAGCTGCGATTCCCGCTTCCCGGCCAGGTTCCCCTCATCCTCTCCGCAGCCCTGGCCTTCCTCCTTCCGCTGGCCTGCGTCGCGATGCAGAAGGGCCTCGTCGCGCGACGGCATCGCATCTCGGAGAATACCGACGCTAATTACGACCATAATTTCCCGACCCGGTGAGGCTGCGCCTTCCTGGGGGGCAATCTTGACTTTCCCGTTGCCCGTGCTAGACTGAGCTGCCCCATGTGGCCGGAGGGCAGAGCCTTTTGGCCCATCATTCACAGCAATCACTGGAGGAATCCATGGTAATCCTGCTTGCGGACGCCTTCGCTCCGGACCTTCCCGGGCGCCTGGCGTCGTACGGCGAGGTGACATCCGACTTCGGCCGCATAGGCGAGGCCGAGGTGGTCATCGTCCGTTCCAAGACCAAGGTCGACAAGGCCATGATGGACAAGGCTCCGAAGCTCAGGTACATCATCCGCGGCGGGGTCGGCGTCGATACCATCGACGTGGGCTACGCCAAGGAGAAGGGCATCGACGTCGACAACACGCCTGAGGCTTCGAGCGTCGCCGTCGCCGAGCTCGCCTTCGCCCTGATGCTTGCGATGCCCTGCCATATCTCGGAGGCCGACGCCTCGATGAAGCAGGGAAAGTGGCTCAAGAAGGAACTGGAGCGCACGGAGCTCAACGGCAAGACCCTCGGGCTCATCGGCATCGGCCGCATCGCGCGTGAGCTCGCGGTCCGCGCGCGGGCCTTCGGCATGAAGGTCATCGCCTACGACAAGTTCATCACATCCTGTCCGGACTCGGACGAAATGGTCGACTTCGACAGCCTCCTTTCGCGCTCCGACTACATTTCCGTCCATGTCCCCCTCACGCCCGAGACCAACGGCATGCTCTGCGCGAAGGCCCTGGCGAAGATGAAAAAAGGCGCCTGCATCGTCAACACGAGCCGCGGGCAGGTGATCGTCGAGCAGGACGTCGTGGCGGCCCTCAACCAGGGCTCGCTCGGAGGCTACGCTGCCGATGTCTTCCTCAAGGAACCTCCGGAGGGCTCACCCCTCCTGTCAGCGCCCCGCGTGGTGCTCACGCCCCACCTCGGCGCATCGACGGCGGAGAACCTCCTCCGCCTCGGTGACGCCATCGTCACCCGCGTCGCCCGCTACAGCGGAAAATAAGGAGTAGTTGTCATGAAACGTGTGATCAATTTCTCGGCAGGTCCCGCAGCCCTTCCCCTCGAGGTCCTGGAGCAGGCCCGCGACGAGATGCTCGACTGGAACGGCACCGGCTGCTCCGTGATGGAGGTCTCCCACCGCTCGAAGGAATTCGACGCCCTCCACCACCACGCCATCGACCTGTTCAAGGAGCTTGCGGGACTCGGCCCCGAGTGGAAGGTCTTCTTCACCACCGGAGGCGCCTCCACCCAGTTCCTCATGCTGCCCATGAATTTCCTCTTCGACGGAAGGCAGGCTGACTACATCAACACCGGCAACTGGGCCAAGGCCGCGATCAAGGAAGCCAAGCGTTTCGGCACCGTCACCGTCCCCGCGAACATGGAGCGGGAGGGCGGCGCGCCCATCGCCGTGCCCCGGCAGTCTGACCTCCACTTCAATCCCGATGCCGCCTATGTGCACTACACGAGCAACAACACCATCGAGGGCACGGAGTTCTTCAACACCCCCGACACCAAGGGCAAGCCACTTGTCTCCGACATGTCGAGCGACATCTTCAGCCGCCCCATGGAACTCGGCAAGCACTCGATGTTCTACGCCGGCGCCCAGAAAAACCTCGGCCCCTCCGGTGTCACGGTCGTCGCGATGAGGCCCGATTTCTTCCAGCTCGCGAAGGAGGAACTCCCGACGATGATGTCCTACCGGGTTTTCGACGAGCACAGCTCCATGTTCAACACCCCGCCCTGCTTTTCGATCTACATCCTCGACCTCGTCCTCCGCTGGCTCAAGAAGAACGGCGGCATCGAGGCCATGGGAAGGGTGAACGAGCAGAAGCAGGGGGAGCTCTATGCCGCCATCGACGGTTCAGGAGGCTACTACAACTGTCCCGTCGACAAGGCCTCGAGGTCATGGATGAACATTGTCTTCAAGCTGCCCACGCCTGAGCTCGACGAGAAGTTCATAAAGGACGCGAAGACGGCAGGCATCGTCCAGGTCAAGGGCTACCGCAGCGTGGGTGGCATCCGCCTCTCTGCCTACAATGCCGTGGGCCTCGACAAGGTCCAGACGACCATCCAGTTCATGGACGAGTTCCGGAAGCGGAACGGATAGGAAAGCCGGACCTCACAATGCCGACATGAATTCCGAAACCCGCTCGCGGAGGGTTGCCATGTCCTTATGGGTCTTCAGCACGAAGGGATTCCGCTCGGCCGTGCCGATGACGGCATCCATCTCCGCCCTGCTCCGGAAGGTGCTGTGGCGGAAGTGGTTGTCATGGTCCTTTCTCCGCGTGGCCCAGACCTCCTCGGCGACGCGGGAGGCGAGTTTCCTGTAATCGGCCAGGAATCCCAGGAGGGCGTCGCGGCCGAGGGCATCGGACTGGGCGCCCGCAAGCCAGGCGAGGGTGGCCCAGGCGTGGCGGGCACGGTCCAGGGGATATTCGTCCGCAAGCCTTGCGTATCCAGCGTGCATCTCGTTCCAGGTGGGAATCCCACCGCTGCGGGCGAGGGACAGGAGGGCCTTCGCCTTCGAGTCGGGGACAAGCTGGCCTCCGAGGTTCTCCCAGACCTTCTCGCGTCCGGGAGATGAGAGCCTGGCGGAGAGGCTTGCGAAGTTGCCCGGCTCCTGGCCGCTGACCACGCCTGCGGCGTACCACAGGAGGATCTCCTGATAACCCTTCCAGGCCTTTGCGGGCTTCATCGCGACGACGTTGCGGCTGGAGTTCTCGATTCCGGAGGCATCGACCTCCGCGGGAAGGGCGCGGGTCGGGTCCCGGAGGGCGGCCTGTCCGCGTGACCTGAGCTCCTCGCGGTCCAGGCCAGCAGCATCGGTACCATCGATGCGCGCCACCGCCGCTCCGGTCCACTCCTCGAGGAGGGCCAGGGCGCTCATGCACTCCTCGGCGGTGTCGGGTGCGAAGGGGGAAAACTCAAGGAGGAGACCCTTCGACACCCGCTTGTCCCGCGCGATGAATTTCGACTCGTTCCGCATGAGGGCATAGAGGTTGGAATTCCACCAATATGCGGGAACGAGCACCAGGCGGTCGCGCGAAGTGTCGTCGGTCACGAGACAGAAGGGCAGTGGTATGTCGAGTTCGAAGCGGTAGTCGCCCTTGGCGAGCAGGCAGTAGGAGGCGAAGCGCGAGGAGTGCTTGACCGAGGTCGAAAGGCCCGGCCAGAAGCCACGGCCCGCCTCGATCTCGCCGTCGTTGGAGCGGGAGTTGTGGTTGGAGCCTATGGTCGCTCCGGCGGCCATGTTGGACTGGCCCTTGACCAGGCTTGCAATGAGGAAGCTGGTGTTGTGGTGCTGCTCGTGGGCGGGAAAAATCAGGTTGTTGAGGATCTCGCAGCAGGAAACGGTGGAATTCTCGCCAAGGACGGAGTGGATGAGGCGAGCCCCGTATTTCAGCGCGGAATTGTCCCCCATGACGAAACGGACTGCCTTGCAGCCGTAGAAGACACGGCAGCCGAGCCCCACTATCCCGTTGACGAGCTCGACTCCTTCCCCTATCTGGGTGCGTGCGGCGTCGCTGGACCTGATTGTGATGTTCTTCAGCTTGTTGGTGCCTTTTATATAGGAGCACTCGCCGATCGCCACATCCTTGATGATGCTGTTGGACTTGAGGACCGAGTTGGCGCCGATCGTCCCGTAGCGCCCCCTCCGGGTGTCGAACATGGCGTCCGTCATCGAGCGGAAGGCCTTCATCAGGGCCTGGTCACCCCGGTTCCGCGCCCAGAGGTAGGCGTCCGCGCTCAGCATCCCCTCGAAGGGCAGGATCGACCGGCCCCCCGCCTCGTTCATCACGTCGAGCACGACGCGGAGCTCCTCGTCCTCTCCCTCCTTGATGATCCCGTTGCCGAACTTGGAGTGGTTGGAGCACTCGATCTCGCTGTTGTTGATGAGCATGCAACCGTCGCCCACGATGTAGTGGGCAATGTAGGCGCAGTCGAGGATGGCACAATTGTCGCCGATGTCGCAGGCGGTGATACGAGAGTGGTAGATGCCTACGGGCACCCGGGTATCGTGGTGTTCGAGGACCGCCCGCTCGAGACGCCCGATCCGGACGAGGCCCGCGAAGGTGGACTGGTGGATAAGTTCTGGCGTGAAGGGGTCGGTGACGAGGACCAGGCTCCAGTCGGGGCAACTGTTCTCGTTTTTCACGAGGCTCTCAAGCTCATAGGGTCGGAGCCTGCGGTACGCGGCCAGGTCCTTGCCCAGGGCCCTGAGCTGGGCGTCGCGGATATGGTATTCATCTTCCCCGGGAGCGAGGTATTCATCTGGCACGAAATCGTGGCCGACTGAGTCAGCGGGGAGAAGTCGTATATCGTTCATGCAGAAGAGAATATCTGTCACCGCATTCCCGTGCAAGGGGCCGACTTGACAAGGTTCTGCCCTTCGGGACATGGTACGGCATGGCTTTCCCCGATTTCGCTGTAGAAGAGCGACTCGTTTCCGATGCCGAGCGCGAAGCTTTTGGCATCTTCGGAAAGCTTGCCGGCTCGTCCTCGCAATCCGACTTCATCGCCCACTCCCTGGCTTTTGCAGACATCCTGGGGAGTCCCGGGGAGTTCAGTTCCTTTGTGCACGGCGAGGCTGCGGACCGCCTCGTGGCGATCGACCATCTTCTCAAGGTTTTCCGCGAGAATACCGAGCTCCTCGTCCACAAGACCTGGGTCGAGAAGAGCGATGAGAAGCGCAAGGAAAAGCTCATCGAGGAGGTCAGTTCCTTCGAGCGGGAGTTCCGTGAGGGAGATCTCCGGCCTGCCTTCCGTCGGTTTGTTCAACTCTGCCACTCCATTGCTCACCTCCTTTTCGGGGCCCAAAGCCGGGCTGATGATTTCCTCCTTTATACATTCAGGATCGATCCCAAGCTTGGGCTCTTTTTCTGGTTTGTGGGCGAGCTTGGGGACCAGCTTCACCGGGACTCAGGCGATGACGAACTGCTCAAGGCCGAGGTGCTCGTGGGCATGTACGTCCTTTCCTGCTTCTGAATTGCCCTTCGGTTTTACATTTTTAACTGTGACCAATCCCTTCTTTTCTTTATTATCCAGTCATGGTATCGAAGCTGTTTCCTGTCGTGGCCTTGGCGCTGGCCGCATCACTGGCCGCAAGCGCGGAGATCATGACTTCCGCAGCAGGTTCTCCGGCGATCACGCCGCTGCCCGCTTCGGAGGCAGGTCCCCGGACCTTTTCGCTCGCAGAGCTGGTATCTGGAGTCCTGTCCTCGAGCGATGATCTCCGCGTCCAGGAAGCCACCCTCGCCTCGGCGAGGGCCCAGCATGCGCTGAATCTCGGCAAGGCCCGGCCTACGCTCTCAGGAAATGCGGCCTATGGTGACAGCTACGGTTTTAACGACCAATCGCAGGCCAAGGCAGCCGGCGCGAGTGGCCTGGGTCTCGGGCAGAGCCTTTCTGCGGCTCTCAGCTTCGCTGCGGGGACAGCGACTGCGACCTCGGGTTCGCGGATCGGGCTCTCGGTTTCGCACGCACTACCGGTTTCGCCGCAGAAGCTTACCAGCACGGGCAGCAGCTACGTCAACTCGCCGCAGGTGACGAGCGTGCAGACTACGCTCAGCCAGGCGGTCTGGGATGGCTATGCAGGCGGACAGACCAAGGCGGCCATCGACAAGAGCAGCCTGGCCCTCCAGGGCAAGGAATTCGCTGCCAGGCAGTCGCGGGCTGCGACAATCGCAGCTGCGAAGCAGGCTTACGTAACGACCCTTGTGGCGCAGCGCACCCTCGCGCTCCGCCTCGACATACTCGGAAAGCAGAGCTCCCTCCAGAGGCAGGTCGAGGCGACCTTTGCGCTCAAGCAAGCCAGCGCGGTGGACCTCGAGACGGCGCGGATCAACTCCAGGAGCGCCGAACTGGATGTCGAGACAGGACGCCACGATTTTGCCCTCGCCCGTCAACGGCTCGCACCCCTCCTGGGGCAGCCCCCCGACCTCGATTTTCGAGTAGAGG
>JBAXTA010000091.1:0-13817 GCA_037130415.1 Spirochaetota bacterium
TCTCCTACCTCCCCTGAGCGCAGGCCCGCGACACGGGCCAGCTCCGAAGAAGACAGTGTACTGACGATCTTGGCTACGGCTTCGCCTGAGCCTTCCAGCTTCAAGATGACGATGTCGCCGCGCTCAAAGCTGCCTTCCACGGCCTTGATACCGCGGGGGAGGAGGGAGTTCTTTGCACGGATGGCCTCGAGTGCGCCTTCGTCGATGACCAGGCTTCCGAGGGGGCTCGAGTTCTTGATCCAGCGTTGCCGGTTCTTCAGCCCTCCGGCGGCGTCGAAAAGCGTGCCGATGGGCTCGCCGACGAGTATGCGCGAGACGACCCCGGAAAGGCGTCCGTCGGCGATCACGACCTTGCAGCCTGCGTCTCGGGCTATCTCGACTGCCTTGAGCTTCGTGGCCATCCCGCCGGTCGAGAACTCCGAGCCGGCTCCTCCCGCTGCGGCGATGATGCCGGGGCTGAGTTCGCTGACATAGGGGATGGGTCGGGCTGCGGGATTGGCCCGGGGGTCGGCGTCGTAGAGGGCGTCGATATCCGAAAGGATGACCAGGAGCTCGGCATCGGCCTTGCTGGCAACGTAGGCGGAAAGCTGGTCGTTGTCGCCGAAGGCGTTGCCGATCTCGGCGGTCGACACGACGTCGTTCTCGTTGAAGACGGGGATGGCTCCGGCCTCGAGGAGGGTCTCCACCGAGGCCCTGAGGTTGAGGTAGGCCGAGCGGTTGTCCCAGGCGTCCCGGGTGACCAGGAGCTGGGCAGGGAGGAGGCCGAAGACCCCGAAGGCGCGCCGGTACTCGTCCATCAGGGCGATCTGGCCGATGGCGGCGCAGGCCTGCCTCATCCGGAGTTCCCTGACCTTCCTGGGGATGCCAAGCTCGCGGGCACCCATGCCGATGGCTCCTGAAGTAACAATTATGATCTGTTTGCCTGCCCTTGTGAGGGCTGCCACCTGGGCGGCCATGTGGTGGAGGTACTCCACATCCACGCCCCCGGCCGAGCCGGGCCTGGCTGTCCCGCCTGCTTCGCCTTTCTTCATGATTGTGGCAGTACCGATCTTTATGACGATCCTGTTCGCAAGGGCGAGGGAGGCACGCGCGGCAGCGGCGGGGTCCCCCTGTCCACAGGTGGCAGGCTCTGCGCCCCTTTCCCTAGCTGCCATCAGCGAGCTCCTCGTGGATAAAGGCGCGGCGGCCCGAGGCATAGTCGGCGACTGTCTGCCCCGAGCCGGAGAGCTTCCACTTGTAGGTACAGAGCCCCTCGAGGCCGACCGGCCCCCGTGCGTGGAGCTTGCCCGTGGAAATGCCCAGTTCGGCGCCGAGGCCGTAGCGGTAGCCGTCGGCGAATCTCGTGCTGGCATTCCAGTACACCGAGGCAGAGTCCACCTTTTCCATGAAGCTCCCAGCCGCCTCGGCCGAAGTGGTCACAATTGCATCGGTATGCCGGCTGCCGTAGCGGTTGATGTGGGCCACTGCGGCGTCGAGGGAGTCCACGATCTTTACGGCCATGCGGAGTTCCAGGTATTCCACCGACCAGGGGCCTGATTCGGACATTGTAGCATGGCGGCCGAGGATTGCAGCGCTCCTGGGGCAGCTTTCGATGGCGACCCCGGCCGACTCAAGGGCGGCGACTACTGTGGGGAGGCCCTTCGGGGCGAAGTCTGAATGGACTAAAAGAACCTCGGCAGCGTTGCAGGCAGCGGGGTACTGGGTCTTGCTGTCCACAGCCAGCACCGTGGCCATTGCCAGATCTGCGTCCGCGTGGAGGTAGAGGTGGCAGATACCGTCTGAGTGGCCCAGGACGGGGATGCGGCTCTCGGCCTTGATGCGGGCGACGAATTCCTTGGAACCCCTGGGGACCAGGAGGTCGACAAACTCGTCGAGTCCCAAAAGTTCCGCGACCTCGGCCCTCGATTCAAGGAGGCTGAGCCAGGACTCTGGGAGGCCGGCTTCGATGCCTGCGTCCAGGATGAGGGCTGCCAGGGCGCGGTTGGTGCGAGCAGCTTCGCTTCCGCCCTTCAACAGGACTGCGTTCCCGCTCTTCGCGCAGAGCGCGGCCATCTGGACGAGGGCATCGGGCCTTGACTCGAAGATCATCGCAATCAGGCCGATGGGGCAGGAGAGCTGCCTGAGGACGAGGCCCTCGTCGAGGCGCCGTGCGGAAATCTGGCGGCCCAGGGGATCGGGGAGGGCCCTGAGCGCTTCAAGACCGGCGATGGAGGCTTCGATCTTTTCATCTCCGAAGTGGAGCCGTGAAAGAAGGGCTGCCGGAAGGCCCGTACGCCGCGCCTCCTCGAGATCCTCTGCATTGGCCCGGGCCACATCCTTCGACCCCTTCCGGAGTGCTGTCGCCATCGATGCCAGGGCCTGGTTCCGGGACTCCAGCCCAAGGCCGAGCATGGCAGTGGCTGCGCCCTTGCCGGTTACGGCCTTTTCCCTCGTGCTCATCCGCATATCTGTCCCAGCACGCGCATCCAGTTACCGCCCATGATGGCGGCTATCGACTCGCGGGGGTAGCCCGCGCCCAGGAGGGCTTCAGTGAGCCAGGGCAGCTCGGCGGGCGAAGCGAAGGCCGTCCCGAAGTTTTCGCTGAAGCCGTCGAAGTCCGAGCCCAGCCCGATATGCTCGCTGCCGACCACGGACATGAGGTGCCTGAGGTGCTCGAAGACCCGTTCCTTGCTCACCTTCTGCGGGTCCGGGTCGATGAAGATGCCGGGGAAGGTGAGGCCGATGAGGCCTCCCGTGGCGGCGATGCGCTCGAGCTGCCGATCGTCCAGGTTGCGCCGGTGGGGCACCAGGGCGCGGCAATTGGAGTGCGAGGCGATGACGGGGCGCCTGGCTACTTTCAAAAGGTCGTCGAGGGCCTCGTCCGAGAGGTGGGACGCGTCCACGACCATACCAATGCGTTCCATCTCGGCGACGACCCTTCGCCCGAAGTCGGTGAGTCCGCCTGTGCCGTCGGCATCAGTCCCCGTGCCGGCACCGCGTCCTATGGCGTTCCTCCGGTTCCAGGTCAGGCCCATGAGGCGGACGCCGCGCGCGTAGAAGGCCCGGAGTTCCTCAAGACTCTCGCCGATGGCCTCTCCCCCCTCGATGGACAGCATGCCCGCACGCTGTCCCGCAGCCCGGGCTGCCAGGATGTCGTCGGCCGTCTTTGCGAGCACGATGCCTCCATCGCGGGCAAAGACCGATTCCATGGCCTCAAGGAGCCGCCAGCTGTGCTCGCGAACCATCGGGAGGTGGCTGTCGTTGGTGTAGAGGGCGAAGATCTGGCAGGCGACATTTCCTTCGACCAGGCGGGGGAGGTCGAGGTGGCCGTAGGCACCTCGTTCAAAGAAATCCCTGGGCGGCGAATCCTTGTTGGCGAAGGAATCGCCTATAAGGTCCAGGACCGTGTCGCAGTGGCCATCGACGATGACAAGGGAATCATGAAGGTCGAGTGCTGTCATGGGAACGCCTCCCTGGCGATGAGGTCTTCGTGGGTTTCGCGGCGCACCGACAGTCGTGCCTTCCCCTCCCGGAGCGAAAGGAGGGCGGGGCGGGGCACGCGGTTGTAGTTGCTCGCCATCGTGTGGTGGTAGGCCCCGGTTGTAAGGACCGCGAGGATGTCGCCCTCCTCCACGGGGGGCAGGGTAATGCCTCTAATTAGTACATCGCCTGACTCGCAGCAGCGTCCGGCGATGTCCACGGTCTGGCTCCGTGGCGACCCGGCCTTGTTCGCCAGGAGGGCTTCGTAGCGTGCCTCGTACATGGACGGCCGGATGTTGTCGGTCATTCCGCCGTCGACGCCTATCCATTTCTTCTGGCCGGGGATGTCCTTTATCGAGGTGACCGTGTAGAGGGTGACGCCAGCCTCCGCCACCATCCAGCGGCCGGGTTCGATGATGACGCGGGGGCGGGACAGGCCGCGCTCCTTGCAGCCTTTCACAATTGCTTCCATCATGGCGTCCGTGAAGTAGGCCAGGGGCGGGGGATGGTCGGCTTCGGTGTAGCGGACGCCAAAGCCGCCCCCGATGTTCAGGTCCTGGGCGACAAGGCCGTAGTCGCGCCGGCACTCGGCAAGGAGGTCGAGGACGATGCCGATGGCCAGGAGATGGGAGGCCCTGTCAAAGAGCTGGGAACCGATGTGGAAGTGGAAACCCTTGAGGGCGACGCCCCCCATCTCAAGGGCGGTCTTTATGTATGTGTCGCGCAGGCTCCGGTCCAGCGGTATGCCGAACTTCGAGTCGATGGTACCAGTGGATATTTTCTGGTGGGTATGGCTGTCCACCCCAGGCGTCACGCGGAACAGGATGGGCTGGACGCGGCCCCGCGATCGGGCAATCGCGTCCAGGGCGCACAGTTCGCTGTGGTTGTCGACGACGACGCGGCCGACGCCGAGCTCCACCGCCATCGCGAGCTCGGACAGGGTTTTCGCGTTGCCGTGGAAAAAGACACGCTCCATCGGAAAGCCGACCTTCGTTGCGGCGAAGAGCTCTCCTCCCGAGACCACGTCGAGGTGGAGTCCCTCGTCCCGCACGAGGCCCAGGATGTCCAGGGTCTGGAAGGCCTTGCTCGCGTAGGCAGCAGCGACGTTTTCGTGCCGCTCGAGGAAGGAGAGCCGCAGTTCGGCAAGCCGCGCGCGGATGGAGGACCCGGACATGAGGTAGAGCGGCGTCCCGTGCTCCCGGGCAAGGGCGACCAGGTCGCAGCCGTCGAAGTGGAGGAGCCCCCCGCGGTCTTCGAGGAAATCATTCAGCATTGAACCCTCCTGCGGCAGTCGCCAGGGCGGCGCGCTTCGCCTGGCTGTCAGCCTGGGGGTTGCGGGCCGCCGCGGCGCCCCTCACGCGGTCGCCGCTTCGAGGATGTCGAGGGTCTTCGAGTCCCCGTCGATCTCCACCTCCACGCCCAGGGGGAGGGTGAGATTGGGGCGGCAGTGGCCCACAGCGAGGTTGGAAAGGATGGGCTTGCCGGTGGATTGCAGGTGGTCCCTCATCACCTCGTCGATGGACAGCGAGCGCTTGCCCTCCTCGGGGCCGCAGTCGCACCAGTCGCCGATGACGAAGCCCAGGGCTGCTTCCAGCTTGCCGGCGAGCCTGAGCTGGTTGAGCATGCGGTCGATGCGGTAAGGACGCTCGTTGACGTCCTCGATGAAGAGGATACGATCCCGCGTGTCGATCTCCCAGGGAGTGCCCATGGTAGCCGCGATCAGGCAGAGGTTCCCTCCCACGAGGCGGCCGCGTGCCTTCCCCCCCCCGAGCGACCCCATGGCCCTTCCGGCGGGGTTCTCGAAGCGGCCCCTTCCTCCGCCGCTGCCGATGGTGGAAAGGAGGCTGGCGACGCTCGGCGCATCCCAGCATTCGCCCTTGTCGGAGTAGGGCATGGGGCCGTGGAAGGTGACCATTCCGCACTCGCGGCCGAGGGCGAGGTGGGTGCCGGTGATGTCGCTGTAGCCGACAAAGGCCTTGGGATTGGCGCGGACAAGGTCATAGTTGATGCGATCGAGGATGCGCGGCGTGCCGTAGCCGCCCTTCAGGCAGAAGATGCCGTCGATCGCGTCATTTCCGAAGAAGGCGTTCATGTCGGCTGCGCGGAGCTCGTCGCTGCCGGCCAGGTTGCCGTAGAGGGAGCGGCAGCTCTTCCCCTCCACGACCGTGAAGCCCAGGCTTCGCACGGCCTCGACGGCAGGATCAATCCGCTCGAGGTAGAGGGCTGCGCCCGAGGGGGCGATGAGGCCGATCGTGCTGCCCTTGGCGAGGGCCCTGGGTTTTACCGTCTTCATGCCGGCCCTCCTACAGGACGAAATAGAGAAAGCGCATGACATCAAACCAGCTGCCTGATTCGAAGGCCACCTCGAGGGGCCCTGTCTTCCTTGCACCCGGGAAAAAAGAGGCGCGGTGGGCCAGGTAGTGCTCCCGGTAGAGGATGGAGACCGAGAAGTGCTCGGACAGCCTCAGCAGGGGGGCGGGTTCGGCGAGGGCAGCTGCCGTAGCCTCCCGTATGCGTCGGCAGGCGAGCTGGGGGTGAATGGAAATGGAAGCGTTTCCGAGTCCCTCGCTGACAGCCACCCTGTGGATGCCGGGACAGATTCCGCCAGCAGCCTCGCAGAGCTGCCTGTCGCCAGAAAGAAGGAGGGCCGGAACGCCGAGGCTAGCGGCCGAATAGGCATTGATAAGGAACTCGCTGGCCAGCTGCCCGTTCACGGTGACCTGGAGGTTGGTGGTGTCCATCGTATGGGCGAGGGGGTTTCCGTTCGTGCCCCCTGCGGAGTGGTAGCCGACGAAGATTGCGCCCTCATGGCTTGCGTCGATGCCCGCCATCATGGACCAGGGATCGCGGGTCCAGGCCCTCATGATGCGTACGTTTTCCGGGAGCTTCGAGGGGTCGATGCTGCGGCCACTCCCGTGTGCGTCCTTCACGAAGATATCGGTCACCCCGGCAGCGTTGGCAGCCTCGCAGACTGAGGCGACCTCCCGGGTCATCTGTTCGCGGAAATAGGCGCCCTGGGCCTCCCCGATGTTCGTTTCCTTCCAGTCGGCGATGCCGCAGACTCCTTCGATGTCGGCGCTCACGTAGAGCTTCTTGATCATGGCGTTCTCCTTTTCTGGCGCGTTTCGAGGCCCTGTTTCAGGCCCTCGGAAAGTGGCAGGCGACTTTCCGCGTGTCGCCAGCTTTGGCGCCTGCGAGCGGGGGCTCGAGCTCGGCGCAGAGTGGGGCTGCAAAGGGGCAGCGTGTGCGGAAGCGGCAGCCCGAGGGAGGGTTCACGGGGCTGGGGATCTCCCCCTGCAGGATGGGCTTCTCCACAAAGCGCTGGCGCGGATCGGGGCGCGGCGCTGCCGAGACGAGGAACATCGTGTAGGGGTGGCGGGGCTTGGCGTAGACCTCTGCGGTCGGTCCCGATTCCATGACCTTGCCGAGGAACATCACGCAGACTGAGTCGGAGACATGGCGCACGACGGAGAGGTCGTGGGATATGAAGAAGTAGGTGAGCTTCTTCCTCTCCTTGAGTTCCTCGAGGAGGTTGAGGACCTGGGCCTGGATGGAGACGTCGAGGGCCGAGACCGGCTCGTCGCAGACGATGAACTTGGGGTCGAGGGCCAGGGCCCGCGCTATTCCGATACGCTGTCGCTGCCCTCCGGAAAACATGTGGGGGTAGCGCGACATGAAGCCCCGGTTGAGGCCCACCAGGTCCATGAGGGCGGCCACCCGGTCGCGGCGCTCGGCCCTTCCCTTGCCCACATTGTGCGACGCCAGGGGCTCGGCGATGATGTCTTCGACCCGCATCCTGGGGTTGAGCGAGGCGTAGGGGTCCTGGAAGATGATCTGCATGTCGCGCTTCTTCTCGCGAAGCGCGCGGCTTCCGAGGGCCAGGAGGTCGCCCCCCCCAAAGGACAGCGAGCCGGAACTGGGTTCAATCAAGCGGATCAGGAGCCTGCCGAGGGTGCTTTTGCCCGAGCCTGATTCCCCGACGCAGGCCAGGGTCTCTCGCTCGCGGATATCAAGGTCGACCCCGTCTACGGCGCGTATCGAAGCCCCCGACTTCCTGAACATCCCGTCCCCGACGGCGAAGAGCTTCGTGAGCCCCCGCGCCTCAACGAGCGCGCCGCTCATGGCCGGCCTCCGGCGACTGGGACACCGGCGGCTCCGCCGCTGCCTGCGCCGCCGCTGCCCGCGGCGCCGGCCCTGGCTTCGGCGAGCCAGCAGCGCGACAGGTGTGGCTTTCCCCCCGGGCTGCCTGCGGCGTGGCTCGCAGCGTGGCCCGTCGCAAGGAGGGGGGGCTCGCTTTCGACACAGCGGACCATCGCGAAATCGCACCTGGGAGCGAACCTGCAACCCTTGGGCAGCTGCTGCATGTCGGGAACGTTGCCCCTGATGGAGTAGAGGGCCTTCCTCGGCCCCGCCTCGCCGCCGATGCGCGGCATGGAGGCCAGGAGTCCCCTGGTGTAGGGATGGGTCGGGGAATCGAAGAGCTCGAAGACCTCCGCCTCTTCCATGACCCTCCCTGCGTACATGACATACACGCGGTCGCAGGTCTCGGCGATGACGCCAAGGTTGTGCGAAATCAGCATGATGGCGGTGCCGGTATCGCGGCGGAGGTCCTTCATGAGGGCAAGGATCTGGGCTTCGATGGTGACGTCAAGGGCGGTGGTGGGCTCGTCGGCGATGAGGAGCTTCGGCTTGCAGATGAGGGCCATGGCGATCATCACCCGCTGCCTGAGGCCGCCTGAAAGCTGGTGGGGCCAGGCGTCGAGGCGCTTCCTGGGTTCGGGTATGCCGACCATCTCGAACATCTCTTCCACGGAGGCGCGCGCCGCCTTCCGGCTTACACCCGAGGCATGGCTCCGGAGGCACTCGGCAACCTGCTGGCCGACGGTATACACGGGGTTGAGCGAGGTCATCGGCTCCTGGAAGATCATGGAGATGTCCCTGCCTCGTATGGCGCGGATGCCCTTGTTGTCGAGGCTAAGGAGGTCGATGCCGTCGAAGAGGGCGCTGCCGCCCACCACCTTGCCCGGGTGGGTGACGAGTCCGAGGAGGGAGAGGGAAGTGACGCTCTTGCCACAGCCCGATTCGCCGACGATGCCGACCACCTCGCCCCGGCCCACAGTCACGCTGACATCGTCGACCGCGGGAACGACGCCGCGCCTGGTCCTGAACTGCGTCTTGAGTCCGCGTATCTCGAGGAGGGCAGCTGTTTCGCGGCGCGTATCGCCCTGCGTATCGCTCACGGTGTCACCCCGTCCTTCATGATTTCAGGTAGGGATCGAGGGCATCGCGGAGGCCATCGCCCAGGAAGTTGAAGGCCAGCACCGTTATGAGGATCGCGATGCCGGGTGCTATCGCGACCCAGGGTGCGTTGAAGAGGTACTCCCTCCCTCCCGAGACCATGAGCCCCCAGCTCGCAGCCGGGGGCTGGGCACCGATGCCGAGGAAGGACAGGCTTGCCTCGGAGAGGATGGAGTCCGGGATATTTAGGGTAAATAGTACGAGGAGCTGGGGCAGGCAGTTGGGCAGGATGTGCCTGAGCATGATCGCGATGTCCTTGGTCCCGATCGCCCTGGAGGCCTCGATGAATTCCTTGTTCTTGAGCGCGAGGGTCTGGGAGCGCACGACGCGGGCTGTCCCTGCCCAGCCGACGGCGCTCAGCGCTATGAAGATGTTGAGGAGGCTCGCACCGAGGGTGTACATCACGATCATCGCCAGGAGGAGGGAGGGGAAGGACAGCACCATGTCCGCAAGCATCATGATGAGGAAGTCAACGCGCCTGCCGAAGTAACCCGAGACCAGGCCCAGTATGACGCCGATCGTCATGGATATGAGGGTTGGCACAAGGCCGATGAGGAGGGAGATCCGCGTTCCGTAGAGTATCCTCGTGAAGACGTCGCGGCCGAACATGTCCGTGCCGATGGGATGTTCCCATCTGGGATTCAGGAACTGCTCGTTCAGCTTGACCTTGTAGGGGTCATAGGGCGCTATCAGGGGCGCGGCAATGGCGATAAAGGCAACTATGAGGAGTATGCCGAGGCCGACGACCGCGAGGCGGTTCCGGACAAAGGCCGCGACGACCTCCTTCCAGGCGGGTTCGGGGACCGTCTGGGCCACTTCCGGCCCGAGCGTGAGGTCGCTCATTTCTTGCCCTCCGGGTTTCCGTATCTGATGCGGGGATCGAGCCATGAATAGACGATATCCGCCGTGAGGTTTCCGATGATGACGAGGAAGGTGGTGAGGACTACCGAGCCCTGGAGGAGGGGCATGTCCCGGTTCTGGATGGCATTGACCGCGATGCGGCCGACGCCCGGGATGCCGAAGACGCTCTCGGTGATCACCGCGCCGGACAGGAGGCCCGAGACCTGGAGGGCCATCACCGTGACGACGGGCAGCATCGAGTTCTTGAGCGCGTGCCTGACGACCACGGCGATCTCGCGCAACCCCTTGGCGCGGGCGGTGCGGATGTAGTCGTTGCGCATCACCTCAAGGAGGCTCGAGCGCGTAAGGCGCGCGATGGTGCCTGCCGAGCTCCAGCCGAGTACGATGGCCGGCATGATGAGGTAGAGGGGGCCCTTGAAGCCCGCCACGGGCAGGAGGTGGAGCTTGAGCGAGAAGATGTACTGGAAGAGGAGCCCGGTCCAGAACACCGGCATCGAGACGCCGAGGACCGAAAAGCCCATGAAGAAATTGTCGACCAGGGAGTAGCGTCTGACTGCCGACAGGATGCCGGCGGGGATGCCGATGATCCAGGAGACCAGGGCTGCTGAAAGGGCGAGGGCCAGGGTGTTGGGAAAGGCAGTGGCCAGGAGGTAGGAGACAGGTCGGTTGAGCTTGTAGGAGATGCCGAAGTCACCGTGGAGGGCTCCGCCGAGAAAACGGAAGAAGCGGAGGAATACCGGGTCGTCGAGGTGCATCTGGGCCCGCACCCGCGCGACCACATCGACGCTGATGTGCTCTTTCATCATGAGGGCGATGGGATCGCCAGGGATCACGTTGAGGAGGAAGAATGTCGTCAGCATGATGCCGAACATCACGGGGATGGAGATGAGGAGCTTCTTGATGATGTATCTGCCCAACAGTCGGCTCCCTGTTCAGGAATGGAGGGTAAAAAGCCGCAGGGGGGGACGGAGACCGCGTCTTCCGCGCTCCTCCGCCCGCCCTGCGTTGCTGCTTTTCCAGCCTCGTCTTACTTGGTAAGCGTTATTCCGAAATAGGGCATGTCGCTCCAGCCGTTCCAGGAGACCTTGAAGTTCTTGACCCTGGGCTGCAGCACGAAGAGGTGCTCGAGGGAGAAGAGGGGAATCCAGGCGGCATCGTCCTGGACGATGGTCTTCTCAAGGGCCTGGTAGATCGACATGCGCTTTACCTGGTCGGTCATCGTCCTGGTGGACTCGAGCTTGGCGAAGACGTCCTTGTTCCCATAGTTGTAGGAACGCGCGACGGTGTTCTTCTCGGAGAAGAAGGTGTAGATGAAGTTGTCGGGGTCGTTGTAGTCGGCGGACCAGCTCGACTCGTAGGCGGGGAGCTTGCCTTCCTTGCGGGTGGCAAAGTAGCTGGCGGAATCCATCTGCGTGATCTTCACGCGCACGCCGACCTCGGCGAGCATGGCCTGAACGGCCTCGTTGATCTTGAGGGTCGAGGGACTGTCGGTGACCTGGGCGATCTCCATGTCAAAGCCGTCCGGGAATCCAGCCTTGGCGATCATGTCCTTGGCCTTTTTCGGGTCGTAGGGAATGACCGGGAGCTTGGGATTGTTGCCCAGGAGGCCCTTCGGGAAGATGCCGTTCTCGAGGGCGCCCCTGCCGTTGTAGAGCTTGTCCAGGATGGTCTTGCGGTCGATCGCCATCTGGAGGGCCTTGCGGATGTTGACGTTGTCCAGGGGTGGGATGCTCTCGTTGAGCGAGTAGTAGAAGATGCCGACGCGGGGGCCGCTGGCGATCTGGGACTTCCACTTGGCGTCCCCAAGGAAGTAGGGGATCTGCGAGGTGGCATTGTCGAGGTCCAGGACGTCGAGCTCGCCGTTCTCGAACTGCATGCGCTGGGTGTTCGCATCGGGGGAGATCTTGATGTCGATGCCGCCGAGCGTGGGCTTGCCGCGGAAGTAGGAGGGATTGGCCTTGAGCTGGATGTTGTCGTTCACGACCCAGGACTCGAGGGTGAAGGCGCCGGTCCCGACGGTCTTCTTGGGGTCGATGCCGAACTGGTCACCGGCTGCGAGTGTCGCCTTGCGGTTGTAGATCGAGCCAGCGGGGGTGGCGAGGTTGGCGATGAAGGGAGCGAAGGGCTTGGCGAGGGTGATCTTGATCGTGTAGTCATCCACAACCTTGATACCGCTCACCGAGTCGGCCTTGCCGGCCATCCTGTCCGAGGCACCCGCGATCATGTCGAGGAAGTCGGTGTTGAGGGCCTTGGTGGCAGGATTGAGCATGCGGTCAAAGGTAAACAGGACATCGTCGGCCTTGAAGGTCTCGCCATTGGAGAACTTCACACCCTTGCGCAGGTTGAAGGTGTAGGTGAGGCCGTCGGCGGAGGGGGTCCACTTTTCGGCAAGGCCGGGGACGAGCTCGGAGACGCCAGGCTTTGTGGTCTGGGCCTCGACGAGCCGGTCGTAGATGTTCAGCGGAATGGCGTACCAGTCCGTGGTCAGCTGCGAATCGGCTGTGCCGGGATCGCTGGTGAAGGCGATCTTCACGTAGTCGTTGGCCGCGAAGGCCGTGCCGGCCATGAGGACGAGCGCGAGCGCGACCCCGAGCCTTGTCTTGGCAATAGTCATCATCATTGCTCCTTTCGATCTTTCCGGATCGAATCCAGAAGGCGGACATCACTGCGCCGCATACAGCTATTGGGAGGCGCCACTATAGCACCATGGACAATCTCGTCAATACGGGCGGCTGTCCGGCGACTCGGGCGACTCCGGCGGCTGCCAGGCCGGCTCTGGCTTCGGTTGGCTAGCCTTGGCGGACAGGCTTCCAGGCACGAGAATCCCTCCAGGGGTCGCAACTTCAGGCACTTTTTCGCGTCAAACCCCGTTAATGCCTCTCGACTGCAACGCAAGGAGCCTTTATGTACAACTCGCTGCTTGATATCATCCTCGAAGCGGCTGCCCGGTTCCCTGACCGCGTCGCACACAGGTGGCGGGAGAAGTCGGCAACCCTCTCGCGGAGCTACGCAGAACTCGGCCTCCTTTCGCGCCACCTCATCGCCGGCTTTGCCGAACTGGGCATCGCCCGGGGCGACCATGTCGGCTTTTTCGTCAACAATCGTTCCGAATGGCTTGCCACCGATTTTGCCCTCATGGCCCTCGGTGCCGTTTCAGTCCCCCGCGGCTCGGACACTGCCCCGAAGGAAGTGGCCTTCATCTTCAGGCACTCGGACTCCCGCCACCTCATCCTCGAAAATGTGGAGCAGCTCCTGTCACTGCTGTCGGTCTTCGAGGCTGCGGATTGGGAGCGCTGCGCCTCGGTCATCGTCGTCGACGGCAGTGACCCGGGCGACCTGCCGGAGCTGCTCCGGGGAAAGACGCGCTTCTACGCCCAGGTCATCGAGCGGGGCAAGGAGGCCTTCGCCCGCGACGGGGGCCTTGCCGAAAGGCTCGCCAAGACCGTCAAGGGCGACGATCTCCTCACAATTGTGTATACCTCGGGCACCACGGGCAACCCCAAGGGAGTCATGCTCACGCACGCCAACTTCCTGCAGAACGTCTATGCCAACACCCCACGCCTGCGTATCGACGAGGCCGCCTGCGAGACTACCGTCGTCATGCTGCCCTCCTGGCATGTCTACGAGCGGGCCTTCGAGTACTGCGCCCTGACCAAGGGCGTCACGGTCGTCTATTCCTCGGCGGGACGCTTCGCTGCGGACCTCCTGGCCGAGCGCCCCCAGGTCCTCATCACCGTCCCCCGTGTCTGGGAGTCCGTCTACCAGAAGCTCATCAAGGGAATATCCGAACTGCCTGGGACCAAGCGGAGCCTCGTCGTGTTCTTCATAGCGCTGAACAAGTCCTGGATGACGGCGGCGCTCCGCCTCAAGGGCTGCTACGTTTCCCTCAGGAAGAGGCCCCCTCTGGCCAAGGCCCTCGGCTACCTCGGCTCGCTGGCGCTCGTCATCGCCCTCTGGCCTGGGCACCGCCTCGCGGGCCTCCTTTTCAAGCCCTTCCGCGAGAAGGTCGGCGGCCGCCTCCGTGTGGCCACCTCGGGCGCGGGATCCCTGCCCAAGTACCTCGACGAGATGTTCAATACCATCGGGATCACCATCGTGAACGCCTATGGCATGACGGAGTGCGCGCCGGGGATCCTGTCGCGCACCATCGACCGCAACACCCTTGGTTCCACGGGCATCCCCTTCGACAACACCGAGGT
>JBAXTA010000092.1:0-13795 GCA_037130415.1 Spirochaetota bacterium
AAAGCGTAGAGCGAGACCCGAGCTGCAGCCTGAGCCGCTCGAGGAGGGGAAGGAAGCCCACGCTGCCCGGCCCCTCGATCACGACGAGTTCAGGGGGAAGGCTGAGCCCATCCAGGGTTTCCGGATTGAGATTGCGCTCCAGGACCTTGATCCGCGCAGCTTCCCGGTTCCAGACAGAGGGCCAGCGGGTGGGGTCTCCGAAAAACACGACATTCATTTCAAGCCTGCTCGAGGAGCCTGCGGATTTCGCGGAGGATCTCGTGCCTGTCAAAGTCGGCCTTGCCGCAGAAATCGCGGACGCCGATGGCCCGGAAGCGCTGTTCGACTTCGCCATTCCGTTCTGCGATCATGGCCATGACGGGCACCTTCGCGTATTCCGGCTCCTTGCGGAGATTCTCTACCAGCGTGACGCCATCCATGCGCGGCATGTCGTCGTCGCTGATGATGAGATGGAAATATTTCTGGTGAAGGAGCTCGAGGGCCGCTATGCCGTCTTCGGCGACATCGACCGTAAAACCACCCTCGGTGACGACCCGCGCCAGGGTCTGCCGGGACATCGGGCTGTCGTCCACGATGAGGATGTTGCGGCCGCTCAGGTCGCTGCTCTGGTAGCGCCGCCTGAACTCGATGGAACGCAGCCGCCTGATGTGCCCGAGGATGGAAGGAATGTTGAGTATTGGTACGAGGTTGAATTTTTCGTCGTACACGAGGCCCTGGACTTCCTTCATGATCGAGAGGTTGTCCGGGATCTTCTTGTAGCCCAGGGTCGCGTAGCGGATGATGGTATCGAGGATGATGCCCCAGGTCTCTCCGAGGAGGGAGATGACGGCCATCTGCTCCACGTCCTTGTGGAGGGCTTCCTTGCCCTTCAGCACGTTGGCCAGGGGGACTACGGGAATCATCTCGTTGCGGAGCGGATAGGCAGGTCCGCCGGGCAGATTGTGGAGCTGGCTTCGGCTGAAAATCACGATTTCGCGGACGTAGACAGCCGAGATGAAAAAGCGCTCGCCGCCTGCGCGCACGAAGAAGCCGCTCACCATGGAGATCGAGGCAGGTATCTGCAGGGTAAAAAGGCAACCCTGGCCCTCGGGACTCTCGATCCCGATCTTGCCCTGCATCGCGTCAATGGCGTCCTTTACCAGGGCAAGCCCCTTGCCCTCGCCGGAGACCGGGAGGCCGGTCTTTCTAATGACCTGGATGCCGGGCTCGAAGAGGAAGCGTGAGAGCTGGACCCGGCTCATGTCAAGGATGGTTTCCCGCTCCAGGGGGAAGAGGCTCAGGGCAACATCCCGGATACCCTCGTAGTCTATGCCTGGACCCTCGTCACGGACTCCGATGCTGATCGTCATTCCGTCGCTCGAGCAGCTGAGGGTCAGTCTCGCCACTTCGTCCTCGGTGACACCGTGCATGACGGCGTTGGCCAGCAGCTCGCCAAGCGGAACCAAGGCGAGGTCCAGGATGGTCTTGTCCAGGAGGGTCTCCCCTCCTTCGAGGCGCAGCTCGAGTCTGGTTCCCGACTTTCCCGCCAGACTCTGGGCCGGAGCCTCAAGCCTGTCGCGGATCACCTGGAAGGGAAGCATGCGCAGATTGGCGATCTCCTCCTGCAGGGAAAATGAGGAGCGATCGACGGCGACAAGGTCTTCCTTGAAGCCTGTCGAAAGGGTCTGGAGGTCCTTGAGAACTGCTTCGGACTGCTTGAGGAGGCTCGCCAAGGCTTCTCCCTCCTTGAGTCCCTGGATGACCTTTCGCATCTCGGATTCGAGGGATTGGAGGACTTCGCTGTTCTTCTTGAGCTGGAACTGGTGGACGATGACCGAGTTGAGCCTGGAACCGAGCCGCTCGACAGCCTCGATCCCGATGCGGACCGTCTCCTCCGACTCTTCCTCGACCTTGTCGGTCGGCCTGGCTTCCTTCTTGCGCCGCTGCATCTCCGCAAGCGAGCAGCCACGGAGCGTAAAGGACAGGCGGTTGTAGGCACGCTCGCAGAGTGCTGCCATCGGCGCCAGGGAGACCGGATCGTCTTCCTCGTTTCCTGGCGCCGCAGTGGTTTCAAGGTATTCAAAGACCAGGTTGAGAAGCTTGAGGTAGTGCGGCTCGAGTCGGTAGCGACCCTCCACAAGGCCCTGGGGTATGCGGTTCATGCATTCCGCTACCTGGATCAGGCGGACTTTTCTGGCGCTGCGGGCGTCGGCCGCCAGGACATCAAGCTTTCGCCTGAGTCGGTGCCAGAGGTTCTCGTCGTCTGGATTGCGCGATGCCTGGACGAGGAGGGTCTTTACCTGGTCAAGCCCTTCCCTGGAAACCGCTTCGTACATCTGCTGCGGATCACCGCTCATGGAAGCCTCTTCGCGAAGGCCGGAAAGGACGAAGTCTTCGGCACACAGAAAAAGGTTCCCCGACGTTCAATCAGGGCCATGTCCGGGCTCTCGAAGAAGGGCACCTCGGACTTGCCCAGAACCAGTATTCCTTCGGGTGAAAGCTTGCTACTCAGTTTCCTGTAGATGGATTTTCGCCGATCGAGGGGGAAGTAGATCATCATGTTTTTCAGGAAAAGGATGTCCACCTGGCCCGGGATTGCATCGAAGCTGTCGCTCATGAGGTTGATCGTCCGGATTTCCAGGAGGGAGCGGAGGCGGGGATCGACCTTGAATAGCTGCTCTTCACGCGTGATCCAGGGTTCGAGGCTTGCATGGAAACGCCGGCCATCATCCCGGAGCGAGCGGTTCCGGTAGGTTCCTCCCCGAAGGAAGTCGAGCGAAATGGCGTTGATGTCCGAAGCCCAGATTTCCCCTCCGAGCTTTTCGAGCGAACCGAAAAACTGGGCGTAGACCACCGCGATGGAGAGGGCTTCTTCCCCTGTCGAGGTTGCAGCGCTCCAGGCCCGCGGCACGCGGCCCAGCCTGGAAAAAAACGGCAGGAACTCCTCGAGGAGGAGGGAAAAATGGGACTCGTCACGGAAAAAATAGGTTTCACCGATCGTGGCCGCATCAAGGAGGAGGGCAGTCTCGCTGATGTTCATCGCCAGTTGCATGAAATAGGCGTCCATGGTCCAGGAATGCTCCCGGAGGCGCTGGGCGACGAACTCCGAAAGCCGGGACTTGTTCG
Source organism: Spirochaetota bacterium (assembly GCA_037130415.1). GTDB lineage: Bacteria > Spirochaetota > Spirochaetia > Treponematales > Rectinemataceae > CAIJMU01. Next base: position 3,106 of record JBAXTA010000092.1, read on the forward strand.
TTTCGGGAACTACGAGGGCGTGACGCTCCTCAAGGTGTCGTGTTATCTCCCGCAACTCGGGCTCCTGGATCAATTTTTGCTCCGCTTTTCCACCATTTCACGCAGGGTCGGACCTATCGTGCCGAGGGGAAGGATGGAGGTGGCCGCATTGAGTTCCGCAGCAGCCTTGGGCATTCCGTAGACTGTGGAGGTGGCCTCGTCCTGGACAAGGGTGATTCCACCGGCTGTGACGATGTCGAGGCAGCCCCGGGCACCGTCGGCGCCGATGCCGGTCAGGAGCACCGCTATCAGGTTGGGGCCGTGGTAGCGGGCTGCGGTCGAAAAGAGGCGATCCACCGCAGGTTTCTGGCTGAGGACCTTCGGGCCGTCGTCGAGGCCGAAAAATTCTCCGTGGCAGACAAGGTGGCGGTCGGTGGGACCGACAATCACTTCGCCAGGGAGGGGATGGTCAGTGTCGCGGGCAAGTCGGACCTTCAGCCTGGTATTCTGGGTCAGCCATTCTGCATAGCCTTCGGCGTAGCCGGTATCGATGTGCTGAACCAAGGCAATGGGGCAGGGAAAGTCCGGAGTAAGGGCCTCGAGCACGGTCCGCACCGCCGCCGGACCGCCTGTGGAAGCGCCGATGGCGACAAGGCTGACCCTTCCCTGCTTGCTGGAAAACCCCATGGCAAGGCTCTCAGCGTGCTTGGCCTCTGCGTCGGCAAAGATGCCGGCGAGGATCGGGACGTACACCTTGGCGATTTCAGCCTGGCTTGACTGCGAAAAATCAGGCTTCCCAAGTTTGGTCACCCGGATCCCACCCATGCCCCTACCACTGCCCGTAGCGGCGCCAGGGGCTGCCTTGGGTTGAAGGAGGATCAGGGAAAAAGAAGCCCCAGCCCTCTGGCTCAGGTCGGGGGGGATGTCACCGATAGCCTCATCCCAGATGACGACATCGGGATTGTGCTCGCTCAGGGCAGAATCCAGCCTGAGCGCGGAGCCAAGCTCCTTGACCACGGGGCTGCCGGGCACGAGGGCTATCAGCTCCTTGAACGCCGATCTGAGCAGCGCGGAGGGAGAGACGATAAGCAGGGTCATGAAACTCTCCTGGGGGCTGGATCGGGGACAGTCGGAGGGGTGAACACGCGGGCATCGCGGAAATACCAGATATTGGTTGATCGACGTTTCCAGGAACTGCAGCTGGCAGGGACAAAGATATGCGCGTCACAAAAGAACTGCGGCGTCGGTCCATTGAAGCGAAGGGCCCTGATCCCATGCCGGTCCATGCCCTCGCGGATGTTGTAGGGCATGAACTTGAATTCTGAGAGGTCGTAGGTCCTGATGTCGGAATCCGAGGGGATGGCCAGCGAAATGAGGTCGGAGCCTGCCTGTGATTTCGGGATCTCCGGGGGCCTGTTGTCTGCGGTGAAGATGACATCGGTCCGGCAGACCGCGCCAAGGAGGGGCGGAGCGCCGGTGGCGCCGGGAAAGAGGGCCCGCACATAGCTGTCGAGGTCGAAATCGGGAATGGAGTGGTCGCCGAACAGGACCTGGCTTCCGTGTCCATCCTTATTGTCACCGCTGGCATTCCGGAACGTGGAAGCGAAAAACAGATCGCGTGCAAAGAGGATGTCAAGAAGCCGGTAGTGCAGGACCAGGAAGTCAGCTTTCGGCATCAAAGGCCTTCTTGACCGCCTGGATGATTTCCGTCAGGGACAGGATCGTCACGTCCTCTTCCTTGCGCGCGAACATGCCCTCGACATAGGCCCCCTGGGCCTGGGACCCAGCGGTGACCCTCCGGATCGATTCGGGGGCAACCCAGGCGATGTCCCTGACTACATCGATCAGGAAGGCCATCTTCGAGATGTGCGGCTTCAGGATTATGAAGGCCTTGCCGTTGATGTCCTGGCCGTAGAGGAGGTTGACCAGGTCAAGGACCGTAAGGGGCTCGCCGAGGCGGTTGATGAGGCCCCGCACGAAGGGGGGCACAAAGGGCAGGTAATGGATATCCATGTTGAGCATGATCTCCTGGATATCCTCGGCCTGGAGCGCATAGAGCCCCGCCCCAGCCGAAAAGACGATGTACTTGGTCTCGGCGCGGGCCCGTGAGACCGCGACCTCTTCGGCATCCAGTGAGCCTTCGATCCCCTCGATGATCTCGGCTGTATCCATATCCCTAGGCCTGCTTCTTCTCGAAATTCTTGATCACCGATGCGAGCTGGATCGACATGCGGCGCAGGTTCTCGGTGGTACCGGAGGTTGCCTTGGTGGCGACCACGAAGTTGTCCACACCCTGGGAGATCATCTTTATCGCGATCAGGATCTGCTCGAAGCTGCTGACCTGCTGGCGGATCGAGACAGCGATCTGCTGGGTGGAGTTGTTGCTCACGTCGGAGCTCATTGAAATGTCGCCGAAGAGCTTGCTCATCCGCTGCGACAGCTCCTTGCCCTGGAGGATACGCTCGGTGCCCTGCTCGCTGGAAAGGAGGAGGGCGTCGCTGCTCCGCTCGATCTCCTGGATGCGCATCTTGATTTCATTGGTCGAGGTGACCGTGCTGTCTGCAAGGCGCCGGATTTCCGAGGCGACGATCTGGAAGTTCTTGCCCGCCTCGCCGGCGCTCGAGGCTTCGAGTTCGGCGTTGAAGGCGATGATCTTGGTCTGGTCGGCGATGCCGTTGATGATGTTGACGATGTCCCAGATGTTCTTGATCTTGTCGGAAAGGAAATTGATTCCCGAGATGGTCTTCCCGTTGGCGTCGTGGATCTCGCCCATCTTGGCGATGTTGTCCCGAACGGCGGTGAAGCCCTCCTCGACGTTGTTCTTGGTGTCGCCCGCGATCCGGCTGACTTCCTCGACACGGGTGGAGATGTTCTTGGACAGGTGGTCGGTGTCCTCGATGGTGGAGACGATTTCCTTGACGGCGGCAGCCTGTTCGTTGGCGGTGGCGCTGATCTCCTGGGTCGAGGCCGAGAGCCCCTGGACCATGTCGGTGATCTCGCTGGCGTTCGACTGGACCTGGGCCAGGAGGTTCTCGAGCTTCGCCAGCATCTCGTTGAGGTGAGTGCCCATCCGGCTGACTTCATCCGCTCCCTCGATGATGATGCGCTCGCTTAGGTCCCCCGACACAGCCTTTGCGAGGATATTCCCCGTGATCGCGAGAGGTTTCGTCAGGCTTCCTGTCACCTTGCTGATGACGAGGAGGACGAGGAAGAAGAGGATGATCGAGGCTACGACGATGATGATGAGCGATTCGACTGCCATCGCGGAGATCTTGCTGCTCGGCTCTGCGACCAGGATGGTCCACTGCGTGCTGTCAAGCCGCGCAAAGCGGGCTGTCCGCCCTCCCAGTGGCTTTCCGTTCTCACCGAAGGGATTGAAGGTGATCATTCCCGTGCTGGCGTCGATCGCGTTTCGTACCCATGCCTTCCCACGTGCATCCACGACATCAAGCATGGAGGGCTTGTTCTGGTAGGGATTCAGGATGGCCTTGCCATTGGCCGCGACGACGATGATCTCGAGTCCCTCGTCCTTGGCTACTTGATTGAGCATCGCGACGAGGGAGGGAACATCGATGAGCTTTACGAACTCCGACTGATAGCTCGAGGCCCACATGATGTAGTCCCAGGGCTCAAAATAGGCCATACCCCCGGCCTTGGCGCGCTCCTCGGCGTCGTTGGGGCCTTTGAGCATGTACTCGATGTAACCGTTCTTGTTCTTCTTGAGAGCCTCTTTGAAAAACTCCAGCGAGCTGAAGTCCCTGCCCGGGCTGGTGGGGTGGATGACCCCGATACCCTTGGAGTCGAGTGCACAGAGGTAGCCGGTATCGCCCACCTTGCCCAGGCTGGATTCGAGTACAAGCCGCTTGAAGAGGGCCTTGGCATCGCTTTCCCTCATCTTCCCGTCCTGGGACTGCTTGTACAGGAAGGCTGCCACGCTGGCTGCGTCGGTCGCATGCTTGATGAGGATCTGTTCCAGCGACTTCTCGAGCTGGTGCTTCGTCGTACTCACGATCAAATCGGTGCTGACCCCGAGCTGCCAGACCCCGAAGGCGGTCAGTTGCCCGGAAAGGAAGATGTAGACCACAACTCCCAGAGTCATGAGTGACGCGAAGATTATGCTGCCGAAAATGAGCTGGAATTTGCTGGCGATGTGAGTGAATCCAGCCATGAAGGAACGAGCCAAGGCAGCCTCCGGGAGAAACACGGATACCACTCTCTTCGGAAAGTTTGGCCGTCCATCAAAGCAACCTCCATGCGATTTTCTGAATTGGTAACGAATGACATGGGAAAGAGAATGAACGACATGGCTTGACGCGTCCCGCGTACCGCGGGATCATGCAACTCATGGTTCGCTTCTCCGTCCTGGTAGCCGAGGACAATCCTTGCGACAGGGAATGGCTCCTTGCCTGCATTGCGCGGCGTGGCGAGTTGCGCCTTGATGGAGTGGCCATGGATGGGGGCGAGGCCATTGCCCTCGTTCAGGAGAAAGCTGGCGACCTCATGTTCCTTGCTATCCACAGCGGCATCGACATGCCCTTGTCCTGGGGTCTGGATGTGCTTGCCAGGTCAGCCGGGTTCGTCTCGCCTGCGATCGTCGTGACCTCTGCCAATCCGAGTCATGCGGTCGATGCCTTCGAGTACGACGCCCTCGATTTCCTGGGCAAGCCCTTCAGCGAAGCGCGCTTCGACAAGGCGGTGGACCGTTTCTTGGCGGGGCGAAAGGCTGCGGGGATGGCTTCCATGCCCGACCCACGGATGCTCCGGATCAAGGGCAAGGGCTATCTCTGGCTCATCCCGCTGGACGACATCCAGTTCATCTCGTCCCATGGTCGGCTGAGCGACTTGCATTGCAGGGACGGCGACAAGGTCGTAAGCCTCCTCCTCAGCCAGGTGATGGCGCTCCTGCCTGGGGATTCCTTTGTCCGCATCCATAGGCAATATGTGGTCAACAGCCGCTGTCTCGCCTCACTGAAAAGCGACGTCACCGGCAAACATTCAGTCCTCCTCCACGATGAGGATGGGACCGTACTGCCCGTCGGCCGCGCGTACCTGAGCATGCTGCGATTGATGATGGAGTAGCATCCGCTAACTCTGCGGAAGGGCCATGAGGCCAGCTGAAGTCAACACCAGCACAGCGAGCGACAGCCTGAACATGAGCCGCCCCCAGGCTGCTGATTCCAGCTTCGCAGTAAGCACGCCTATCGCTGCCCAAGCCAGCGTCGCTGCCATGGCTCCCAGGGTAAAGGCCAATCGCCAGGCTCCGGAGTTGCCCGCGATGAGGAGGGCGGGGAAGGGGAGGAGGATGATGATCCAGATGATCACCATGACACGGGCGCGATCTGGTTTGCCGCTCAGGGGTCGCCCTTCGGGCCTCCCCCCGGGCCTCCCTCTGGGCAGGCTCTCCCCGAGGAGGCCCTCCCTAGGCTGGCCCGTTTCCGTTTGGCCGGGCATGGGAATGGCGGCTGCGCGGTACTCGCTGGCACGGGCCATGGCCAGGGCGCGCACGTGGGCTTGTTGCCAGACCAGGAGAAAAAGGAACAGGAGCGCCGCCCCCAATCCTGGCCGCGGATCGATGGCCGTCCAGCCGATCAGGGGCGGGATGGCGCCAGCGAGGCCTCCGACAAGGGAAGAGAGGGTCGATCGCCGCTTGACGATCAGGGAGTAGGCTACAAGGTAGATGAGGGAGCCTGCGAAGCCGAGCAGCGCTGGCGTGCTGCCCAGGGCAGCGAGGGTGGCCAGGCCAAGGGCGGTCAACAAGAAGCCCAATCCCAGGGCCTGTCCCGCGCCGACCCTCCCGGTAGCTGTCGGACGGTCGCGGGTGCGCTCCATCGAGCGGTCGATGTCCCGGTCGATCCAATTGTTCAGGGTGCAGGCCCCTGCGACCAATGCGGCAGTGCCGAAGGCGACAGCAAGGAGGGCCAGGGGGAGGCTGCCGTTTCCCGCTCCGCCCCACCTTCCCACTCCGCCGCTCGCAGTCAGCGGACCCGCCCCGAGGGCGCCCCGCGCTGCGAAGGCCGCTCCCGCCAAAGCGGTCAGCGTGTTCGAGGCCACGATGCCCGGCTTTATCAGCGCAGCGAGGTCGCGCGGGCGCAGACCCCCGCGGGTCCCTTCGAGTAGCTCCATCGGGCTACTGTAGCATGGCGGCGGGCAGTGCAGGCAGCAGCGGGGGGGGGTGTACGGGCCGCTGCATCGGGCTGTGGCGCGGGGCAATTCAGGCAGCGGCGGGACCACGCCCCTTTCGCGGAAACGTTATGGCGCTTACTATGACTCAATTATCCTTCGCTTCGGAGGCCATCATGAACCGAAAATTCCTTGTCCCTGCATTGGCCCTGACCCTCCTCGCCCTCGCGCAACTTCTTATCGCCCAGGCGGCCAACCCCGCTGGCAAGGCTTCTGGCGCCCGCGCCCCCGGCGCCGCTGGTTCCACCCCCAGCGCCGCCGCCACCGCCACCGCCGCCACGGCGGGCAACCCCGATGCAGGACGTGTTGCCCTCGTCATCGGTAACGGCCGCTATGCGACAGTCCCCAGGCTGGACAATCCGCCCAACGACGCCGCCGACATGGCAGACAAGCTCAAAAGCCTGGGCTTTTCGGTGACCACCCTCGTCAACGCCAGCCTGGCCGACATGGAAAAGGCCCGCGTCAAGTTTGCCGAGGACGCCAAGGGCGCCAGCATGCGGGTCTTCTTCTACGCAGGCCACGGCGTCCAGTCAGATGGTACCAATTGGCTCATACCCGTCGACGCCGATGTCAGGGAGGAGTACGAGCTCAAGCTCAAGGCCTTTTCGGCCCAGGCGGTCCTCGACGGGCTCCGCGCCGCGGGGACGGGCACGAATGTGGTCATACTGGACGCCTGCCGCGACAACCCCTACAAGGCCAGCTCGCGGAGCGCGGGCGCGAGCCGGGGCCTTGCCGCCATGGGCACGAGCGGCAGCCTCATCGTGTTTGCCACCGGCCCTGGCTCGACGGCTGCGGATGGGCAGGGGAGGAACGGCGTCTTTACGGCGGCCCTCCTCCAGCGCCTCGACTCCCCCGGCGTGAGTCTCCAGGAGATCATGACCAATGTGGCCGCCGATGTCGTGGGCGCAACCGCGGGCAAGCAGGAGCCCTGGAAGCAGGACAACCTCACGAAGATGGTCTATTTCGTGAGCCCAGACGAGGCCAGGGCCCGCTTTGCCAGTAACCAGGCCAAGGCCCAGGGCGAGCTCGACGCGGCCAATGCCCAGCTCGCGAGTCTGCGCAGGCAGGCCAGCGCCGAGGGTGATGCCGCCAAGAAGACCGCCCTCGAAGTCGAGATCAAAAAGCAGGCGGCCCTCCAGAACCAGAAGCAGCAGGAGGCCGAGGCCCTCAAGGCCGAAGCAGGCCGCCAGGCCCAGGCTGAAAAGGACCAGGCCGCGATGGCAGCCCAGCTGGCCAGCTACAAGTCAGAGGCCCTCGGTCGCGAAGCCTCGATAAAGGCTGCCGCCGAGGCGCGAAGGCAGGAGCTGCTAAAACTTCAGGCCGGCTCAGGCGCTGGTGGCGTCAGCACCTTCCTCGCGACGCTCTCGACCACCCGTTCCGCCATGTCCGACATCAACGGCCAGTACGCGGCCTCGCTCAAGACCATCAGCGACGCGGTTGGCTCCACCTACGACAAAAAGCTTAGCGAGCTTGCCAAATGGGAGATGGACCCCTGGGAAAACAAGCGCGAGTTCGATGCCCGGGTTTCAGCCGAGCGGAACCGTCTTAATTCCGAGAAACAGGCAGCCCTGGCCGACGCAAAGAATCGCAGCGACGATGCCCGTCTTGCTGCCCTCAAACCCTTCCTCGATGCCGAAAACACAGCCTCGGGCGGCATCGCCACGGCGCGATCGGTCTACAAGGGCAATTCCGTACTCCTGACAGTTGGTACCTTCGACCGCGACGCCAAGACCTTTTCCCTTGTCCTGCAGTCAAAGGTCCAGGACTTCGCCTTCTCAGCCTCTGGTATCTATTCAGTGGCCGGCGAAAGCACCGAGGAGCTCAAGCGCAGGTACCTGGAGTTCGACGCCTGGCAAAAGGCCGGCGCCCTCTTTGGCGAGATCGAAGCGAGCTATGCAAGCGCGGGGCAGGGCGCGGTGGTTGCCATCCTCGAACTCTGGCGCGTGCGCGCCGTCGACGCCGCCGGAGACCACGTCATCTTTGAGGAAGCGTCGCGGCGCCCCCTCTTCCTCGTCAGCGGCGACGCAAAGGGAGCAACTACGACGACATTGACTTCGAGCCTCCTCGTCGAAGCACCCGGTGCGGCCATCGCCGTCGATGGGATAGCCCTGGGCCGGGACCGTGGCTTCCTGGCCAACCCCAGGCCCGGGAACCACACAATTACCGCCACCCTGCCCAACGGAAAGCAGCTTTCGAAGGCCCTCAGCCTCGCTCCCAAGTCCCACGAGCAGCTCGCCGTGGCGACCACGGGCAATGTCACCGTGAGCACAAAAACCGAGGGCGACCTTTTTGCGAGCGGAGTCTTTGTCGCCCACCTGCCTTCCGGCGGCAGCTGCGATCTGACCGAACAGTGGGCGGGCCCCCTGCCCCTGGAACTCCGCCACGAGGGCGACCGCAACGAGAGCTTGAGGGTCGAAGTGGCAGCTGGAGCGACAACCTCAGCCCCTTTCACCTGGTACGACACCAGCCCCATGGTCCGCGTCAAGGGCGGCAGCTTTGCCATGGGCTCTACCGAGGGCTCCGACGAAAAGCCCGTCCATACGGTCACCGTCTCAGACTTTTCCATTGGCCGCTACGAGGTGACCCAGGCCCTCTGGCAAAGCGTGATGGGCAGCAATCCCTCCAATTTCAAGGGCGATGACCGGCCCGTGGAGCAGGTGAGCTGGTTCGATGCAGTCGATTTCTGCAACAAGCTCTCCGCCACGGAGGGCCTCAAGCCCGCCTACAGCATCAATGGATCTAACGTGAGTTGGGACAGGACAGCCAAGGGCTACCGCCTGCCCACCGAAGCCGAGTGGGAGTACGCAGCCCGGGGCGGCAGCCAGGGCAGCTCGCAAAAGGTAAAGTATGCGGGCTCGGACAATCCCGACGCGGTTGCCTGGTATTCAAGCAATGAAGGCAGCCAGACCCACCCGGTGGGGCACAAGCAGGCCAATGCCCTGGGGCTCTATGATATGGCGGGAAACGTGTGGGAGTGGGTCTGGGATTGGTACGATTCGGGGTACTATGCGAAGTCGCGCGCCAGCGATCCTGTGGGCGCGGATTCTGGAAGCTCTCGTGTGTTGCGTGGCGGTTCCTGGGGCGTCCTTCCGGCCGACCTGCGCTCTTCCCGCCGCAGCAGCTACGGCCCGTCGCTCGGGGACCGCAACTTCGTCGGCTTTCGGGTTGTGCGCTAGGCTTCTGCGAGGATTCACCCAGTTTCATGGGTTTGCTTGGGCCACAGGGCTCTGCCCTGTGGTTCTTCGTCAATAGAAACGAGGCAATTTTGGAAGGTTCAGTCCTGCTTGAACGGGCCATGACGGCCACAACCTGGATGCTGGGACGCATAGCCTCATTCCCCAAGGACCAGCGCTATCTCGTCGGCGATAAAGCCTGGGGGTCAGACCCCGCCTGAGTTTCCTGCCGGTTCGCCGACTCAATTTTCTGCGGGGCTGTAACGCACATGCATCCATTCATGAACATATGAACATATGAACATGTTTTCATATGAGGGGATATGTTTCCTCCGCAGCCCACGACAACCCTTCGATTCCCAGGGCCGGACCACATAGATTCAGCGTTGCCTCCCGCGCTCCCTGGCGGCGAGGCGCATCGAGCTGGCAGTCTTTCGGGCCTTTTCGTGTCCTGGCTCGGACATGCGAAGTGGGCGAACGCGAAGGGAATCATCAGGGCTCGTTGGGACTGAAAGGTAGTCTCTCTAGCAAGCCTTCGCGGTTTGAGTCCTCTTCCCCCGCCCCCTCGCAATCAAAAAGCCACCACGTGGGCGTACTGTGGGCAGGAGGGATCATGCCCACTATCTCTATGTTCTATGGAATCCTTATCAGGATGCACTCTGGCCAGCGTGAGCACCCACCGGCCCACTTTCACGCAAGCTATGGCGAACATGGTGCTATCTTTGATATATTGTCAGGAGAGCTTATCGAAGGGACAATGCCCCTGCGCCAATGTCGGCTGATCTCAGCCTGGGTTGAAATTCGCCGGGATGAGCTCCTGGCCGATTGGTCCCTGGCCCAGGCCCAGGATGCGCTGTTCACCATTGATCCGCTCAAATAGGAGTCGTCATGCTGCCACCCCGAATCCAGAACGTCACGCCCCTCCCACCCACCAAGGTGCGCCTTGAATATATCGACGGTCAGGTCCGCGTATTTGATATGGAGCCCCTCCTCGACAAGGGCATCTTTTGCGCACTCCGAGACCCCGCCTTCTTCATGAGCGCCCGCGCCGACATCGACACCGTAGCCTGGCCCAATGGCGCCGATGTGGAGCCACAATGGCTCTATGAGGACTCCGTGCCCGAAGTGACGACCTGAGGTACCCGGAGGAAAGACCTCCACCGTTCTGACTCTCCCGTTTCTCAGCCACTGATTTTCGCCAAATTCGGTGCCAGTTTGAAATCAAAAAGCCACCACGTGGGCGTACTTCGTGGTGGAGGTACCCATGCTGCTGGCTGTCAATGATTTCGTCTTCAAGTTTATTTTTGGGATGGAAGAACGGAAGGAACAGCATCATCCATGATGTTGCGGAACTACGT
>JBAXTA010000093.1:0-13779 GCA_037130415.1 Spirochaetota bacterium
CTCCGCGAGTTCGAGTTCCTTCCGGCCGAACGAGGCCAGACCGATATCCCTGATCGAATAGTCCATACTGCTCTCCTCTTCCTTATTCTTTCGAAGCAATGAGTGCGTCGAGCACCCCTTTATCGTCATAATTATCACGGAATCGCTTCACGAATTCAGCCCTTCCGAAGGCGTGCCCCTGAGGACCGTTCCGTTCGAGGCAGTACACGGCGGCCAGGGATCCTACCTGTCCACAGAGCGCCCAGTCCCAACCCTGCGCGTAGCCCGTGAGGAATCCGCCCCGGAACGCGTCACCCACGCCCGTGGGATCGACGATGCTGTCCTCGCGGATCGTGGGTATCATGGCTTCCTGATCCCTCGAGCTGAAGCGTGCGCCATCCTTGCCGAGGGTCACTACAAGATACTCCACGCGCTCCTGGATTTCCGATGCGGTCAAACCGGTCTTGGACTTAATCAATTCAAATTCATACTCGTTGCAAAAGAGGAATTTCGCACCGCTGAGGTCCCGGGCGAGCTCCTCGCCATTCAAGCGCGCAACCTGCTGGCTGGGGTCGTAGAGGTAGGGAATGCCTAAGTCCCTGCATTCCTTGGCGAACTTCTTCATCGCTCCGGGGTCGTTGGGGGATATGACGACAAGGTCGGGGACAAAGCCGGCCTCCGCGATCGACTGCGTGGCTGCCTGGGCCATGGCCCCCGGGTAAAATGAAGCCAGTTGGGCTGATTCCCGGTCGGTCGTGGCAAAAAAGGAGGCGGTGTGCTCACCCGGAATGACCTTCATCAAGGCAGTGTCTACGCCACTGGCCTCAAGCCAGGCGCGATACTCAGCGAAATCCTCTCCTACCGTCGCCATGATGCGGGGCCGCTGTCCGAGGAGGGCCATGGTGTAGGCGATATTAGGAGCTATCCCGCCACGGAGACGGATCATCGATTCGACGAGGAAGGAAAGGCTGATCGAAGAAAGGCTCTCCGGAAGGAGGTGCTCCTTGAAGGAGCCAGGGAATTTCATGAGGTAATCAAAGGCTACTGAACCGGTCAGGAGTAACTTCACACTCACCTCGCCCGCTTTGATTCGACTGGATCATAATTCAACTCGGTCCGGAGCCAGCGCTCGGATTCTTCGAGGGCTTCCCCCCGCCTCCTGGCGAAATCAGCCACCTGGTCCCGTCCGAGCTTTCCGACAGCAAAGTATCTGGCTTCAGGATGGCTGAAGTACCAACCCGAAACCGAGGCCGCAGGCACCATCATATTGGATTCGGTGAGGGTTATTCCAGTATGCGTCACCGCATCGAGAAGCTCGAAAATATGGCGCTTTTCGCGATGGTCCGGGCAGGGAGGATAGCCCGGAGCGGGGCGGATCCCTCGATAGCGGACTCGGAGCAGGTCTTCCGAGGACAAGGCTTCTTCAGGCGCGTAGCCCCAGTAAAGCTTCCGGAAATCCTCGTGGAGCTTTTCAGCTGCGGCTTCGGCCAAACGGTCGGCGAGGATCTTTATGAGGATCGAGCCATACTCGTCACCTGCTGCCGCGAAGGCTGCAAGGCTCCTGTCAAGCCCGGCCCCGGCAGTGATGGCAAAGGCTCCGATCCAGTCCTTCCTCCCACCCTCCACGCTTTCAAGGAAATCGGCATGGCAGAGGTAGGGAGACCCATCGTCCTTTTTTCGCTGCTGCCTCAGGCAGGGGAGCAGGGCGCGAACTTCCCCTCGGGATTCATCCGTATAGATAAGAATATCATCGCCGGAGGAAGCTGCCGGGAAAATCCCATAAACACCATGAATAGCCAGGAGGCCCTCGCGACCTGCCCGCGCAAGCATGCTTCGCGCGTCCTTCAGGAGCTTCCGGGCCTCCTCCCCCATGGCCGGATCCTCAAGAATCCCAGGATAGTTTCCCTTCATCTCCCAGGCCAGGAAAAAATGGGTCCAATCCATATATGCTTCTAATTGGGATATACTGTAGCTCACAGCCTTGAGGCCGATTTGGCGTGGCGATTCACGCACATAGGCCTGGTCTGTGGCGACAAAGGGATGTTTCCGGGCATCTGCTATCGGGAGGTACTCGGTTCCCTCACGCTTTAGTCTCTGTATTTCGCGGTTCTTCCCGTGCGAGGCTTCGAGCCTTGCGCGGAAGTCCTTCACGCGAAGGGGATTGAGAAGGTCCTCGAGGACGCCAGGGGCGATGGATGCATCGGCTACATGGACAACAGGACCTGAATAGGCAGGTGCAATGCGAAGGGCCGTATGCATGGGGTTTGTGGTTGCACCCCCGACAAGCAGAGGCAGCTTCATGCCACGCTCTTCCATCATGCTGGCCACCCGGGTCATCTCCTCGAGCGAGGGGGTGATGAGGCCTGAAAGGCCGATCACATCGACCTGTCGCGAGACGGCTTCTTCGAGAATCACTTCGACGGGCACCATCACCCCGAGGTCGATAACCTCATAATTATTGCAAGCCAGAACTATTGCAACTATGTTTTTCCCGATGTCGTGTACATCGCCCTTCACCGTGGCGATCAGCATCCTTCCCCGGTTCGAGCTGCCCTGGGTCTTTTCTGCCTCGATGTAGGGCCTAAGGACGGCCACAGCCTCCTTCATGACCCGGGCGCTCTTGACTACCTGGGGCAGGAACATCTTGCCCTCGCCGAAGAGCCTTCCTACGATGTTGAGGCCATCCATAAGGGGACCCTCGATCACATCCAGGGCGCGCGGATACTCCTTCCGGAGTTCCTCCACATCAGAGGCGATGTGCGAGGTCCAGCCCTTCACGAGGGCATGGCCTACACGCTCTGCCAGTGGGAGCTTCCTCCATGCCGGATCCTCAGCCTCAGCCTGGGCTCCTCCCTGGAAGGTCGCCGCGATATCGAGGAGGCGCTCGGTCGCGTCCGCCCTCCGGTTCAGCACGAGGTCCTCGATCCTTTCCAGCGCCAGGGGAGGGATTTCCTCGTAGGAGAGGAGCTGCCCCGGATTGACGATGCCGAGGTCCATGCCAGAGCGCTTGGCGTGGTAGAGGAAGACCGCGTGAATGGCGCCCCTCAAGGCATCATTGCCCCGGAAACTGAAGGATACGTTGGAAACCCCGCCCGACACCAAGGCTCCTGGCAGGTTTTCCTTGATAAAGGCACAAGCCTCAAGATAATCTACCGCATAATTGCGATGTTCCTCGATACCCGTCCCGATGGCGAAGATGTTCGGGTCGAGGATGATGTCCTGGGGCTCGAAGCCTCCCTCGTCGACAAGGAGGCGATAGGCCTGGGCGCAGATTTCCTGCTTGCGCTTTGCGCTGTCCGCCTGCCCCTTTTCGTCGAAGGCCATCACCACGACAGCGGCCCCGAGCTTCCGTATCGTGCGGGCCTTTTCGAGAAAGGCTCCGACCCCTTCCTTGAGGCTGATGGAATTGACGATGCCCTTCCCCTGCATGCGCTTGAGCCCTGCCAGGACCGTCTCCCAGCTCGAGGAGTCGATCATGAAGGGAACGCGGGCGATATCAGGTTCAGTTGCGATGATATTTATGAACTGCCCCATCTCGGCAGCCGAATCAAGGAGGGCCTCGTCCATGTTGACATCGATGGCCTGTGCCCCTGCCTCGACCTGCTCCCGGGCTATCTCAGCCGCCTCGGCGTAGTTCCCCTCCCGTATCAGGCGGAGGAACTTGCGGGAGCCCGCGACATTCGTGCGCTCCCCCACATTGAAAAAGAGGCTCGCTTTTCCGATCTCGAAGGCTTCGAGACCCGAAAGGCGCGTCGAAGGCTCGCTCTCGGGAAGCCTCCTCGGCGGGAGGCCCCTCATGGCGCCGGCAATGGCTCGTATGTGGTCGGGAGTGGTTCCACAACAACCACCAACTATGTTTATTCCGCTCCCCGCCTCGCCGTCCAGGGCACGCCGCGCCAGGGTTCCAAGCACGCGCGCCATGTTTTCAGGCGTATCGTCATACAGCCCAAGTTCATTGGGAAGCCCCGCATTGGGGTGGACACTCAAAGCCGTCCGGGCAAAGCGACCCAGCTCCTCCACATGGCTCACGATGCCCTCGGCGCCGAGCGAGCAATTCAGGCCTATGGAAAGGGGTCGTGCATGTTCCAGGGAATAGAGGAAGGCCCTGGCGGTCTGGCCCGAAAGCGTGCGTCCCGCCGCATCGGTGATCGTCCCGGATATCATCAGCGGGTATTCTGTTCCACAGCGCTCGAAATGGTTAAGTGCAGCGAAAACCGCAGCCTTGGCATTGAGCGTATCGAAGACCGTTTCGATGAAAAGAATGTCGGCTCCACCCTCTATGAGACCTCGGATCTCCTCGTCATAGGCCTCCACAAGGCCATCGAAATCAATGGCGCGATAACCTGGCTTGTCCACGTCAGGCGAAATGCTCAGGGTCTTGCTTGTGGGTCCGATCGATCCGGCGACGAATCTGGGCCCAGCCCAGACGACCTTCTCAAACTCGTCGCAGGCTTGCCGCGCGAGCCTCGCGCCCTCCCGCGCAAGCTCGAAAACATGGGCTTCCATCCCATAATCAGCCTGGCTCACCGACGTTGAATTAAAGGTATTGGTTTCGATGATGTCTGCGCCGGCATCAAGATACGCGCGATGGACTGCCACTATCAGCTCGGGCCTCGTGAGACTCAAGAGGTCATTGTTCCCGCGAAGCGACTTAGGGTGGGTCGAGAACCTGGTCCCTCGGAAATCCTCCTCCGAAAGACTATGCTGCTGGATCATGGTACCCATGGCGCCATCGAGGATGAGGATGCGCTCCCCTAGGAGCTTCTCCAATTTATCAAACCGCAGACTTCGCTTCATGGGGACCTCGATCTTTCGTAAGAAGTATGACTATTCACGCGATCACTCTATCGCCCAATGACGCGCAACGCGAGGTCAACCCTTCCGAAAGGCGCGGAAAGTTGCACCCCCTGGACGCGATCGAGGACGCTACGATACATCTCGGCAGCGATGGCGACGCCTATATCCCGGGCAGCCTCAGGGCTCATGGCTCCCTCGAATCTCTTCATGATCTCTTCGGGAATTTCGACTCCCGGCACCTCGGTGGCCATAAACTGGGCGTTCCGGAGGCTCGTAAGAGGCCAGATCCCTATGATGATTGGAATACCGGTCTTCTGGCGCTCGAGGCGCTCCAGAAAGCGGACGAGGGCAGGGACATGAAATACCGGCTGCGTAATAGCCCATTCCGCTCCGGCTTCGACCTTCTTTTCAAAGCGCCGCATCTCCTGTTCAAAATCAGAGGCAAGCGGATTGACGCCAACGCCGAGGGAAAGCGAACTGGCGGAGCTCAGGGGCTTGCCACCGATGTCAAAGCCCCCATTCAGTCGCTGCGCCATTTTCACAAGGCCGATCGAGTCGATGTCAAAGACCCCAGTGGCATCGGGATAATCGCCAAGCTTGGGCGGGTCGCCCGTCACCAATAGCACATTTCGCAGGCCAATAGCCTGCATCCCAAGAAGGTCTGCCTGCATGCCGATCAGGTTCCGGTCACGGCAGGCATAGTGCATGATCGTCTCAATACCGACCTTCTGCTCTACAAGTACAGCCGAGACCAGGGAGCTCATCCTCGAACTGGCGCGCGGCCCATCGGGCAGGTTGACGGCATCCAAGCCGGCATCAAGGGCCTTGTGCGCGCCTGCCAGGAGCTTGGCTGGGTCACTTCCCAAGGGGGGCAGCAACTCGATGGTGAAAACCTTTTCTCCCTTTGCCAGTTTGGAAGACCATCGGGATTTTTCGGCGAAGGGAAGCCTCGGCTTCTCTTCGATCGCAGGGCTGTCCACCCTTGCGACCAGTTCGATCGTCGAACCATGAGATAAGGCTCGATGGTGCCGCATGGCCTGGGACATGGCCTTTGTATGCCTCGGTGTCGTACCGCAGCAGCCGCCAACAAAGCGCACCCCCTCTTCGAGGAAGCGCTTGGCGAAGGTGGCGAAATACTCAGGATTGGACATATACATCATCCGGCCATCGACGTCCCTCGGCAGACCCGCATTGGGTTCCACGATGATCGGCACAGAGATGCGGTGCTTGAACTTCTTGACAATCTCCAGCATCTGCAGCGGCCCCAGGTGGCAATTGAAGCCCATCACATCCACGCCAGTCGAAATGATCCTGTCAATCGCGACTTCGAGGCTCGGGCACCCTGGCAGCAGCCCTTCCTCGTCCACGGCAACGCAGGCAAAGATGGGCAGGGATGTGTCGATATCCCTGATCGCCAGGACTGCCGCCTCGACCTCTTCGACCTGCGTGAAGGTCTCGAGGATGATGCAATCCACTCCCCCCTCGACCAGAGCCCCAGCCTGCCCGCGAAAGTCAGAGCGCGCATCGCCAAAGGACATTGACCCAATTGCTTCGATATGTATCCCGAGCGGGCCGATCGATCCCGCGACCTTGAGGGTCTTACCCGCGACATCCTTAGCCAGGCGCGCGGCCTGCTGATTGATCTCATGGACTCGTTCCTCGAGCCCGAACTGCTTCAGCCTCGGCCGCGAGGCGCCCCAGCTGTTGGTCGTCAGTATCTCGGCGCCTGCACTCCGGTAGTCCCGGTGTATGTCCGAGACAAGACCCGGCGAAACAAGGTTGGCTTCCTCATAATTCCTGTTGATGAAGAGTCCACGATTGTAAAGCTCAGTCCCGATGGCGCCATCGAAAAGCGCCGACCTTGTCCACGAATCTCCAAGCATTGGCATATTCTGCATCCTTTTTTTGGCAGTGAAGAATCAGAAAGAGAATCAGACAGGAGGACAGGATTGTCATGATTAACTGGAAACAATTGTTTGTAATATTTATCTCTCACAGACCCCACCATGGAATTGCCGATATCGATCCTGAAAGCTCAAGGGGATAGGGGCAGCGGCAGACAATGTAACCGCGCCGGGCTCTATCGGGATGGTCTTTCATGAAGGCAAACCTCGCGCCTTTCCTCAGGCACAACGATGGTCGCGATTCCAGGAAGATCTCCAAACAAAAGCCGGTCCTCGAGATCGCGGAAAGGGAATTCTCCTGTAGCTTTTTCACCACGCAAGGGAGGGAGGAGACTGCCCTCCGCCATCAGGGCCTCAACAGGAATACCAACAGGCGCTGCGCGCTGATATTCCGGGTTGGTCAAAACATGAAGGGAATGAAGGATGCTCCTGCCAGGCAAAGGGTTTGCGCCAGTAGCCCTGAGCTTTCGCGCCGAGCTTCCGCAGAGAATAAAACGCCAACGCCTGGGATCCTCATCGAAGAGGACCTGCACCGCATTGAACAGCTCCGCGACCAACTGCGCTTCATCAATGAACACAAACCACGGCACATCGCGCAGGGGCAGGCTGCGGCTGGCACCCGAGGCAATACGAGCTTTTCAGCAAAGGCATCCGCCGAGCTTCTCTTGTATCGTGTCATTCCGTTAGTAATACTGTTTTCAGAGAGAAATTGAACGCCACACTTTCATTTTCTTCAAGAATATGAAGGCTTCTGGCGCAGACCCAAAACACCCCTCAGCCACCGACCAGGGTTACTCTCCCGCCTGCGGTTTCGCGCACTTCCCAGCTTAGGCGCTTTTTCCAGCTCTTCTTGCGACCCTTCACGGTGCGGTCGAAGACTACAAGCCAGGCATCGGCGCTTCGGTCGATGGTGTCGCGGTAGCGTATAACCTGCTCCAGCCCTTTCTGTATGGTGGATTCGCGGCCCTGGTGGCTGACCAGCTTGATCTCGATGATGGACCAATGGCCACTGTAGCGTAGGGCCAGGTCGACCCGACCGCGACCAGCGGCATATTCCCGCTCGATCCGGCCTCCGCCATTTACCACCCGCTGCAAAAAGGCCATGAGCAATAGGTGGGGAAATGCCTCCGTGTAGTCGGCTTTTTCCTCCCAGATATCCGCATGCTGGGCCCAGAAAGCCTGGAACTCGTGGAAGAGGGCCTCCATGTCCAGCTTCCCATCGGGCTGCTGCCAACGGAACTCAGGTGCAGGAATAGCTAATTGGTAACTGTAGGACAACATCCTCGCGATGGTTTCCCGATAGATGGGATTGGCAACGACCGGTGTGCCGTTTTCAACGCATATAAGGCCTACGTCGAGGGTCAGGAGAAAATCGTCTCCCGTGGCAAGGTCGGGGTCGCTCTCCCCGATCATGATCGATTGCACAATGCGCTTGACTCTGGGGTCGCGGAGGCGCTCGGCCAGGCTGTCCAGGTGTACCGCCCGTTCCACGATGAGGAGTTCTCGCGCCTCCTCGATCTGTTCGATGCCGACGGGCTCGCCTTTAGGGCAGAGCTGCCAGCAGCATTTTTGCAGAAGCGCATTGACCAGCCAAGGCTGTCCTCGGGTGAGCTCGTAGACCATGGCAAGGGCTTCGTCGCTGAAAGCTTGCCCTGTCTCATCTGTGTGCTGAGCAACCAAGGCACGGACGTCATCGGAGGAAAAGGAACTCAAGGTAGCGGAATCCTGCTTGATATTGAAGGGACTGCCCGGCCTGAGCGCCTCTCCGTCCTTGCTGCGTAAAAGGTAGTCGCGCAGGTCTCGCATCCCCACCAAAGCGACACTTACGGGAAAGGTTCCCATGCCACGCATCGCGAAGCCACCTCGAAGCTGCCGTAAAAAACTCACAAGGGCCTGGTCCTGGAGCACATCGACCTCGTCGAAGAGGACAACAAGGGACTTGGGTGCTACTAGAGCCGCCCAATCGCCCATCATTTTGTCGACCATGCTGCCAAGACTTGCCGTGGGAAGGGCAGGAACCTGGGATGCAGGAAGAAAGCTTTCCGCATAGGAAACAATGGCTTCGCATATCATGGGAATGGCTTCGGCGGCGTCGGGAAAGCCCTGGCAGCGTTCCACGCTTACATAGCAGGCCACAGCCTTGCCTTCGGCGTTGATCTTCCGCATCCAGGACTGCAGGAAAGTCGTCTTACCGCTCTGCCGGGGCGCATGGAGAACCCAATAGAGCTCGGACTCGATATAGCGATCGAGCTGGCCTCGCACAAGGCGCGCTTCCGGCGGGAGCATGTAATGCTTTTCCGGGTTGCAGGGCCCGGTGGTATTGAAAAAACGTGCCATGACAAGACTATAGGGAGGTTCCAGGCAAGGGACAAGCTAATTTCGCCCCCTCAGCCACCGACCAGGGTTACTCTCCCGCCTGCGGTTTCGCGCACTTCCCAGCTTAGGCGCTTTTTCCAGCTCTTCTTGCGACCCTTCACGGTGCGGTCGAAGACTACAAGCCAGGCATCGGCGCTTCGGTCGATGGTGTCGCGGTAGCGTATAACCTGCTCCAGCCCTTTCTGTATGGTGGATTCGCGGCCCTGGTGGCTGACCAGCTTGATCTCGATGATGGACCAATGGCCACTGTAGCGTAGGGCCAGGTCGACCCGACCGCGACCAGCGGCATATTCCCGCTCGATCCGGCCTCCGCCATTTACCACCCGCTGCAAAAAGGCCATGAGCAATAGGTGGGGAAATGCCTCCGTGTAGTCGGCTTTTTCCTCCCAGATATCCGCATGCTGGGCCCAGAAAGCCTGGAACTCGTGGAAGAGGGCCTCCATGTCCAGCTTCCCATCGGGCTGCTGCCAACGGAACTCAGGTGCAGGAATAGCTAATTGGTAACTGTAGGACAACATCCTCGCGATGGTTTCCCGATAGATGGGATTGGCAACGACCGGTGTGCCGTTTTCAACGCATATAAGGCCTACGTCGAGGGTCAGGAGAAAATCGTCTCCCGTGGCAAGGTCGGGGTCGCTCTCCCCGATCATGATCGATTGCACAATGCGCTTGACTCTGGGGTCGCGGAGGCGCTCGGCCAGGCTGTCCAGGTGTACCGCCCGTTCCACGATGAGGAGTTCTCGCGCCTCCTCGATCTGTTCGATGCCGACGGGCTCGCCTTTAGGGCAGAGCTGCCAGCAGCATTTTTGCAGAAGCGCATTGACCAGCCAAGGCTGTCCTCGGGTGAGCTCGTAGACCATGGCAAGGGCTTCGTCGCTGAAAGCTTGCCCTGTCTCATCTGTGTGCTGAGCAACCAAGGCACGGACGTCATCGGAGGAAAAGGAACTCAAGGTAGCGGAATCCTGCTTGATATTGAAGGGACTGCCCGGCCTGAGCGCCTCTCCGTCCTTGCTGCGTAAAAGGTAGTCGCGCAGGTCTCGCATCCCCACCAAAGCGACACTTACGGGAAAGGTTCCCATGCCACGCATCGCGAAGCCACCTCGAAGCTGCCGTAAAAAACTCACAAGGGCCTGGTCCTGGAGCACATCGACCTCGTCGAAGAGGACAACAAGGGACTTGGGTGCTACTAGAGCCGCCCAATCGCCCATCATTTTGTCGACCATGCTGCCAAGACTTGCCGTGGGAAGGGCAGGAACCTGGGATGCAGGAAGAAAGCTTTCCGCATAGGAAACAATGGCTTCGCATATCATGGGAATGGCTTCGGCGGCGTCGGGAAAGCCCTGGCAGCGTTCCACGCTTACATAGCAGGCCACAGCCTTGCCTTCGGCGTTGATCTTCCGCATCCAGGACTGCAGGAAAGTCGTCTTACCGCTCTGCCGGGGCGCATGGAGAACCCAATAGAGCTCGGACTCGATATAGCGATCGAGCTGGCCTCGCACAAGGCGCGCTTCCGGCGGGAGCATGTAATGCTTTTCCGGGTTGCAGGGCCCGGTGGTATTGAAAAAACGTGCCATGACAAGACTATAGGGAGTATCCACATACGAAACAAGCCTTCACCAGGAATCAGACAGGAGAACAGGATTGTCAGGATTAACAGGAAATAATCAGAAGGGAAAAAGCCTTACTCGATTCAAATACAGTTGGCGCGATGTGCAAAAAACGGCACATATCCGCGTGCCCGTGAGGTGGCCAGGCCCTCGGAGCTGAAAACAAAAAAGCCCGGCCTTCCGCACCGACTTGAGTCGGAACGAAACACCGGGCTTTTCAAGAAGCACCGCGAAGGGGGTCAGCCGTCGGACATCATCCCCTTCTGACGCGCGTCGATCGTATTAAGTAGGTTCATCAGCTGGTCCTTTTCGATGAGGTCGATGAGCCGGGCTTCGACGAATCGCTTCGCCTCGTCGCTGAAGGTCCCGGGTGCAATGCAAAAGCCCTTGCCGGCCTTTACGTCCTTCGTGCGGGCGTGGAAATCGCGCACTGCAAGCTCGCCGAGGGTTCCGCTTGCGCGGAGGAAGCGGAAGAGCACCACATCCGACCACTTGGAGGTCTCCACCTCGGCCAGGACGTCGGCCCAGTCTTCCTTGTTGACCGAAATGTCCACGATCTTGACCTTGGCCTTGGGAAAAAACGTGAGGGTCATCTTCCTGCACAGGGTGACGAACTCCGAGGCAGAGCCAAGGAGGAAGACCTTGAGATTCCGGTTGGAATTGAGCTCACGGAACTTGGCCAGAAGGGCAGCCACGTCCTTGTAGCCGGGGGAGAGCGATTGAACCTCGCCCAGCACAGCCACTGCCTTGGCGATCTCATTGGCCTTGATGAAGGCCGCTCCCAGCCTGTATTTCAGCTCGATCAGGGTCTCGGGCTTGATATCCTGGTGCTTTAGTCCGATTTCGAAGTCCTGGATGGCGCGTTCGGTCTGGTGCTGGTTCAGCTGCACCGTTCCGGAAAAAAGCGCTGCCTGGGGTCCGAGCACCGGATCGGTGCGCAGGTGCGAAAAGATCTTGACCGCCTGCTCGAGGTTCTGGAGTTCGTAAAAGCACTCACCGATGGCAAAGAGCGATTCCTTGTCGTCGGGGGCCAGGTCGATCGCCCGCCTGAGGACGCCAAGGGCTTCCTTGTGCTGCTTTATCCTGAACAGCGAGTGCCCGAGATAGCGGAGCGCCAGCGCATGCTCGGGATTGATGATCGTGGCTTGCCTGAGAAGGGCAACGGCGCGCTCATACTGCTTTCGCTGGAACTCAAGGTAGCCCAAGTTATAGTTGACGTCGAAGTCGTCCTGCTTGATGGTCCGGGCAACGGCGAAGGCCTTGTAGGCATCCTCGAGCCGATTCAGGCGCAGGGCCGAAAGCCCATGGCGGGAATTGGCCGTAAACTCATCGACCTCGGAATTGCCCGCACCGTACTCGACAAGCTCGCCATAGGTCTTGAAGGTCTTTTCCCAGTCCTGCTCCCGCCACGCAAGGTCTGCGACCAAGCCGAGGGCCTCGACATCCTTGGGATTAGCCGCCAGACGCCGGGTCGCTTCCTTGAGGATCTGGCCACGGTCTTTCAGCTTGGCCTTTTTTCCCCCAGCACCGCGCCCTTCCCGCCCCTTCCCGAGCGTCGAAGCGGCGATGACGAGGCCAAAAACCACAAGAACCACGATAAAAATGACAGGAATGAGGGCTGACATGCTTATAGAGTGATAGGTCGGAGGCGCGCTGTCAATCGTCGAAGGGATTTCAGCCCCTTTGTGGCCCTGATCAGGGGAAGGCCAACTTGTAGACAGTCACTGCCAGCGAGATTATCGACACAGTCGTTGAGAGGATGGAGGAAAACTGCCCCAGCCCATACAGGAAGCTATTGGATGCCACAATGATGGAGTCCTCGGGCTGGAGGGCAGCCCCGGGAAGCCTGGGTTTGCCGTTGAGGTCGACGACCTTACGCGCGTTGCCCGAATTGCGGTCAACATCCACACCCCCGGCAAGCCCGACATAGTAGCTCCAATCGCGGTCAGGCACATAGGGATATCGACCGGGGATTTTGACCGCTCCGCCGACGGTGATGAAATACTGCCTGAAGGGAATGACAATCTGGTCGCCTGCAACCAGGGGCTGGTCGTCCTTTGCACTCCGGTCATAGAGATATCTGGAAAGATCGACCGGCACCCTGGTACCGGCACGGATAATATATGAGTATTGAAGATCTGCCTCGGCGCTGAAATTCTTTTCGTTGGCACGAACCGCCGAAGCGAGGGTTTCCCCCGGGAAGAATCGATAGGCGTACTTGTTCATGATCCCTAGGCTGACAGTCGCATCCTTGCTGACTATCGCCGCATTGACTGCGCCTTCGAAAAAAGCCACCGGGAGCAGGTCCTGCTCTGGCCTGACCAGGATGATATCCCGGTTCACGAGCGCAAAGCCCTTCAAATTGTCATAGGAGAGGTTTCTGCGCTCGCCAGCCGAATCTGCAGCCTGCAAAATACGGGTCAGCAAGAGGCGAGTGGGGTCGGCTCGTTCCCCAAAGCCCCCGCCATAGGTTTCTATGAGCTGGACAAGCCCCTCTCCGGGAAGCAATTGATAGGTCCCCGGCCTTTCAACCTCGCCAGCAACCGTCACAGCCCGTTGCAGTCGTCCAATGACAACCCGATCCCCAGGCCGCAGAAAGGGATCCTGGGAAAGTTCCCCATTGCGAACTGCCCTGAAAAGGTCATAACTGGCTGTATCACCGCTCGGACTGACTACAGTGACCGCCCGCGTCGAGCTGTAGGCTGTAAAAAAGGGCTCGACAGCCTGCCTGAGGCGGGTCAAGCCGCTGATCTTCACAAAGGCGGATTGGCTTGCTTCTCCAGTGACGAAGACTTCAAAGGCGCCAAAGGGTATGACAACCCTGTCACCTGCCTTAAGCTCAAGGTCGTTGTCTCTAGAGTAGCGATACAGAAGGGCTTCCATATCTATGGCCTTGGGAGTGGCCTCTCCGGGCCGCTGCACAAGCCCTTGCCGCAAAGCCGCAGCGGCGGATAGTCGCGAAGCGACAGACTGTAGCACTACCGACAAAAGCGTACCAGTGCGGAATGGATATCGCTCTACCCGGTAACCCGCAGCCTGATCTACATTTTCGGTATTCAACGCTGTGGCTGTTCCCGCGGCTGTGGCTGTTCCCGCGGCTGTGGCTGTTCCCGCGG
>JBAXTA010000094.1:0-13641 GCA_037130415.1 Spirochaetota bacterium
GGGGGATACTATCACTACTTTCATCATTCGTATTCCTTACTAAGACTTGATTGAATCACCCGGACTCACGAGCAGACTACCGCAGGTCATGATTATGCACCCAAACAGGGGTTTAGGGGATTCAAAATGAAGACTCATTTACTATTAATCTGTAACTTCCCTGAATAGGTATTAGGTCTCCCTGCCCAAGACTCCCAAGGACAACGTAATTCGCTTGCCAGGATAGCATTATTTGCTTGACAGGTAGAATTTACGTGCTATGCTCCATAATACCTATAGGTATTATGGAGGTCGCTATGGCCACGTATCCGGATTGGGTCGAATGTCATCGTCTGCACGGCAAGGAAATCAAGCGCTTCGGCGACAGGTTTTACCTGTACGAATACAAGACCGTGTGGAACAAGGAATCCCATAAGCCTCAGAAGCTTTCGGGAGCTTGCATTGGTCGCATCACCGAAAAGGGACTCATAACCAGTACTCCCCGAAACCGCACACCAGTTCCCAGCATCCCTGTGCAGGTGCTTGAGTACGGGGCTTCAAAGTTTCTTGTCCAGATGTCAGAGGATATTCGCACCTTGCTTGAACAGCATTTCCCACAGCATTGGAAGGATATTTACGTCACGGCCCTGCTGCGCACCATAACCCCGCAGCCTTTCAAGCGGATCCAGGATCGCTATGAACGAAGTTGGCTATCCATGGAATATCCCGACATATTTTTCAGCAAGAATTCCATCACACGCCTGCTCAATACTGTCGGCGGCATGCGTGAGCAGATGGTTCGGTTCATGCGGTCGTTGTTCGGCGAAGGGCGCTATTTACTGTTCGACGGTACCACGATTACGACATTCTCCAAGGGCATCGAAGGTGCTGCCGTAGGTTATAGTTCTACGCAATCCTGGGACCCGCAGATGAACCTGATGTATGTGTTCCGCTGCGGCAACGATCCTGCTCCGGTGTTTTTCCGCACCTCTTCCGGGGATGTCCGGGATGTGGCTCTATTCCGGCAAGTCATTGAGGAAACGGAACTTACGACCATGGTAGTCGTAGCGGACAAAGGTTTTGCCTCGGAGGAGAACTTCAGCTTCCTGGCAAAAGAGAACATGCACTACATCGTGCCTCTGAAGCGAAGCAGTACCAAGTATGACCGAATCGCATTCACCCTGCCGGGCAAGACCGGATTCCCCCAGTGTTTCCTGTTCAACAACCGGCCCATCTGGTGCCGGAATGAAGCCAAGGATGGGTATCGCATCATCACCTACATTGACGGAGAATTGAGACTGCACGAAGAGAAGGATTTTCTGCGCCGCATGCTGAACAAGCAGGACGGCTATGACCATGAGCAGCTTGTGTCACGGGAACCCTTGTTCGGGTCATTCGTTCTGCAAACCGATCTCACGGAATCCATGGAGGAAATATATCGGCTGTACAAACAGCGAGGTGAGATCGAACAGTCGTTTGATCACCTGAAGAACAACCTTGAGCAGGACAATAGCTACATGCAGACCAGAGAGGGATTCGAGACCTGGTGTTTTCTGAACCACGTGAGCATGCTGCTCGTCTACCGGATTTTCAATGTCCTGAAAAAGGCTGGGCTGATTGACAGGTATTCCACCCGAGACATGCTGGATCTCTTCAGCGGCATCAAAAAGGTGAGAATTGCCGGTACGTGGGTCAACTCGATCGTTACGAAGAATACGCTAAAACTGGCGGAGGAGTTGGGCTTCAAAGTCGAAACATAATACCTACACCGGGAAGCTACAGATTAATTGGAATGGTATATGCCGGATATGGATAAAATACGGGCGATTCGTCGGAGATGCTCGGTGCCCGATGCCCGCACTACATATGACGAACGCAAGTGGGGAGCCCAGGGCTC
Organism: Spirochaetota bacterium; assembly: GCA_037130415.1. GTDB lineage: Bacteria > Spirochaetota > Spirochaetia > Treponematales > Rectinemataceae > CAIJMU01. The sequence continues at coordinate 1,877 of JBAXTA010000094.1, forward strand.
CAGATCCTCCACGACCATCAGGTCGCGGAGTATTTGCAAGTATCCTTCCAGGGTCTCTGCCTTGATTGGATTCGCCTCCTGGGCACTGATTTCCGCAGCCAATTTGGCAGTAGAAATCATTGAACCCACATTCCTTGCCAAGCGGCGCACTACCCGCTGAACTCTGCCTGTGTTTTTGCGCGCACCGGTCTTGGTAAAGTTTAAAGAGGGACAAATTGCAAGATTAAAGAGGGAGATAAAGGACTGGCGGGCTTCCGCCCCTACCCGATCCAGAACCTCGAAGTCTCGAAGGCGGACACCAGGAGCCGACCCCTTCCCTCGATACGCTTTGTCTCGCCCGCCTGGACAAGGAGGTCAGCCGGATTTCCGGAAACCGTAGCCCAGAGTGCACCGCTGATGCAGTAGAGGCTGACCGGCCCCGTGGCTTCCACGGAGAAGGTCGAGCCCTTTGCAAGGCTGGTGACGGGGGCGGCGACAGGAATGGTGAGGGTCTCAAGGACAGTGATGGCTTTGATATTCATGTTGGCCTCCTATGGAACATTCAGGTCCGACAGTGCCAAAGCCGAACTGGCTCTCCTGCACCCGACACGAGAGAAGATAGCGAATCTGGGTGAATGAATACAGACCCAGATTTGTGAAATTGGATGCAGTACAGTTCGATTGTTCCTTGACTGTACTGGGTTAGTGGACCCAAACTGTACTGGTGAAAACCCTGGCCCTTTACGAACAATTTGCAGACGAGCTTGCCGCCCAGATTGCGGCTGGCACCTTCCCCGAGGGCAGCCGCCTCCCCTCCCTCCGCAAAGCCGCAGCGGGGCGGGGCCTGTCCCTGTCGACAGCCATACAGGCTTTCCGCCTCCTTGAGGACCGTGGCCTGGCAGAAGCCCGTCCCCAGTCCGGCTACTACGTAAAACGCAGGCACAGGGCGCAGAAAATGGAACTGGAGCCCGAGGAAAGCTCCATCGACCCGATGGGTGTCACCCTCGACGAGGTCTCGATGGGACTCTACAGGGGCAAACTCGATCCCGATGTGGCGCCCTTCGGAGCCGCCTCCCCCGACCCCAAGCTCCTGCCTTCGGAGAAGCTCGACCGTATCGTGGCAGCCATCGCGCGCGAGGGAGGGTTTGCCCGCGACACCTCCTTCTCGCCCGAGGGCATCGAGGAGCTCCGCCAGGGAATCGCACAACGCGCCTTTGCCGGAGGCTGTCCGATCTCGCCGGACGAGGTGATCATAACTGCGGGTTGTTCCGAGGCGATGAGCCTTTCGCTCCTGGCGGTCTGCCGCTCGGGAGACCTCGTCGCCATCGAGTCGCCTGCCTACTTCGGGCTCCTCCTCATCCTCGAGGCCATGGGGCTCCGCGCCCTCGAGATTCCCGCCTTCCCCGGCACGGGCCTCTCGCTCGACGCCCTTGAGTTCGCCCTCGACAACCACCCGGTAAAGGCCGTCGTGGCCATGACGAATTTCTCAAACCCCCTCGGATCGCTCATGCCCGACGCATCCAAGCGCCGACTCGCCCAGCTGACCGGACGGCGGGGCATCCCCCTGGTCGAGAACGACATCTACGGGGAGCTGTATTTCGGGGATAAGCGCCCAATTGTGACAAAATCCTTCGATCCAGGCAATGTCCTCCTCTGCTCCTCATTTTCCAAGGACATCTCCCCGGGATACCGGCTCGGCTGGGTCGCGGCGGGCCGGCGCGCGCCGGACCTGGTCAGGCTCAAGATGGCGCTCACCAGCGGCACCTCTGCCCTGCCCCAGCTGGCCATCGCACGCTACCTTGAGTCCGGCGGCTACGACGCACACCTCCGCTCCATCCGCCGCGCCTATTGTCGCCGCGTACAGGCCATGGCCGAGGCCATCGAGCAAGCCTTTCCAATTGGTACCAAGATCGCCGAACCCGAGGGTGGCTACCTCATCTGGGTGCGCCTGCCCGGCGGAGTCGACTCGATGGAACTCTACGCGGAGGCAGCCCGGGCGCGCATCGCCATAGCCCCCGGCTCCATCTTCTCGCCCTCCCGCAAGCATCGCGACTACATCAGGCTCAACGCCTCGGTATGGTCACAGAGGACAGAGAAGGACCTGTCAAGGCTCGGAAAGATCGTGGAGGGCCTGGCCCTGCGGAACGCCTCATCCCCTGGCCGGAAGTGAGCGAACCATTCGCTTACTGCTGCGGATTGCCAGCAGGCAGGGACCAGTTTCCTTCTGAAAGCGCCGCTGCGTTCCTTGACCTCCGCCCGCCCTTCGCGCAGAATGTCCCTATTGTCAAAGACTGATGGAGCAGGCGCCAGGACAAAGCGTCGTAAGGAGTTCCGCATGAGCATGCTCAATGCCTACAAAGGCAAGTTGATAGCCATCGACGAGGCTGTGTCGAAGATCAAGTCAGGCGACGACATCATTGTCGCCATGTGCGCCTCAGAGCCCCAGGGCTGCATGGAGCGCTTCCATATCGTCGCCGACAGGGTGCAGGATGTCCGGGTCTTCTCCTGCCTCACCCTCAAGCCCTACGGGTTTTTCATGAAGCCGGAAATGCGCGGGCACTTCGAGCTTGCGAGCTGGTTCCACGCTCCTGGCCCCCGGGTGGCCCTCAAGTCGGGCACGGGCACCATCACCTTCGTGCCGAACATGCTGAGCCGGGCTGCCTCCGACCGCATTTCGGTGCGGCAGCCGGACATCTTTTTCGGCACCTGCACGCCACCCGACAGCCACGGCTACGTCTCCCTGTCCCTCGGCATCACCTACGAGAAGGACATCATCGAAGCAGCCAGGCTCGTCGTCCTGGAGGTCAACCCCAGGCTCCCGAGGACCTACGGCGACACCCAGCTCCACATCCGCGACGTTGATTGCTTTGTCGAGCACGAGCAGGAGGTGCCTACCCTCCCCGCTCCGACCCCGAGCGAGACCGACCTCATGATCGGCGCCCATATCGCCGGACTTGTCGAGGACGGTTCCACCATCCAGCTCGGCATCGGAGGAATCCCCAACGCTGCCGCCCTCGCCCTCCGCGACAAGAAAGACCTCGGTGCCCACACCGAGATGTTCGTCGATTCGATGATGGAACTCTATGAATTAGGCGTTATCACCAATGACAGGAAGAGCCTTAAGCGCGGCAAGTTCATCACCACCTTCGCCATGGGCTCGCGCAGGCTCTACGACTGGCTCGACGACAACGTGGCTGTCGAGTTCCAGCGTGGGAAGTGGGTCAACGACCCCGCGGTGGTCGCACAGAATTCGAGGATGGTCTCGATCAACACCTGCCTCTCGGTGGACTTTACCGGCCAGGTAGCCAGCGAATCCCTCGGGCCCAACCAGTATTCTGGCACGGGTGGTCAGTCAGACACCGCGCAAGGCGCGGTCTGTGCGACCGATGGCAGGGGCAAGAGCATCATCGCCTGCTACTCCACTGCCAAGGGCGGCACTGTCTCGACCATCCAGAGCACCCTCGCCGCGGGCTCGGCCGTCACCCTCCACCGGAGCAATGTCGACCATGTCGTCACCGAGCACGGCGTCGCGCGGCTGCGTGGCCGCACCGTCCGCGAGCGCACGAAGGCCCTCATCGCCATCGCCGACCCGAAGTTCAGGGAAGAACTGACAGCCAGTGCCAAGGCGCTTGACTATATCTAAGTATTAGTGCATTCGAGGCAGGTCGCCGCCGGAATCCCGGCCCCCTGCGGTGGCCTGGCCAGGCTCCCCTGGCCAGGCCACCGCAGGGCTCAGGCGGTAACGTCCCGGATCCAGCGCTTCGAAAACAGGCGCCAGACTCCGACAAAGGATTTGGCGAAGTCGTCGCTCATCGTCAGCAGGAATACCGCCCAGGGCGGGAGGCCGAGCACAAAGGCCCCAAGGAGAGCCAGTGGCAGGCCCAGGCCCCAGACGCCTGCAAGATCATAGTACATACTGAATTTCGTGTCCCCGCCCCCTCGGCAGATGCCGACGATAAGCACGAGGTTGAAGACCTTGAAGGGATAGGTTGCCGCGAGTGCGAGGAGCATGATACCCGCCTCGGAGAGCACGGGCGCGGGAAGGGCGTAGAGCCAGGGAAGGGCAAGCCTGAAGGGGACGATGAGGAGGGCCATGGCGAGGCCGAGGAGGGGCGAGGCGAGGGCGAAGCGCTTCGCCCAGGAAAAAGCCAGGGCCTGCTGCCCCTCCCCGATCTTCTTGCCGATCATGACAGCTGCCGCGTTGGCCAGCCCGAAGGACAGCACCAGGGCAAGCTGGCTTACCGAATTCACGATGTTGTATGAGGCTATGGCGCCGGTGCCGATGCGGGCGAAAATGACATTGTAGAGCGTGATGCCCAGGCTCCAGGTGATCTCGTTGAGTATGACCGGCCACGTGACCCTGAAGAAGCGCGACACCCAGGCCCCACTCCAGTCAAAAAGCTCTCCGATCCGGCCCAGGAGCGGAATCCGCCCGACTGCGCAACCAGTCACAATTATGAATGCTTCCACGAAGCGCGCGATGACCGTGGCCCAGGCGGCACCTGCGACACCCAGGGCCGGGAACCCGGCCTTCCCGAAGATCAGGAGCCAGGACAGGAGCACGTTGAGCCCCAGGGAGACTGTTGTCGCAACCAGGGGCAGGCGCACCCGCTCCACGCTGCGGATGGACAGGCCGAGCACCAGGGACAGGGATGTGGGAATATACCCAATACCGACGATCCGGAGGTAGCGCGACCCCTCCGCGATAACCGCCGGGTCCGGGGAATAGAGGCCAAGGAGGAAGGTGGGAAAGGCGATGGCGGCGACCGAAAAGACAAGGCCTGCTCCCAGGCTTATCGCAAGCGACAGGCCGAAGCTCCGCCTGAGGCCCGCGAGGTCGCGCTTGCCCCAGTACTGGGCCAGGAAGACGCCTCCCCCCGTGCCGACCCCGAAGAGAAAGAGGTTGAGGAGGAAGAAAACCTGGTTTCCCAGGCCCACGCCAGCAAGGCTTGTCGCCCCGAGGCTTCCGACCATGACAGTTGCGAGCATGTTCACGAGGGCCGAGACGAGGTTCTGGAGGGCTATGGGAAGGCCGATACGCAGGATGTCTGCAGCAAAGGAGGTTCTGGGGTTCGAAGCGGGCATTGTGGTGACGGGAGGGCCAGGCTTCGTTACAGTCGCCATCCAGGAAAAGGCAGAAGCGAGGCATTGAAGGCAGCGCTTCCCCCGGCGACCAGGAAATCAGCGCTGGCAAAGCGCGACAAGTCAGCAGAAGGGGCCGGCAGCGCGATCACGAAACCTCCCGCGGCCTGGGCAGCGCGGAAGCCGAGGAAGGAATCCTCGAAGATCGCGCATTCGCCCAGGTCTGCACCAAGCCTCCGCGCCGCTTCAATGAAGACGTCGGGCTCGGGCTTGCCCTGCGCAACATCGGCTGCGGAGACCCGCACGGGGAAGAGGCCCGCCATTCCGGTTTCAGATAACTCGAAGTCGATGATCTCGTGCGTGGAGCTCGAGGCCAGCGCGAGTGGTACGCCCCGGGCAGCGAGGTCCCGGGCGAAGGCCTCCATTCGGGGAAAGACGCGGATCTGCCCCTGGGCTACCTGACGATAGGCGCGGGTCTTGGCTGCGAGGCGCTCGGCCAGGGGAACCTTGAATAAGGCATTGTCCGGGAAGTGTGCCTCCATGATCCTGAAAAAACCCAGGGCGCTCTGCCCATAGAGCTTGTGGATGAGGGCCTCGTCCAGCTCGATGCCCCAGTCGGCGAGCAATGCCACTTCCGAGAGTTCAAAGAGGGGTTCGGTGTCCACAAGGGTTCCATCGAGGTCGAAGAGGGCCGCCCCGGGTTTCCAGTCAATTGCACGCATCAATCATTCCTCCACCTTCCCGATGCCGGGTACCAGACGCAGGGCCGGCGCTGTCGGGGGTATCAGCGGCCCCGGCTCGGTCGGCTCGTCGCCGCCTTCGCCCTGCGGGTCCTCATAGCCCCTTCGGGACCAGTAAGCTCCCCGCCCGGGCCTTCGGGGCTGGTCGTAGTACTCGGCGTTCCAGAAGAAGAGACCCTGGGCCGGTGCCGTCGGGCCTGCAAGCCCGCGGTCGCCTGTCTTCAGCGCGAGCCGCAGGGTCTCCGCAGCCGTCCCGGTCGGCCTTCCGCTGGGGCCACCGCCGGCCTCCCAGTGGATCAGCGATCCGACAATGGAGCGCACCATGCGGAGGAGGAAGGCGTTGGCCGCGATCTCGAAGACCAGAAGCCCTCCCTCCCAGCGGAAGGATGCTTCGAGGACCCTGCGGCGCTTTGAGGGGCTCGGATCGCGGGCAGAACACAGGGCAGTGAAGTCGTTCTCGCCGAGGAGGAGGGAAGCCGCCCCGTTGAGGACCCGGAGGTCGGGACTGTGGGGGATCTGCCAGGCTGTCCGGAGCGCGAAGGGCCCGACGGTCCTTCCAATTACGAAGAAATAGCGGTAACGCCTGAGCCGGGCGTCGAAGCGCGAGTGGAAGTCAAAGGGCGCCTCGGCGGCGGACATCACGCGGATGTCGCGGGGCAGGAGCTTGTTGAGCGCAGGCACAAAGCGCCCCGCGGGGATGGAAAGGATGTCGGTGTAGAAATTCGCCACCTGTCCCTGTGCATGCACACCCGCGTCGGTGCGCCCTGCGGCGAAGACGGGGGGGCTGCTTCCGTGCATCTTCGCAAGGGCCGCCTCGAGTGCTGCCTGCACCGAGGGCGCGTTTTTCTGCCGCTGCCAGCCACCATAGCCGGTACCGTCGTAGGCCACGACCAGGCGGATGTTCCGCCTAGTCCTCCTCGTCATCGGCGCCGGGTACGGATTCTGTCTCCGCCTTGATGAGGTCGAAGAGATCGCGGGCCTTTTCGAGAAGGGGCCCCGGCTTGCTCTTGCTGTTCTTGCCCATGCCGAAGAGCTTGGCGATCGAGCGCTTCGATGCGATGAGGGAAGCTGCACGCTTTTCAGGGTCGTTGCGCGGGCCGTACTTGAATTCCAGCTCACCGGCGAGGTAGATCACGCCTTCGAAGCCGTAGCTCTTGTCGCTGTCGGGACCGAACCACTTGACCTCGACGAGGGGCTCCTTCCCTGAACTGTCGAGCTCCATGGCCCGTCGGTACAGGAAGCGGGCCTTGCGGTAAAAAACCAGCGCAACCTCATCGAAATGCTCCCCAGGCTGCAACTCATCGAGCCTGCCCACCAGCCAGGCGCAACGGATGGCGCTGAGGGCCTGCTTGAAGACCGGAAAGAACTCAGCCGTAAGATGCTCATAACTCATCATGGCCAGATAGTAGCTCGCTGCCCCCTCGGAGATGCCGCGCGGGGAGTTGAAGTCCACTTTCTGGAAAAGCCGCTCCACTGCCTCGATGCGGGATGCGACGCCCTCGCCGAGAAGCTGCTGATGCCTGGGACCGATGGCTCCGAAATCGCTCTTGTAAGCCGCGTACCAGCAGGAGGGGCAGACCGTAAGCTCGTAGACGAGGGGCTGTACCTCGCCCCACTGGTTCATCGGAATGTAGGTGCGGTGAAGCTCGTCGGTAAGGTCTCCTGCGTTCACCCGCCCGGAAAAAAGCTCCTCGCGGTGGAAGGCCGACTCACAGACCGGACACTTGATCTCGTCCTTGCCCGCATAGGTGATCTTGCGTTCTTTCTCGTCCTTCTCGGGCTTCGCTACGGTCTTCGCCATGTCAGTCCTCGATGATCGCCAGGGCGATCGCGTTGTCGCTCTCGTGGGTCAGGGACACGTGTACGTGCTTGCCGCCGAGGGCCTCGAGCCTCTCGAGGGCGGTTCCAAAAAGCGTGATCTCCGGCTTGCCATTGTGGTTGTTGATGACCTTGATGTCGCGGAGGTTGATACCGGAGAGTCCCGACCCGATGGCCTTGCCAAAGGCCTCTTTTGCGGCAAAGCGCGCAGCCAGCGAAAGGGCGGCAGCATCGCCCCTCTCCTTGAAGATGCGAACCTCGTCGGGATGGAAGAAACGGTCCACGAGCCCCGGCACGACGAGCCAGTGCCTGATCCTCCGGACATGGACGACATCTATCCCAATTCCCAGTATCACCGGTTGCCTCCGCCTGCGACGATACGAACAGTCACATTCTCCGGGTCGAGGCTGTCGAGGGCAAAGCCCTCGGGCAGGCGCGCAAAGAGCGGGAAGGTGTAAACGCCCGGACGGCGCACGTTCGCGAAGTCGATTATGACAAGATCCTCGGCCGGCTGGAAGTCCGCGAGGAGGGCCTTGCTCGCTTGAAGTCTGATAGTGCAGGTTGGCAGCGGTGTGGCGAGGACAAGCCCCTCCTCGAGGCCAGTCACCTTAGGACGGAAGCCCTCGACTTTCCGGTAGTCAATGGCTGCACGGACCTCGGCGTGGAAACTTGCGGTCCCGAGGCCGACCACCGAGACCAGGGGATCGCGGGAAAAAACCCTCGTCTCGGTCGTGAAGTCCATTGTCCGCCCCGTGAGTTCGATGAACTCCGTGGAGAGGTCGACGATGCGCGATACAGCGCTTGCCGGACCCGTGACCTCTGCCTCGGCCGGCGTCAGTCCGAAGGTGGACATCTCGTAGCCTGGTTCGGGATAGCCCCTGAAGGAGGGCGTCACAGGCACGACCTTGCGCAGCTTGCGCTCGAGGTTGACGAGGACCTCGGCTGGTTCCACGACGATCTCGAGGGGATCGATGCCAAGGGCGCTCCCCCTGCGCTCGACGACCACCGAAGCCTTGGCCACACCCTCCGCGCGCACCCGGGAAAAGTCCACCGAGGCTTTCAGGTCCTCCTCGAGGATCGTCACAATTGAACGCGCCTCGCCCCGGAGTGTGAGGCGCACGCCTCGGGGAAGGACTGTCGAAGGCACGTAGTCGTCGCTCAGAGTGATGCCGAGGGGCACGGAGACAAAGCGGTCCTCGAGGCGGTTGAGGTTGTAGAACACGAACAGGAGGAGGGCCGTAACCAGCGAGAGCACCTTGGCGGGCCAGTCTGCCACGAAGCGCTGGAGGGGATTGCGGTCAGCCATCGAGGTTTCCCGCCTGTGCGCCAGGTGATGCCGAAAGAAGCTCCCCGAGCCTGGAGGTGACTTCCTCGACCGAAAGCCCGTAGAAGAGCCGCGAATCGTAGGCCAGGGATATCGCGCCGGTCTCCTCGCTCACGACGAGGATCACGGCGTCGGACATCTCGGAGAGGCCGAGGGCAGCGCGGTGTCTCGTGCCGAAGCTCTTGCGGATGTCCTGCTGCTCGGAAAGGGGGAGGAAGCAGCCAGCTGCCTCTGCGCGCCCGTCCTGGATGACGACTGCGCCGTCGTGGAGAGGGGTGTCGTGGGCGAAAACGCTGACCAGGAGGCTCGAGGAGACTACCGCATCGAGCCTGGTGCCCGTCTCGGTGAAGGACTTGAGCCCGACGCTCCGTCCGAAGACCACCAGGGCGCCGCGCCGCGAGGACGAGAGCATCTCCGCGGCGTTGATCACCGAATCGATGATGTCCGTGCTCGCAGCCTGCTTGCCCTTGAACAGCGGACCCTGCCCGAGGCGGAGCACGATCTTCCTGAGCTCCGGCTGGAACACGATGGCCAGCGCTATGACAAGTCCTGGTGCCAATGCGTTCAATACCCACGAAACTGTTCCCAGTTGGAGGAAAAAGGCGGCAGCCCAGAAGGCGGCGAGGGCCAGGGCTCCCTTGAGCAGCTGGACCGCCTGAGTGGAAACAAGCAATTCCCAGGTCTTGTAGACGAGGAAGGCCAGAAGGAGGATGTCGAGGACCGGCCGCAGCCAGTTCTGGAGGATATCCGCGAAGTGCATGAAGCCTTAGCCCCGCGTGCCGGAACGGGCTGCGGCCGCGCTGCCGGCTACTGCCGCCGAGGCCACGGCCGACACGACGGTCAGGAGGTCGCGCGTCTCCTCCACGTCATGCACGCGGAACACGCGCGCGCCAGCCTGCCAGGCTGCGGCCGTCGCCCCGAGGCTGCCGGCGAGGCGACCCTCGGCCGGACGCCCCGTCAGTGCACCCAGGAAGGACTTGCGTGACAGGCCCACGAGCACCGGGCAGCCGAGGGCGGTGATAGCCCCGAGGCCAGCGATGAGGGCGAGGTTGTCCTCGAGGCGTTTGCCGAAGCCGATGCCTGGATCGAGGACGATGCGGTCGGCCGCTATGCCAGAGTCGAGGGCCCTGCGCAGGGCCTGTCCGAGGAAGGCCACCACCTCAGAGACGCAGTCACCGTAGACGGGGGCCTCCTGCATGGTCGTGGGCTCACCCTGCATGTGCATGAGCACGACGGGTGCCCCCGCCCGCGCGGCCAGGCTGCCGCACTCCGCTTCGTTCCGCAGCGCTGAAATGTCGTTCAGGATGTCAGCGCCAGAGTCGAGGGCCCCCCGCCAGACTCCAGCCTTCCTTGTATCCACACTGATGGCCACGTCGCTCTGCGCCCGTATCGCCCTGACCAGGGGGATGACGCGCTCGAACTCCGACTCCTCGTCAACGAAAAGCGAACCTGGCCTCGTCGACTCCCCACCAATGTCGATGATCAGCGCTCCGGCATCCACCATGCGGAGAGCGATTTCCAGCGCCTCGCCGAGGGCCTGGTGGCGCGAACCGGCGTAAAAGGAATCGGGCGTCACGTTCACAACGCCCATGAGGGCGAAGGGCTCGAGGGAGACTGACCGACCGCGAGGAAGGGGGAGGACAGAAGTCATGGGCGCCACGATAGCATGGGAAACGCTCAGAATGAAGCAGCAGGACAATTTTCCTGCTGGCTCGGGTGCCCGATCCGGCGGTTTCGGCGGCTTCTTGCCGTGACACAAAAGACGGAGTATATTCCGTAATACCGGAGGGAAACAGGAATATGTTCCAGCGACTCGTCAGTTTTTCGGAAAGTCGTTCATTTTTCCTCTTCGGCGCACGGGGAACCGGCAAGACTACCCTGCTGCGGCAGCGTTTTCCCGAATCCACCACGCTGTTTATTGACCTCCTTTCGCCGAGTACCGAGCTTCGCTTCCATCGCAAACCTGAGCTGCTGGAAGCGGTAGTATCCGAGGCAGCGGGAAAAGTTGTCGTACTGGATGAGATCCAGAAGGTCCCAGCCCTCCTCGATGTCGTGCATTCGCTGTTGTCCCAGGGGCGGGGAGTTTTTGTGCTGACCGGCTCGAGTTCGCGCAAGCTGAGACGGGGAGGGGCCAATCTCCTTGCCGGCAGGGCCGCCGTGCGAGAACTGTATCCTCTTAGTTACCTTGAAATGGGAAAGTCTTTTTCCCTTGACCGGACCCTCGCCTGGGGCAACCTTCCCGAGGTCCAGACACTTCTCAAGGATGCGGAGAGGCTGGATTTTCTCCTTGCCTATTCCCAGACCTACCTCAGGGAGGAAATCGCCTCAGAGCAGCTCGTGCGAAAGGTCGACGCATTCCGTGGCTTCCTCGAGGTGGCCGCCCAGAGCAACGCAAAGCTGGTCAACGCCACCAACATCGCCCGTGACACCGGCCTGGATCCAAAGACAGTCCAGTCCTACTTTTCCATCCTGGAAGACACCCATCTCGGGTTCTTCCTCGAGCAACACCACCTGTCAGCGAGAAAACGGGTCCTCGCAATGCCGAAGTTCTATTTTTTTGACAATGGAGTGGCCCGCGCCCTGGCTCAGACCATCCATGTCCCGATTGCTGAAGGGACATCATACTATGGGGAATGCTTCGAGCATTTTCTTGTCGCCGAGCTGTGGCGCCTGGCCGCCTATGAAAATCGGGGACGACGCATACAGACGCTCAGGACCCAGGACGATTTTGAGCTTGACCTTGTCATGACCCAGCCCGGACAAGCAGTCAAACTTGTGGAGATCAAATCAGCGACGGCTGTGGACGAACGGCATGCCAAGGC
>JBAXTA010000095.1:0-13630 GCA_037130415.1 Spirochaetota bacterium
CCCGCGGGTACGGTCACGGGCGTACCCGCGGGTACGGTCACGGGCGTACCCGCGGGTACGGTCACGGGCGTACCCGCGGCCAGTGATTCCGCCTTGCCAGGCAGAGATTGAAGTAATGTTTCCTTTGCGAAGAGAGCTTCGATGGCCTATGATTTTTAGCATGATCACCATAATGCAGGTTTCTGCGGGCGTGAGTCTGGTTGAAATCGGGGAATCGGGTCTGCGAATACTCTGCGGCTGCCCGGAAAACGTCTACAAGCTGCTCAAGATTGCCGGAGCGATTTCTTGGACTGGGGCAGGGGGCAAGAGCTGGGAGACGGGGCCGAATGCCATCCTCCTTTCCGAGCTTCCTGTGCAGGGTGGCCATTTTTCCAACCTCATCGAGTTCCCCGTACTTCAGATGCTCTACCGGCAGGGGATGCTCATTCCAGGTCACCCAAACAATTCCGGCCAGCGCCCCCTCATCATAGGCTTGAAGCAGGACCTCGAGTCGATGGCACGTTATGTGCACCTCGGGAACTACGGGATGGTGGAAGCCACGGCCCTCGAAGGCTCGGGACTTTCGGCCACCCTGGCTCATGAACTCCTCAGGATGAAGCTGAAGTTCGCCTTTGGGAGTTTCCGCTGTTCGGAGTCCCTCCTTGAGTTCTGCGCCGTCGAGGGACCTGCCACCGAACTCCGGGGTGGCTCCTTCCTCCGGAGGCTCGGTCCCAACCGCTACCAGTTCTTCCATGGCGACGAAGTGGCTGAAATCGATCTCAACCTGAAGCCGACCGAGCGCTACGCCCGTCCCTACGAGCTTCCTTCCCGTGCCATTTCGCGGCCACTTTTCTCGGTCGTGCATCTCGGGGAGGGGGATGGCTGGGATATAGCCCGACCCTGCATGTCGAGCCTTGTCGTGCACCGCGGCGAAGCCTGGCTGATAGATGCGGGTCCCCATGTCAGGGAGAGCCTCGAAGCGGTCGGCCTTGGGGTCAACGACCTTCGGGGGGTTTTTCTCACCCACGCCCACGACGACCATGTTGTCGGCCTGACCGCCCTCCTCCACGCAGAACGGCGCATCGCCTTTGCGGCTGTACCCTATATACGCGCGACGGTCGAGGCCAAGCTGCAGGCACTCGCGGGCCTTGATGGGACGGCCTTCCGCGAGACCTTCGAGGTCCGCGACCTTTCGGAGGGTCGCTGGAACGATCTTGGGGGTCTCGAAGTCTGGCCCTTCCTTTCTCCACACCCTGTGGAAACGACCTGCCTGCGCTTCCGCGTGAGTGGCCACTCGGGCATGCGGAGCTATGCCCACCTTGCCGACCTCTCGTCCTTTGCAGTCATTGAGTCAATGGTGACGGTTGACGCATCCGCTCCGGGAATCAGCCGCGAGACAGCGGACAGGGCCAAGGCTGCCTACCTCGAAGCAGCCGATGTCAAGAAAGTCGATGTCGGCGGGGGGATGATCCACGGAGATGCCTCGGATTTCAGGAAGGATACATCCGGACTCCTCCTCCTCAGCCACACCAGCGATTCCTCCGGCTGCAGGGATCTCGACTATGGCAGGGTTGTGGATTTCGGTGACGAGACAGTCCTTCTTCCTTCCGAGGCTGATTACCGGATGGATGCGGCACGGGGCTTCCTCGCGTGCCAGTTTCCCGATATTCCCGCCGCCGATTTCGAGCCCCTCCTCGAGGCTGGCTGGCTTGCCAGGGAACGTGGTGCCCTGCTCGCCCCTCCAGGGTCAAGGCTTTCCACCGTCGAGTTGCTCCTGTCAGGAGTGGTCGAGCAGAGGGGTTCGGATGGCAGCCTCGCCGAGCTGGCCGCAGGGGCCCTTGTCGGGGAAGCCGAGAGCCTCGACGCAAACGCAGAAGCGCCCCGATACCGTTGCGTGACGGCCATTGAGTCAGTTCCGATCCCTGTTTCACGCTACGTCGCGCTCATAGACAAGAACGACCTCGGTGCGGACCGGGCGCGGCGTTTCAGCGTCGGGGCCTTTCTCCGTTCATGCCCTTCCTTCGCGGGTCTTTCCTCCCTCGCCATAGAAGGGCTTGCCTCGTCATCGGTGCTTGTCTCCTACGAGGCTGGGGAGCGGCTTGGTGGGCCTGGCACGTCCATCCATGCCCTCGTTTCGGGAAGTATCGGATTGCTCGCGGCGGGACACAGGGTACTGGGCATACGCCCAGGCGAGGTGTTTGGAGAGGAATGCCTGCTTTCGCCTGGAGCCCCCTTCTTTGACCTGGCAGTGGAGGAGGACTCCACTGCGCTGTTGTTCGGCACCGAGGTCCTTTCGACCATGCCCATCATCCTCTGGAAGCTCAGGGAAATCCTGGCCCGTCGACTATCCTCGGCACACAGCGGCTTTGCCTTTGTCTGGCAGGACGACTATTCCGTCGGTGTAGCCGAACTCGATTTCCAGCACCGTCAGCTCTTTGCCCTCCTCCAGGGACTCTCCCAACAGCTCGCGGCCGACGGGAGCTGCCCCGATGCGGGGGGCCTCGTCTCCGAGATCCGTGCCTTTGCCTTCCTGCACTTCCAGACGGAGGAGGGTTTCATGGAAGCCGCCGGCTATTCCGAGCTCGCAGTCCACAGGGATCGGCACCGCGCCATCATCGTCGATTTAGACCACAGGGCCGAGGCCCTCGACTGCGACAAGGCCGAATCGGTCCGCGATTTCTGCGATTTCCTGATGGACTGGATACTTCGGCATACCCTGTCCTATGACCGGGCCTATGTCGGTCGACTGGCTCCCCTCGTCTAGGAGTTCCTGTCGCATTCAGGTCGGCTTCTTAGGTAGGCGAGGAGCCTGGCAGCGAGGTCGCCGTTTTTCCAGAGTCCGTCGGCGAAGTGGCGAAAGCCCGGGCGAAGGGCTGGCAGGGCTTCGAGGAAGGTCTCGAAGAGGCCGGGATCGCCGCCTGGGCCAAGGCCGCGGTTGAAGGCCGCCGACAGGGTTTCGAGTGCGGCGAACGCCCTGGCCGGGAAACATGGCCGCATACGGTCGATGAGGGCCTGGGCCTTGACCCGCTGGTGCTCATCCTCCTGCCGGTAGGCCTGCCAGAGGAAGGGTTTGCCAGAGAGTGCCGCCCGCGACAACGACTCCTCGCCTCGCACGATGGAGACATCGGAGGCGAGGAGAAGCTCGTCCCAGGTTTCCTGGGGCAGGAAGGGGAGGGCGAGGGCAGGGAAGGGCCGTCCGGATTCCTCCCAGGCTGAGAGGAAAGGACCTGCGCTTCTGCCTGGCGCTACGAGGACGAGGAGGGGCTGGCGCTCCTCGAAGCGGGCCAGATCCCTCACCATCGGTACATAATCCCACTCGTAGGCGAAGAGGGGGATCCAGAGGCGAAAGGCCGCGTCGGGGGGCGGCTCGCAGGCACAGACGGCGCCATGGGAGGCTCGCGCCGATGCGGCGATGGAATCAATTGTAACAAGCAGGGCCTGCCTTTTTTCGTCCCGCGCCTCCCCCCTCATCCAGACCCTTGCCGCTTCCGCAAAGACCCGATCGATGATGAGTCCTCCCGTGGCGGCCGTGAAGCCAGGCATGAAGATCACTTTCCGCACAAGGCCGCTCCGTGTGGCAGAGGGCATCAGGTGTAGCTCGTCGGCCCAGGTTTCGGCGCTGAGATGCTCGATGTTGACGATCAGGCAGGCTTGCGTGCGGGTGGGATCGAAGAGGAGGCCCTCCAGGGTTTCAGGTCTTCCACAGGCAAAGCATTCAAGAACGAGACGGGGTGGCTCGGCAGCGAGTCCTTCCCGGCCAAAACCCCAACGCAGCACAGTCCAGAGCCGGTGTTCCTGGATAACCTGCCCAGGGTCAATGCCCGGGCAAAGGGCCGCGAAGGATTCCAGGTCATCGACATGGAGACGGAGTCGAAGCTGGGGGTCCAGGTCAGCAAGGGCCTTGGCCAGGCGGTACACCAGGCCGATATCTCCAAAATTATCGACTACCTTGCAAAGGATGTCGATTGTCATGAATCCACCAGCCTACCCGAGGCTCATCGCGGCAGCCTGTCCAGCGCCTCACGGAGCTCCACCAAGGTGCCAGCGATTTCCTGGGGACCGAACTGACGCATTATGAGGATCTGGCCGGGAAACTGATTGAGGGTGTCGAATTCGATCGAGTAGGTGGCGAGGCACAGAGGTCCCGATGAGCTGGAAAGTTCCCTGATCTGCCAGGTGGTGGTATTGTTCTCGAGGGCACCTCCCTCGTTGACCAGGATGCACTGTATCGTGCCGCCCCCCCCGACATCGGGCGTGATGAGAGTGCGGAGGCGGATGGTGGAACTGAACACGAAGCCGAGTATCTTGACGCCGGTTTCCTGCTCCATGAGGTAGCCGCCGGGAATGGTAGCGACTATGCGTTCTTTCCAGATGCGCGAGAACAACCTGGATATGTTCGAGTAATCGTTGAGGAGGGCGTAGACCCGGGTTCCACTGTAGGGGTAGGCAGTCTGGAAGACGGCGCGGGCATGGATCCAGCCCTTGCGGGGACCCGCTTCCACAGAGACCTCAAGCTGCTTTGTCGTGCCGATGAGGGCCCGCGGCGACTCGCCGGGCGACAGGCCGGGAGACACGCCGGACAACACTCCGGGCGTATCGCTGGTAGCGCTGCCCAGGGGCACCTCGGTTACAGCCTGGACCGCCATGCAGGTCATGGCGAGCAGGGCCAGGATGGCCCTGGGCTTTCCGGCAAGCCGCGACGTCCTGGAGCCAGGGATGCCCTTCTGGACCAAAGGCAGCGCGTGGGATTCTGGCATTTTCCATGGACTCGGCATCTGCCAACGCTACCGAAAGCAGGGTGTGGAGTCAATCGGAGACGGTCCACCGGCGTCCTTTGGCCACTTTCCCTGCACGCGGGCCTCTGGCGGACTGGCGCGATTTCAGGGTAACATCAGGGCGATTTTCCATCCCAAAGGAGGCTCCAATGCTCGTTCGCGACCAGATGACCAGGAATCCTGTTACCGTCACCGCCTCAAGCTCGGTGCAAGACGCCCTCACCCTCATGCGTGACCGCAAGATCCGCCGACTCCTTGTCGCGGATGCCCAGAACAAGCTTCTCGGCATCGTTTCAGAAAAGGACCTCCTCTACGCTTCGCCTTCTCCGACCACCTCGCTGTCCGTGTATGAGATACCCTACCTCCTGTCCAAGCTCACCGTCGAAAAGGTCATGACCAGGCAGGTCATCAGCGTTTCCGAGGATTCTCCCCTCGAGGAAGCGGCCCTCATCATGGCCGACCGCAAGATCGGCGGCCTCCCGGTGATCACAAACGGCAGCATTGCAGGGATCATTACCGAGACCGACATCTTCCGTACCTTCCTCAAGCTTCTCGGAGGTCGCACCAAGGGTGTCAGGGTTACCGCGACAACGGCCTCAGGGAAGGGCGTCTTCGCCAAGATCATGAGCGCAGTCGCGGAGGCGGGAGGGGACATCGTCGGTTTCGGTGCCTCGGATTCCACAACACCCTCCGGCGCCCAGGTCTGGGAACTCATGCTCAAGGTCCAGGGGATCAGCCGCGACCAGCTCCAGACGGCCCTCAAGCCAGTCGTCGTCCAGATCCTGGATATACGCGAGAACTGAAAAGACTGGCGGGGTCAGGCCCCGCCTTCAAGGATCATCCGGCCCGCAAGTTCCTTCAGGAGCTTCGCCGCGACCATCGCGGAAAGGCCGCTGGGGTCCCGGCTGGGGTTCAGCTCCACGATGTCGGCTGCACGAAGGGTCCCTCCGCTGCAATTAATAGCCGTGATGATTTCACGTGTCGACAATCCGCCTGGTTCGGGGTGGGAGACGCCGGGGGCGAAGGCCGGGTCGAGGGCGTCGAGGTCGAGGGAAATATAGAGTTCGCCCTCGATCGCGGGGCGCTTTCCACTGGTCCAGTCTTCCATGTTGATGACCTCGACGCCGAAGCGCCGGGCCTGCTGGGCCTGGTGGCTATTCATGCCGCGTATGCCTACCTGGACAAGACGGCTGACCAGGCCCTCCTCCATGACGCGGGCAAAGGGGCAGGCGTGGGAGAGGCGGTCGCCTTCGAAGCTGTCATAGAGGTCGGGGTGGGCGTCAAAATGGA
The DNA here is from genome assembly GCA_037130415.1 of Spirochaetota bacterium. Taxonomy (GTDB): domain Bacteria; phylum Spirochaetota; class Spirochaetia; order Treponematales; family Rectinemataceae; genus CAIJMU01. The sequence continues at coordinate 6,045 of JBAXTA010000095.1, forward strand.
GTACGGTGAGGTTCTTCCCCCGGCTTTCGGACAGCGCGCGGAGGAGGAGCCAGCTCACTGAATGGTCGCCACCGAGGAAGATGGCCCGGGGAGCAGCCGCCAACGCTCCTCGGGCGCCTGCCTCGATGGCTTCAAGGTCAAGCTTTCCGCCCAAGGGGAGGTCCCCGAGGTCGGCGATCATGCCCTTGGCGCCGATATCCACGCCATTTTCCGCCCAGAGGTTCGAGGAGGGGGAGGCGAGGGCTGCCCTGATGGCCGGCGGAGCCGCGGCTGCCCCGCGCAGGTGGGAGGAATGCTCGTCGGCGGGCAGGCCGAGGAGGGCGACCCTGCCCCGCGAGGTCAAATTTCTGCCTGCGTCTGACCTCGTCATCCATGACGTACCCGAGCTATCGCTCGGGCAACCACGTTGCGCGCGGTCCTGCGCGCTCCCCGAGCTCAGATTTCTGCCTGCGTCTGACCTCGGGGGCCGGCTTCGTGGGCGGAGATCTCTTCGGTGATGACGGCGGCGAGGCGCTTGACTCCCTCCTCGATCTGCCCGTGCGAGGAGTAGGAGAAATTGATCCGCATTGCGTTCATCTCAGGCTGGTCGAAGTAGAAGGCCGAGCCGATGACATAGGCCACCTTCCTCGCCACGGCCTTGTGGATCAAGGCATCGGTATTGATGTACTTGGGCAGTGACAGCCAGAGGAAGAGGCCCCCCTCGGGCTCGGTCCACCGGAGATCCCAGCGCTTGGGCATGTGCAGCTTGAACATCTCGATCATGAGGTTGCGCTTGGCGCGGTAGTTGGCGCAGGTATTCTCGATCAATTGGTATATTTTACCGGTCTTGAGGTACTCGGCGAGCCACTTCTGGGCGAAGACGTTGGTGCAGAGGTCCATGGCCTGCTTGGCCGTGACGAGCTTCGAGATGATCTCGGGCCTCGCCATCACCCAGCCCACGCGCGCACCGGGCACGAGGATCTTGGAGAAGGTCTTCAGGCCTATGACGATCCCCCGGTTCTGGCCCTCCTGGTCGAGCTGGTAGATCGAGGGAATATGCGCGCCGATGAAGCGGATCTCGCGGTAGGGGGAATCCTCGACGATGAGGAGCTCGTTGCGGTAGGCAAAGTCGAGGAGGGCCCTCCGTTTGGCCAGGCTCCAGCAGATGCCGGAGGGGTTCTGGAAGTCGGGAATCACGTAGATGTACTTGACCCGCTGCCTCGAATGCACGGCACGCCCAAAGCGCCGTTCGAGCTCGTCCATGTCAAAGCCGTCGTTTTCGGGGCTGAAGGGGATACCGAGGACCCTGCCCTGGTAGGCGGTGATGGCCTGTATGGCGCCGACATAGGTCGGCCGCCCCGCGATGACATAGTCTCCAGGATCGACGAAGAGCTTGGGCATCATGTCGAGGGCCTGCTGGCTTGCCGAAACGACCAGGATGTTGTCGAGGGCCAGCTTTACCCCGCCGCGCTCCTCGAATTTGATGAGTTCAAGCCTGAGTTCGTCGTCGCCCTCGGTGGTGCCGTACTGGAGGGCCTTGAAGGCGTGTTTGGTGAATACCTCGTCGGCGGCCCTGCGGAGGTCCTCGACCGGGAAGGTTTCCGGAGCGGGAAGGCCCCCAGCGAAGGAAATGATGTCAGGCTGGGTGGTGAGCTTGAGAAGTTCGCGGATAACGGACTTTCGCATGTTCCGCGCATTTTTTGAAAGCAACTTCTCGAGGTCGGGCATGGCCTGCTCCTTGGGGGCGAAATTTATTCATTCGATTTTATACCCAAATAGGGCCCTGCGTAAAGAAAATTGCAGTATTTGAACTATCCATTTCACCATGAGAAACGAAGGTCTGATTCTGTCTGAAAAATTTGACACTTTGCATCCTGCATGATAGAGTCCTGCGATTTGTTTTCAGCGGACTTTCGAGCCGATATTCAGGCTTTTCTTGCTGAGACAAAGCATAAGGACAAAATGCGCATCTTTTTTCGAGCGGGACAGGTCGTAATCCTGGTTTTCTGTCTTGGCCTGACCGTTCTCATTGCTACCCATGAAGGGAACCATTCCAGAGCCGAGGCTCGTCTCCGCTTCAATGCTGCCTGCGACGAGATCCAATTCCTTATCCTTGAGAGGTTTGACGATTTTACGCGTGTTCTCCATGCAGGCGCTGCGTTTTTCGATACATCCGAAACTGTTTCGCGACATCAATGGAAGGTCTTTACGACCGCGCTTGACTTAGGATCGGACCTTCCTGGCATCCAGAGCATCGGCTATTCCCTGCTTATCCAGCCAGACCAACTTGCTCGCAATACAGGCGAAATCCGCGCCGAGGGCTTTCCCTCGTATATGGTCTGGCCCGAGGGTCCACGTCCGATCTATTCCTCGATCATCTATCTCGAGCCCTTCGCAGGACAGAATCTCCGGGCCTTCGGTTACGACATGTTTTCCGAGCCTGTGCGACGCAGTGCCATGGAAGACGCCCGTGATACAGGATTGCCAAGGCTTTCGGGAATAGTGCGCCTGGTCCAGGAAACCAAAGAGAATCCCCAGCCGGGGATCCTCCTGTATCTGCCTGTCTATAAGCAAGGCATGCCAACCGGAACCATCGGAGAACGCCGGGCAGCCATCATGGGATGGGTGTACAGCCCGTATCGATTGAACGACCAGATGAATTCGGTCCTGGCTGCCTGGACAGCGAAGTACCATGATCAGCAGCTTTCTCTTCAGATACATCTTGGCGGCGCAGGGTCGGATTCCTCGCTGCTTTTTGACAGCGGCAGCATTTCCGGGGAAGTAGCCAGGCCGCGCGGAAGCCTGTCAAAGACAAGTACCGTGAACATGGCAGGCCTGGAGTGGACCCTCGGTTTTTCCAACCCCCGCGGTGCGACTTTTAAGTCGGACAATAGCCTCTTCTGGTTCATCCTGTTGATGGGAATCCTGATATCCTTGCTGCTTTTTTCCGTCTTCCATGTCCTGTTGCGAACCCGAAACCAGGCGCAAAGGATTGCGGCCCGGCTTACCGCGGATCTCCGCAGCAGCGAGGAAAAATACCGCATCATCTTCGACAACGAGGTCTTTGCGATTTGCATCTTCGACCTTGAGACACTCAAGATCATCGATGTGAACGAGTCCTTTACCAGGCTCTATGGATTCGGGAGGGAAGAGCTGGTCGACGGCATGACCATCGACGACGTCAGCACCGAAGCCGTGATCTCCACGGCACAGGCCCAGGACAAAGCCACATCCTTCATCCCCCTTCGCTGGCACCGGAAAAAGGACGGGACCATCTTTCCCGTCGAGATCGTCGGCGGGTCCTACTCCTGGCAGGGAAGGCCCGTCATGTTTGCCATGGCCCACGACATCGGCGACCGCTTGGCCATCGAGGCAGCCTTGCGCGTAGTGAGTGAGGAAAAACGCACCCTCCTCAGCGAACTCCAGCACCGCGTCAAGAACAGCTTCAACATGATCAGCGCCCTCGTGAGCCTGTCCGCGGAGGAAGCGGAGAGTGCCGAGGCACGGGATACCCTCGGGGAACTGGAAGGACGGGTCCGAACCATTTCGCAGCTCTATGCGCTCTTATATCAGAGTGGCAGCTTCAGCGAGCTGCGGCTCGATACCTATTGTCTGGAAGTCGTTTCGGCGGTATCCGCTTTCAAGGGAATGATCCATTTCAGGACCGAAATGGAGGAGCTTTCGGTAAAGACTCCAATCGCCGTGCCGATCGCCCTGATACTGACGGAATTGCTGACCAATAGCATCAAGTATGCATTTCCCGGGGATCACCCGGGCCAGGTCCTCGTTTCGCTCCGCAGGACCGAAGTCGGCGCTGAACTGATTGTACGTGACGATGGCGTCGGCCTGCCGTCAGGCTTTGATCATAAAAACCATGCTGGGATGGGCATGAAGCTCATTCACGGCCTTTCCGGACAGATCGGCGGCGGTTTCAGCATGAAGGGCGCCGACACAGGGACTTCCTCCATCCTGACCTTTCCTCTGGAGGAATGAGGGAAGTGGCCTGTCGCCCTCTCCCAGGGCTGAGGGCGCCGCGTCCAGCCTCCCCATATACCCGGACCCGGCTTTTTCACTAGAGTGGGGCATCTTGAGACCCTGCGAGGAAAGATGCCCCTCAATTGCGGAATCGTCGGACTACCCAACGTCGGCAAGTCCACCATATTTTCGGCCCTGACGAGCGCCAAGGCCGAGGCTGCCAACTATCCCTTCTGCACCATCGATCCCAATGTCGGCATCGTGGCGGTACCCGACGCACGCCTTACAAGGCTCTCGGCCATGTTCAAGCCGAAAAAGACGGTGCCTGCCATCGTGGAATTCGTGGACATCGCGGGCCTCGTGCGCGGTGCCTCGAAGGGTGAGGGGCTGGGCAACCAGTTTCTCTCACACATCCGCGAGGTCGGCATGATCGCCCACGTCGTGCGCTGCTTCGAGGACGCGGACATCATCCACGTGGCCAACAAGGTCGATCCCGCGGACGACATCGAGGTCATCCACACGGAGCTTGCCCTGGCTGACCTCGACACGGTGGACAAGCGCGTCGAGAAGCTCCAGAAGCAGCTCAAGGTCCAGGATGCGCAGATAAAAAAGGAGACGGAGCGCGAGCTTTCCGCCCTCGCAAAAATCCGCCCAGCCCTCCAGGAGGGAAGGGCGGCCCGCACCGTCGCCCTTGACCCCGAAGAGGCCGAAGCCATAAAGAAGGCCTTTCTCATTACCATGAAGAAGGAACTCTTTGTCTGCAACACCGACGAGGAGGGCATGAAGTCCGGCAATGCCCACATCGAGGCCGTGCGCCGTGCCGCCGCCGCGATCGGTTCGGAGGCCGTGGTGATCTGCGGCAAGTTCGAGGCCGAGCTCGGCGACCTCGGCAGCGAGGAGGAAAGGCGCGAGTTCCTCTCCGAACTTGGCCTTGAGGAGACGGGGCTCGCCTCCCTCATCCACGCCGCCTACCGCCTCCTGGGCCTCCGCACCTTCTTCACCGCGGGCGAGGACGAGTGCCGCGCCTGGACCATCAAGGCAGGCGACAGGGCTCCCCAGGCAGCCGGGGTCATCCACACCGACTTCGAAAAGGGCTTCATCAAGGCTGAAATTTATAGTTATGACGATCTTGTCCTTCTGGGCACCGAAAGGGCCATCAAGGAAGCCGGGAAGCTCAGGCAGGAAGGCAAGGACTACGTCGTGCAAGACGGCGATGTGATCTTCTTCAAGTTCAATGTATAGCCAGGCCGTCTGGCACGACATCCGTACGCGCGCCATCGCCACGGCGATGGCGCAGGACGGCGATGTGATCTTCTTCAAATTCAACGTGTAGCCAGGCCCGAAGGGACGCGCGGGGGAGGGGAGCAATGGATCGAAGGGAGTTCATCAAGCGCATGGCAGGCCTGGGTGTTGCCTCTGCCGGACTTCTGGCAGGCGGGCGGCTCTTTGCTGCGATGCTCGACGCAGGGGGATCGCCGGCGACGCGAGCCATGCGGGGATCGTCGACGCTGCGAGCGTCGCCGGCCGGGGAACCGGGGGGATTCGGGCCTGCCGCGGAGAGCTGGGACGGTGGCAGGGTTCCGGTTTCCGAAGCCCTTCCCCAGCTCGTGGCCGTCAAGGGCCCGACGGGGACGTCTGCCGCCGCTGACGGCCCGGTGAAGCTCTTCACTGCGGGCATAGCGGCCCTCGGAGGCATGGGGCGCTTTGTGGCCAAGGGAGAAACAGTCGTCATAAAACCCAACATCGGCTGGGACGTGGCTCCCGACCGGGCGGCCAACACCAATCCCCTCCTCGTGGCGGCCATCATCGAAGCCTGCCTGGCGGCCGGCGCGAAAAGGGTCTATGTCGTCGATCATAGTTGCGACGAATGGCGGGCCTGCTACAAGAGCTCCGGCATCGAGGCCGCAGCGAGGCAGGCGGGTGCCACGGTGGCTCCTGCCGGCAGCGAATCCTATTACCACAAGGTGGAAATGCGGGGCGCCACCACCCTTTCATCGGTCAAGGTGCACGAACTCCTCCTCGAGGCCGATTCCATCATCAACGTGCCGGTGCTCAAGTCCCACGGCGGGGCGGGCATGACCTGCGCGCTCAAGAACCTCATGGGCACGGTCTGGGACCGGCAGGCCTTCCACTTCCAGGGCCTCGACCGCTGCATCGCCGAGGTTGCCCTGGCCGTCAGGCCGAAACTCACGGTCGTGGACGCTTCTCGCGTGATGCTGACGGGGGGGCCGAGGGGCAATGGCTCCACACGCTACGCCGAGCTCGGCATGCAGATCCTCAGTCCCGACATCGTGGCAGTGGACGCCGCCTCCGCGAAGAGCTTCGGATCGGGCCAGAGGACCTTTCCCTACATCGGGATGGCCGCTGCCCTTGGCCTCGGCAGCGCCGACCTGACAAGCCTCGACATCCGGCGGATCCAGCTCTGAGGGCTTCCGGAATTTCCCATGGCTAGGAGGGGCAGGGTGAGTCGGAAGGGCTGGAGATCCCCCCTGGTGGCACTCCGTGTCGCTGGCTCCTCCCTCATCCTTGTCCTTTATTCCTGGCTCTTCCTCCTTCCCTCGTCGCGGGAAGCTTCAGTGCTCGACCTCCTTCCGGGGCTTCAGCTTTTCCCCGCACTCGAGCGGCTCGCTGTCGCCCCCTCCCTCCGGCTCGCAGCCGGGGCTGGCCTCGGCGCCATTGTCGTCATAATTGTCATGCTGCTGGCCACGCTGACCCTGGGTCGTGTCTATTGCTCCTTTCTCTGCCCCCTCGGGGCCTTTCAGGATGGCCTTGTCGCCCTGCGTCGCGCCTTTCCGGGAAAGCGTGCCAGGTTCTTCCGTTACCGTCCGGGGCGTCCTCTCGTCCATGCAGCGGCCTTCTCCCTTGTTGCGGTAGCGGCCCTGGCCGGCCTCCCCCTCCTCCTGGGTCTGGTCGAGCCTTGGGCAGCCTTCGGGAAGCTGGCTTCCGCTGTCCTGCGGCCCGCTGCTGCCTTGGCCAACAATGTTGCCGCTGCCTTGGCCCGAGCCTTCGGCTCCTGGGACCTTGCACCCGGGCCCATCCCCTGGGAGCCTGTCCAGGGCTTCGAGGGCATCATGATATGCCTTGCCCTATTCGCACTTGTCATGACGCGGGGCCGCATCTTCTGCAACCTCCTCTGCCCGACGGGCGCCATTCTCCGCTTCCTTTCGTCGAAGCCCCTGTTCCGCCTGCGTGTGGACAAAGGCAGCTGCACAGCCTGCGGCGCCTGCTCGCGCGCCTGCCGCGCCTCCTGCATAAGCGAGCCTGAGCGAGGCGCGGCTGAAGCCCCCGCGATCGACGAGGCACGTTGCATCCGCTGTTTTGATTGCGTGGCGGTCTGTCCATCGCGGTCTATCGCATTTTCGGCGAAAGCCCTGGCGGCTGCCCGAATTCCCCGCGGCCCTGCCGCCGGCGCACGCGCCGCCGGCGCACGCGCCGCCGGCGCACGCGCCGCCGACGCGGGTGCGGCCGACGCGGGCCGGCGGAGCTTCCTGCGATCTGCTACCAATTGGTCGGGAGTCGCAGCCTTCCTGCTGGCCGGAGGGGCGGGTTTTGTCGCCAGCCGTATTGGCCGCGCTGCCGGTCCGGCGCGGGCGGCTGGCTCCGCCGACGATGCCGGTGATGCCGGCGCTTCC
>JBAXTA010000096.1:0-13368 GCA_037130415.1 Spirochaetota bacterium
CCATCAGGGACAAGGCCCGTCAGATATGCGGGGATGAGGAACGGCTCGGCGAGTTGATTTCCCTGCCCTTCGGCCGAGAGCTGGGTGAGATGGCGGAGGCTTTCAACTTGATGTCCGTTGCACTCCGGAAGGAACGCGACGAACTCGAAACCCGCATCAAGGCTCGCACGGAGGAACTGGCAGAGAGAACTGACCAGATGCAGAAGTCCCTTAAGGAAAACCAGGGTCTCCTTAGCGAGCTGCAGCACCGCGCGAAAAACAGCTTCAACATGATCAGTTCGATGATCGGAATGGCTGTCAGCAATGCTACATCGAGTGAAACAAGAAAGGTGGTAGAGTACCTGGGAGTCCGGGTCAAGTCGGTATCGGAACTCTATGACCTGCTGTACTCGAAAGGGTCTGTTACCGAAGTGCGGCTTGACGATTATTGTACTCGTATTGCTGGGCCGATGATCGCCTTGAATGGGAATATAACCCTTGAGATGGAATTGGAGAGCCTCACTTTGTCAGTGAAGGAGGCGGCGCCGATAGGGCTTATTCTCACGGAACTAGTGACAAATGTGGTCAAGTATGCGTTCCCTGGCGGGAAAAGTGGAACTGTTACGATAGGGCTAAAGAGGACTGCTGATGGCAAGGCGCTTCTTGAAGTCAGCGACGATGGTATTGGTTTGCCGGCGGGTTTTGATCTATCAGCAGATGCAGGTATGGGGCTAAATTTGATCCAGGGGCTCGCTGGACAGATCGGTGGCGTTTTCAGAATGGACAAGGGTGTTGTTGGGACAAGGGGTACCTTGGAATTTGGTATAGACAAGAAATAGGTGAGCCCTAGAGATGAATCGCGAAGCATTGCCATGAGTTTTGGTAGCGGTCGTTTATGCGACATGTGATTTACGAAGTAGCGCAGGATCTTTTTCCGTTTTTGTAGCTGCTTAATTCTGTGCTCATTTCTTGTGTATCGAGGTAGCATATGACTTTGCATGACGGCAAACCCTTCGTCCCGGAGGAGCTCTATCAGCGCTATCTCGGCAGCCTGCTGGCTGGTGACCGGCGCCTGTCCCGCGAAAGCTTTGAAGTCTGGCTCAATTCTGATCCGGACCTTCGGAGCCTGTACGAGAATCTTGTTCGGCGCTCGCTATACGAGGTGGGAGAGCTTTGGGAGACCGGGCGTATTTCCGTGGCCGTCGAGCACCTGGCCACGGCGATCACCGAAAGCCTGCTCAACCTGACCTACCCGCGGCTCTTCGAGCGGCCCCGATTGGACAAGTCTGCAATTGTCTCCTGCGTCGCCAACGAGTACCACCAGATTGGCGGCAAGATGGTTGCCGACGTCTTCGAACTCAACAGCTGGCGGGGCTACTTCCTCGGAGCGAACGCGCCCCTCCGCGACCTCATGTCCTTGGTCGAAGAGAAGCGGCCCGATGTCGTCGCCCTATCGGTGGCCGTGGCCTTCAACCTGGATGCCCTCCTCGACGTCGCATTGAAGCTGCGTTCGGCCTTCCCAGACCTGCCCATCATTGTGGGCGGGCAGGCCCTGCGTTGGGGAGGCCGCGAGCGCTTTGAAAATATATCTGGCGTGCGCTGCCTCAGCTCGCTTGGCGAGCTCGAGCTATGGATTCAAGGCTCGCACGATCATGCCTGAGGATAGGGACTCCGATGAGGGCATGCGCAGGTACCTCCTCGAATCGGCGCCGGTGCTGGCGATACACCTCGACGCCGACTACCGGGTAGTGGACATCAACGGCCTGGCGCGCGCCTTCCTTCGCAGCGAAGCCATCGGCCGTCCCTTCGCGGATCAGGTCGTCGACTTCGGCCATTCGCTCGACCTGGGATCACTTATAGCGCGGAGCGACGAGACGCATAGACTCAGCCTGAGCTCATCCTCAGGGAACCCCGAGACCCTGTCCTTCCGATTCTTTCCCTTGCCGGCAGGCACCCTTGCCTTGGGGAGCCTTGATTTCCAGGAGCAACAGCGACTTCGCGACGAGGTCGTGGGTCTCAACCACGATCTCAACGATTTGACGCGGCAGCTCCATCAGGCCAATGCTGAACTCCGCGAGCTGAACGAGCTCAAGAACCGTTTTATTGGCATGGCGGCTCACGACCTTCGAAAGCCGATCGGGGTCATCATGACCTATAGCGAATTCCTGCTCGATGAGGCTAGTGAGCGCCTGAACGAGAAGGAAAGGGGTTTTCTGCGCACCAACATACAGGCGGCCACCGGCATGAAGCGCCTGATCGATAACTTCCTCGATGTTTCGATCATTGAATCAGGCCAGCTCAGGCTTGAGCTCTCGAGCACTGATGCGTCCAAAATCGTGGGCGGCGCCCTGCCTCTGGTTCGTCTTGTCGCCGCGAAAAAGAAGGTCGAGTTGATCACTGAATACGTAGACGAGGCCCCGCTCACGTCGGTGGACTTTTCCAAGATCCAGCAGGTGCTGGTGAATCTCGCGAGCAACGCGATCGAGCATTCACGTGCCGGGCAGCGCGTCTGGCTGAATGTCCAACGCGAGGGCGAGGAACTCCTGTTCTCCGTCCGCGACGAGGGACCCGGCATCGAGCCCGAGGATCAAAAGAAACTCTTCGCCCCTTTCATGCGGGCAGGCACGCGAAAGACCGCCGGCGAGCGCAGCATTGGCCTCGGCCTTGCCATCGCCCGCCTCGTCATCGAGGCTCATGGGGGCCGCATCTGGGTTCAGAGCATGCCGGGCACGGGTGCGACCTTTCTCTTCTCGATACCAGTCCGGGCAGGAAGCCGGGCAAAGGAAAGAATTAGTCTATGAAAACGGGAATCTTCGGGCAAAAGCTCACCCTCATGGAAGAGCTCAAGGCAACAACCTTCGCGGCGCACGCGCAGCTTCAGACCGCTCCTTTCTTCGCGGCCCTTGCAGCCTGCCAGCTTCCGCTCGAGTCCTACGTGGGCCAGCTCCGGGCCCTCGCGGTAGTTCGGAGTACCCTCGAGCGGGCGATCAAGGACTGCCTCGAAGAGCGTGTCGCCGTCGTCTGGGATCCCCTGCGGGCCCAACTTCCGCTTCTCCTGGAAGACATCCGTTTCTTCGAGCCGCGCGCGGTGTCTGACCTCAAGGAGGCGGCGGAGGCAGCACAGGCTGCGGCCGAGCTAGTCCTCCTCGGCGCCACCGAAGCGCCCCTCCGGCTGCTGGGATTCCTCTATGTTCTTGAAGGTTCCAGCCTTGGTGCGATTGTCCTCCGGCCACTTTATGCCCGAGCCTTCCTGCTCAAAGGCCGGGATGGCGTGGCCAGCCTTGGCGGCGAGGGGGGAGAGATTCGTGTGCGATGGGCGCTCTATCGCGCGCGTATGGACGCCCTCGTTCTCGGCGAGGAAGATCGTGAAACAGTCGTCCTGGCTGCCAATGAATTCTTCGTTCGGCTCGAGGCAGTCTACCGAAGCCTCTACCCTTTCACCGAATCTTCCAAAACCTTTCTCGCCACCTCAATCAATCCCGAGGCGGGTAGGCATCCTATTCCGGCCGACCCCCGCGAGGTACAGGCCGCCCTCGAGGCCGCCGATGTTTGCTGGCGACGCTTCCCCTACTACGAAACCCGCTATGGTGAGCGGGGAGTTCGCTTTGCCCGAAGCGACGCCGCATGGCTCGCCACGCTGTGCGCCTACGAGCCGGCGCTTATCGAGCAACAAATACGCTGGCTGGGGCGCGTCCTGGCCAACCGGGGAATGCCAACCTTCCTCCTGCAGATTCAGTTGGAGATCCTCGCCGAAGCCCTACGTGCGGCAATCCCTGAAAAGCACCTAGATTATGATAAGCTTTCCCAGGCCGCCTCCGCGCTTCTCGAGACCCGCCGCAGCCGGCTCGACGACCGGACCCTGAGCGCGTTCAGCTCGTCCTTCGACGAGGTTGCGGGGCCGGTTCTGCGGGGAGGTTTCGCTGGCGCCGGCGAGCTTTTGGCCTGCGCAGTGGTCGATCAGCTTGAGGGCAGCGAGGAGGCGGTGGAAAGCCTGCGAGGATGGATGATAGACTCCACGCGCTTCTCTCCCGAATGGATCGCGGCGGTGGAATCGACTTTGAAAGCGGCCCGAAGCGCAGCCCTTGCCGGAAAGCAGAGCGCATGACTCGTTCCGACATGAGGATCCTCGTCGCGGACGACGACGCTGACATCCTGGAAGGCACGGCACACCTCCTTGAAAAGGCTGGCTATATTGTGGATCGAGCCTCAGATGGCGAGAAGGCTCTGCGGATCGCCATTGAAAGCCCTCCGGATCTTTTCCTTATAGATCGAGAGATGCCGGGTGCGGACGGTCTAGAAGCCTGCCGTCGGATCAAGGCAGATCCAGCCCTGGCTGAGGCCTTCGTAGTCATTATTTCGGGAATATATACCGAAAGCTCAAGCCAGGCGGAGGGGCTCGAGTTGGGCGCGGACGGGTACATCGCCCGTCCGATCGAAAATCGTGAGCTCCTGGCACGTGTCGAATCCTATGTACGCATCCTGGGCCTCAATAGATTGCTAAAGGCGGCAGTGCAGGAAAAGCAGACCCTCCTTGACGAGAAGGCGATGGTTCTTAGAGAAGTGCACCATAGGGTGAAGAACAATTTGAATACCATAAACAGCTTTCTCCAACTTCAAGCGGATGTGACGGAAGATATTTCCGCAAAGAAAGTCCTGTTGGATGCCGGGAGCAGAGTTCAAAGTATGTTCATGCTTTACAAACAGCTTTTCCAATCTGTGGGATTCACTAGCCTTTCCATCAAGACCTACCTTCCTCCCCTGATCAACCAGGTCATCCAGAATTTCCCGAATTGCAGTCTCGTAAGACTAGAGATGAACATCGAGGATTTCATCCTCGATGCGAAGCAACTCCAGCCCCTAGGGATGATCGTGAACGAGGTCCTGACAAACATCATGAAGTACGCCTTCATCGGGAAGGCGGGAGGGTCGATCCTCATCTCGGCAGTGTCGCGAAATGACAAGGTAACGGTATCGATCCAGGACAGCGGGAACGGCATCCCGGAATCGATCGACTTCGATCGTCCGAGCGGATTTGGGTTGACACTCATAAAGGGCCTCTCGAGGCAATTGGGGGGCAGCGTGCGCATCGAGCGAGGGCCCGGCACAAAGATCATGCTGGAATTCGCCGCACATTAAAATCGAGAAGTGTAGAGTCCGGAGTCCACGCCGAAAGCGGGTCAATCAAGGGATTGGGTGCCGACAGCCAGGACCGGGAAGAGGGTCTTCTTGCAGCCCTTGCTGGCGGTGATTGAACTGAGGAGTGTTGAGGGATCGAGTGTTCCAAGTTCAACCGTGTCGACCCGTGCGACCGGGAGGGAGTGAATCGTATTTGTAGCATCGATCGGATAAAAAGCACCCGCGGGAGTTTCGCCTTCTTGAGAACGACCCAGGGGGCCGCGTAGTCCCGATCACCGCGACCATGATGCCAGTCATCGCGATGGTCATCATGAATGTAGTCGGTTTGTCGGTGGTTCTGTTGTCCCACCCAGGAAGTCTGGTTTTTGAATTCTCCACGTAAGCCCGCATGGTTCTCTCCATGAGGCGCCAGATCATGAGGGCAATGATCAATACCATGCCGAGTGCGTCTATGCGCGAGGGAGTCTTCAAGAAAAGATCGTTGACGACGAGCGGGTCCTTGAGAAAGGCGAAGTCGCTTTCGACACCGTATTGTCCTTTGTAGGTCCTGAGCAATCCCGCTGCATCCATCGCACCAGGACCCTCGGTAGGCACGTTGGACAAAAGGACGAAACACCCGGGGCAGACTTCGTTCCCGCTCGACGCCGGCTTTGTTTTCGACTAACTCGCAGGCAAGCTCAAACCGGGTGGTTGTAGGAGCCGGTCTGTTCACCGGCGGGCGCCCCCGGCGTCGGACTTCAACAGGTCTGATGGCGGCGACAACGGTATGCAACCTGTCCGAAAGCCTTTGCACCTGAACCGAAGCCATCTGGGCGTCAGCCTCGCAGAAGTACACGGATACAATCGGCCCAATTCTGCCATTATCGATGCCTTTGACCCAACAATGGCCTTGTCGAGTTTCTTCTGTCTCCGCCTAGAGACGAAGGTACCTGGACCCAGTCCGCTTTTTGCCATGATCTGGCTGATACGGGAAAGCATGGCATTGTTCGATGTCTTGTCAGACGAGTTGCCGTCCAGTGTCCTTCCGAAGATGGGCACACCGCGGTCCACGCACAGGAGTTCGGTCATGAATTGCTTGAGCTCCGGGTGGTGGTCCTTGCTGTGCCCGTGCGTAACCAGTGGTCCGGCAGGGGGCTCATCCGATTCGCACTCGCGATAGTCGCCCCAGACGCTCGTCGAGGTGGTGTCGTAGCTGACCGCGCTCGCGTCAAGGGACCTCGCCAGGTTGGTATCGGAAAACGCATGGACAGGAACGGTTTCGCCCAACAGCAGTTCCACATCCTGGGTGGCCAGAAAGTGCTCCACCCGATACAGCGGCGTTCTCCCCGAAAGGACGTCCAGAACCATTGCCTGGACCACGAGCCCGGGGCGCAACTCCATCTGGGTCGGGACCATCCGGTCGACCAGCTCCGCAAGACCCAGGCGTCGGCAGTACGCTGCGGCGAGGGGCAGATATCCATGGGTGTAGATCTCCGCTTCACTGAGCGCCGACAACCCCGGGGGTACCGATTCACTGACGTGCATAGTCGCCTTCCTTCATGAGCGCCAGATTCAGCTGCGTGATACGCTCGATGACTTCGCGCAACCTGCGGTACTGCTCCAGCCCCTCCCTCGCGGCTTCAACTTGCGAATTGGGAATGTATTTCTGACGTTGCTGTCCGTCCTCGTTGACGACCAGGTAATGGCGTGGGCCTGTATGGTAGACACCTTGTCGATCGGAGATCTTCCTTCGGAGGCGCGAAGGGAACTCCTGGATTTCTACGATTTTCTCAAGGCCAGGTATGCCGAACCAGCAGCAGGCGAAATCACACCGGCATCCGATCCCTATCTCTTGAAAAAGGTGAAGGTGGATACCACGAATCTCCATTTCACCAGAGACGAGATGCATGAGCGGGGATAGGCCTTTTCTCGACGCGAACGTCCTGGTCTACGCTTACTCCCAGAATGACTCATGGAAGCATGAAGTTGGCCCGGCAGCGTATTGTCATGACTACCGACCCCGGACGACCTCGTCCCCACCTACGTTGCCGAACAGTGGGGCCGCCGCTGGATCACCATCGATACGAGTCGCGTCGCCCTCGCCATCGCCCGCCAGCGCCTCATGACTGCCCGCTTCGAGGAAGCCATGCAACAGACCCCGAGGAACCACTACACCGAGATCGTCGCCGTTGCTGCCGCGATGAAGTGGTGCGCCGCTGTCACCAACCTCGGCCGCAACGGGGAATGGCACTATGAAATCTGCCATGAGGTTCCCGTCTTCCCCTCGTCATCGCCAACTATTCAGCACATGCCTCCCAATCAGCTTCGTCTAGGCTGCCACCGCATGAAGGCCATCAGCTCCCTTGCCTCCAGATGCACCCATGATTTCCGTCCCCATAGAACAGCGAAGAGAATGGGAAAACAGCATGCCCTTCGTCGCGCTCAAGATGATCGCCGGTTCCCATGGCCTCCAGCCCGGTTTCGATACCCTTCCCGGCTGGGCCGAGTACTGGGTTCGTCCAAAAGAGAATCTCCTCATCCAGAAGGGCATGTTCGTAGCCCAGGTCCACGGCGTCGCGATGGAACCCCTCATCCCCGCCGGAGCCTGGTGCGTCTTCAAGCCTGCTGGCACGGGCAACCACGAAGGCAAAACCTATCTCGTCCGGCACTCAAGCATCGCCGACCCATCAATGAGAGGCCAATACACCGTCCGCAAGTGGTACTCAAGACCAGCTGCCCCTGGCGGCTTCGCCAAGATCACCCTCAGGGGAATCGCTCCCGAGACAGCGCCTATCGTCCTCGAGCCGCGCAAAGTCGAAGAGGTCGAGGTGCTGGCGGAGTGGGTGAGGACGTTGAGGTGAGGCAGCATTTGGACCGCGATCGAAGGGTGATGTTTTGGAGGGCGAGGATGCGCATATTTTATGCTCTATCAGAAGTCGCCCTGCGACAATCCCTTACTACCGAGTCCGGTGCATTGGATACACAAAAACGCATTTCGCCCAAGTACAGCAACGCGAAATGCGCTCTTGTGTAGCCTTGTTTCAAGACTCGGTAGTAAGCCTAAAGAAAAAACCCCCCACAGCGGGTTTTTCAGAATGGAGGTGGGGGGAGTCGAACCTTTCGGCTTCGCGCATCCTGCGCTCGGCTTCCAGGCCCGCCTAATGCTCGCTGCGCTCGCGAGACTTCGTTCCGCAGCTCTCGGCGCGGTCGGGCAGTAGCCCGAACCCCCTGCGGCTCGCCCCTCCGCGACGCTCAAATGATTGCGTCGCTACGGGTCGGCGCTCCGGGGGTTCGACTCCCCCATTTCAGAACAAAGCCGCGCCGCCCCAGGAAGGGACTGCGCGGCTTTGATTGGAGGTGGGGGGAGTCGAATCTAATTCCATATGGTGTAATGAAATGCAGTAAGATGCAGATTTCCAGAACCAGACAGAAATTGGCCAACTCTCCAGGTGCGGCAAGGCGCGGCAAGGTGCAGCGAGATGCAAGGGAATGCGCCGGGATTTGCTGTGAATTTTGCTACACGGAATTGGGCCGTGATCAATCGCTGGTTCCGTCGTGGATGACTGGCAATGCTGCCTCGAAGAACTCCGCTGTCCTCTGCGCAAAGCCCTCGTAGTGGTGAGCTATCGAACGACCGTCGTTTTCGAAACTTTGGCCTTCGGGGCCTTCTTGGCTGATACCCGCGAGGTGGCGCTTGGCCGCTTCGCACTGGTCCGACCACCGGCGGTCTGTGCTGCGTAGGTCATGATCCGCTCCCGGAGGATGAAGCCATTGTCCTTCCGGAGGACTTCAAGAAATCGACAGGCCGCGCCGCTCGGGATATTCCGGCCGGCTTCCCAGGCCTCGACGGTCTTCTTGGCGACACCGAGGACCTGGGCGAAAACCGTCTGCGAAAGCCCAAGGGCGAGCCTGAGAGCCTTGACCGCCTTGGCGTCATAGACGGGGAGCGGCGCTATCTCGATCGCCGTGGTCTTGAGCTTGAGCTTGCCCTCGTGATGCGCCTTGACCTCGCTGAGGCCTCGCATGATGCTCTCGAATGCTTCTCCCATATCACTCTCCTAATAGTCCCTTCACATAGGCCTTGATCGCCCGCTTCTCTTCGGCACTCAGGCTGTCCTTCTCATCCTTGCCGAAGACAGTGATGAGATAGATCAAGCCGGACGCTCTCATGTCGAGATAGATGGTCCGGAGGCTGCCGGATTTACCCCGGCCTTCCCGCGCCCAGCGAAGCTTGCGGACTCCGCCAGTACCCTGGATAACCGGAGCGATCCCTGGATGCTCGAGGAGGAAGCTCTGGAGCTCGCGGAGGTCGTCCTCCGTCATCCCGAGGGCCTTCCATCGGGATTGGAACTCCTTACTCTCTACAAAGGTTCTCGTCATCCACAACATCCGTAACCCTATTAAATAGGGTGTCTATCCAGAAATATAGTCCTGGACCATGGTTTCGTCAAGACGAAGAAGTACTCCCTACGAACGAGGCGTGAACCCACAAGCGAGGCCTTGGGCAGAAGGGAAAGCCGCGCGAATCTAGGACTTGCGCTTTTCCTTGCCCGAGCCTCCCTGGGCCTGTCTGGAAAGGGTTTCGTCGATGGCTTTCATGATGTTCCCCTCCAGTCGCTCCCTGACCTCATACGCATTGCGGAGGCGCTCGATGGCAGGGGAGTTCTCCATGAAAAGCTCCGAGGGGTGGATCTGTAGCGCCTGGGCAATGAGGTTGAGGTTCTCGGGCGAAGGGAAGCGCTTCAGGGTTTCGATATTGCCGACCAAGGTCGTCGAGCAGCCAATGCGCTCGGCGAGGGCCATCTGGGAAAGACCCAGTATTTGCCGACAGCGTTTCATGTTATGGGCGAGAAGTATGCGGACATCGGTCATATAGAGCAAACCTCCCAACCGTGCCGGGGAAGTGTCACCCTTGGGACCAGGTGTCTCAATCACCAATATGCCATTGTGGTAAGTGGCTATTCAGCTATAATGGAGAATGTTCTTATCCAAGGAGGGGCGTGATATGGGCAAACTTACGGCAGAGTACCAAGCTAACTATTCTGACAGGCTCTTCTACGACCCTACCGTCCTCGAGCTTATTGACCCCGCGACAAAGTTGCACGGCGAGGCAAAGTCGAATCCCTTGAGCAGCGCCGCCTCCTGCATGAATGTCCTGGGGTCCTTGGGCCGTGATCCCGAAGGCCTCAAAGCCTACCTGAACGCCTTGGGAATCGATGCGAGCAAAGTCTATGAGTTCCCCACCGGAGCGGATGTTGGCGGCGAGGTGTACAAGGACAAGGGCTGTGCAGTATTCGAGTGGATCGGGCCCAAAGTATCTCCGATCAATGAGGTCGGCGGAAGCCGAGGGCAGAACCGGACCAGCATCGACGCCTATGTCATCGCCGAGATTGACGGCAAGGTAACCCAGTTGCTGATTGAGTGGAAGTTCACCGAGGGCCTTTCGAGACCGATCGCACTGAACAAGTTCGCCGGGCTGCGGGGAGCCGAGAGGATTAGGAGATATTCTTCGGTTCTTTCGGAGATGAGAGGGAAGGGCTTTCCCTTGGCTTTCTCGGAAGAGGGGGGCACGGGCGTCCATGACTTCTCTGCCGACCATCTCTATCAATTGCTCCGAATGACGCTACTTGCCAAGAAGACTACACCCATGAAGGTTGGGAGCATTGAGGTCAAGGATTACCGAGTAATCCACCTCACTCACTCGGGGAATGACAAGATCAATGTCCTGCAAAGCGAGCATGCCAAGTATAGCCCAGGATTGGCGGACTACCTTGGCCGGCCCTTTCATGAGGTATGGCTCCAACTTCTTAGCCCGGATGAACGAAGCAAGTTCATAGGGGCCAACTGGGACAAGGGCATCCCGAGCATCGGTAACAAGGCACTGCGAGAGTATCTCGCTGAACGCTACGGATGAACCAGATCAGGGTCGGCATAGCGGGGTTGCGGCCTGATAGATGCCATGTAGCGAGTACGATCTATCTGCTCCCGGTATCACAGCTCCCTCGATGAGTACGAGGGTATCCAATAAGGAGACTTCGAAGCATGGACATTCTACGGGTGCTTGCGTTCAACAATGACAAGGTCGTCAGGGAGACGGTCGTTTCATCGATCTTCAACTATCTCCTCGATCCCTACAATGATCATGGCTTCGGGAGCACTTTCCTGGTTCGTTACCTGCGAGGACTGGAATGTTCATGGATCACCGAAGAACTCATCAAGGCTCTCGAAGCCTACGGCAAGAATCATGATCTCGTGATCCAGGTCAGTCCTGAATGGTCCGGCGTCAGTTCCCAGGCACCTGATAACCGCCGCAGGCTTGACTCCCTCATCAGGATTGAATATCGGGGGAAGTTGTACCTCATCGGAACTGAGGTAAAGATCTACCCCGCATCAGCCTCCGATGATGTACAGCTTGATGCCTATGTCGAGATGTTGTCGACTGAGCGAGCGGTGGCGATCGAGGAAGGGGAATACCCTGCCGATTCGATCAAAATGGCCTTGGCGTATTTGATCCCTGCGAACGCAAAGGGACCCTACGACTTTGCCGATGCCACGACGTCGAAGTGTCGCGAACTCGGAATTGACGGCATCCGAGTCATGACCTGGCAGGTCCCGGACGTATCCAAGGCCAGCCTACCAAAGGTAGCACTGGTCTGTAAGATTCCGATGGAGGAGATAATCCGGGAACTTCTCGAGTCCTATGCAAGAGGCGATGTATCGCCGGTTGATGCCCATGCGGCCGATTTGGCCAGAAGCCTCAGAAGCGCCGCCATCAAGAAGTTCGATTTCTCTATGCCGAGCGCCTCGGTGAGTCGTGGGCGATTCCCTGATAGAGAGAGTTATGAGAAGGGTCTCGACGAGTACCAGCGCGGTCTTCTCGAGTGTTTCAAGATGGCGGCCAAGCTCTTTGGCTGCAAGCGGCCCATAGGCGCGAATTCCCAGCACACCAGCATCGGCATCCCTGCCATCGAGTCGCCAGCGACAGGCAAGAACAATACGCTCTGCCGCATTGTGACGACACTCTCCTATGACACGGCGGTTCCCGTAGATGGCTTTGTCCTCCAGATTTCCCAGCCGGTCTACGAAAAGCAGCTTGAAACGATCAAGGCAAATCTCGGAAACCTCGTAATACCTAGCAAATTGATGCTATCCGATGATGGAGGAAAGCCCCTCTATCACGAGAACGGGACGAGGGATCAGCCTGTCTTCCTCATCTCCTTCCCCGGCAGCGGGGCAGGACTTGACGATGGAAAGAGGACCGACGTGACGGGACAATTCGCCGTTCTTCTCGATACGCTCAAGCGGGTGTTCCTCGCCGAAGCGAGGTAGCTGCCATTCATGAAAGGTGAGGCCCGCCCCTCGATGGGACGGGCCTCTGTCTTTAGCGAAGGAAAGTGTAGCGCTCCTTCATGAAAAGGAGCCAGGGCTCGAGCTCAGGGAAGCGCGCGATCGGGGCATTGGCAATGAGGTCCTTCGTTGCGATGGGGACAAAGGTTGACGGCTCGAGAAGGAGCCGTGGCCATACCTCGTAGACATCGTGGCCGAGATCGCGAAACCGGGGAGAGGTGACCGCACGGAGTTCACGGTTTTCGGTGACGGTGACATGGACGAGCTTGACCTGGTCGACCTCGGGGATGCCCACTTCGATGATTCTCGAGGCAAGGAGCTGCTGACGGGCTAGCTGATAAAGGGGCTCATAGAGCATGTCCTCGATCCTCGGGGCGACGGTCAGGTCGAATGGGGTGAAGGCACCGTAGTAGATATCGCGGTAGGATTCGGCCCTATCAGATCCGTCAGATCGAAAACGTTTGTAGGTCACCCCATACGACTCGCTGTACTTCCACTCGATGAGCAGCATCACCTGTTGGCCGTCGATGGCCTCGTAGATGACCGCGGCATCTATCGATGTTGAACCAGCGCCGCGATGGCGGTCGGCGCCCAGCTTGGGGATCTCCCCGAGGTAGTTGTAGTCGCCTATCCATTCGAAAGCGATGAACAAGTCCTCCTCGACAGGAAGCATTCGAGCCAGGTCGGGGAAGTGAGGCCTGAGAAGGTCTCCCAGGGCTTCGGGTCGGCGAGCATAAGGATAGAGGGCGTTGATGCAGAATACCTGGCTCGAGCAAAGATGATTGGAGGGAAGTCCAGGCAGGGCTCCTCCATGCCAGACGATGCCGAGGCGCTCAAAGTCTGCCATGGCATCGTCACGAATCTCGTGAAACAGATTGAGGTGGGCAAGCTCCATGGGCAGGCAGAAGGGATACATGCGGGAGCGAT
>JBAXTA010000097.1:0-13281 GCA_037130415.1 Spirochaetota bacterium
CGTTGCCAGTGATCGCCACCATGGGAATCGAGTCCATATAGGCGGTGGCGATCCCCGTGACGAGGTTGGTCGCTCCAGGTCCGCTCGTGGCGAGGACGACGCCGGGCTTGCCGGTCGCCCGGGCGAAACCGTCGGCAGCGTGGGCGGCTCCCTGCTCGTGGGCGGTCAGTATATGCCTGATCCGGCCGGCCTGCCCCTGCAGTTCATCATAGATCCCGATGATCGAACCGCCTGGATAGCCGAAAATTGTTTCGACTCCCCGCTCGATGAGGCACTCGATGAGGATTCTCGCTCCGTTGTACCTCATGCTCGATCCCCTGTTGCGGGCACCAGGCCCTGGGACTCGAAAATCTTTCTTACGGCTGCTCCCATCTCGCGCGTGCCCACAAGCCGCTCGCCAGGGGCAGCTGTCGCGATGTCGGCCGAGCGCAGCCCCGCGTCGAGGGTACGACCCACCGCTTCCTCGACAGCCTGGGCCTCCTTTTCGAGACCGAGCGAGTGCCTGAGCATGAGCGCAACCGAAAGGATGGTGGCGAGGGGGTTGGCCTTGTCCTGGCCGGCGATGTCGGGGGCAGATCCATGGATGGGCTCAAAGAGGCCGGGGCCCCCTGCCCCGACGCTCGCGCTCGCCAGCATGCCGATGGAACCGGTCACCATGCTCGCCTCGTCCGAAAGGATGTCGCCGAACATGTTGCTCGTTGCAATTACATCGAATTGCCGGGGATTGCGTACAAGCTGCATTGCACAATTATCGACGTACATGAAGGACAGCTCGACGTCAGGCCACTCGGCTGCCATGGCCTTGGCAGTCTCGCGCCAGAGCCTGCCCGACTCAAGGACGTTGGCCTTGTCGACGACGCAGAGTTTCTTCGACCTGCCACGCGCGGCATCGAAACCAACACGGACAAGGCGCTCTATCTCGAGGCGGGAGTATCGTTCGGTGTCCCAGGCCTCGTCCCCGGCCGCATTGCGTCCCTTGTCGCCGAAGTACATGCCGCCGGTCAGCTCCCTGACTATGAGCACGTCGAGGCCTCCCTCGATCAGGGCAGGCTTGAGCGGACTCGCTTCCGAAAGCTGGGGAAACATCTTGGCCGGGCGGAGGTTGGCGAAGACCTTGAGGCCGCCCCGCAGCGCCAGGAGCCCTGCCTCGGGCCGCTTCGAACCCGGCAGGTCGTCCCATTTGGGTCCACCCACCGCACCGAGGAGGACGGCGTCCGCTGCCTTGCAGGCTGCGAGGGTCTTCGCCGGCAGTGGCTCCCCGGTGGCATCGAGGGCGACACCCCCCATCAGCTCCTCCGTCACGACGAAGGAATGCCCGAAGCGCACGGCCACCGCGTCGAGGACGCCGAGGGCCTCCCTTATGACATCAGGACCTATCCCGTCGCCGGGTATTGTCACAATATTGAATTTCATTCCCTTTCCTCCAGCCTTTCAGGGCCATTCATACATAGGCCTTCCAGCGTCGTTCTATGTCCTTGATCAGCTTGTACTCTATCGAGTCGACAAGTGCTATCCAGCTCGCCTCGATGATGTCGGTGGACACGCCCACCGTCGTCCATGCGCCGCTTTGGTCCGCGCTCTCGATGAGGACCCTGACAGCCGAGGCAGTGGCACCAGAGTCGATGACACGGACCTTGAAGTCAACCAGCCGCATCGATGCGATATTTGGATAGAAGCGCTCGAGGGCCTTTCGGAGGGCCAGGTCAAGGGCATTCACCGGCCCGTCACCCTCGGCAGCAGAGATCTCCGAAACACCCTCGACCTCCACCTTGACGAGGGCTGTCGCGCAGTGGGCCTTGTCGGCGACGGGCTGCTCACCGATCGTCCGGTAATGTCCCAATTGGAAAAAAGGCTTGTACTTGCCCGTAGCCTTCCTCATGAGGAGTTCGAGGCTGCCGTCCGCGCCCTCGAACTGGTAGCCGTCGCGCTCCATCTCCTTGAGCCGCTCGACGATGAGGGCAACCGAAGGAGAGTCCTTGCCGAGGCTCGGGTCGATCTTCCTGATCTTGTCGAGGATGACAGAGCGCCCGCCCACCTCGCTGGCGAGGAAGCGCCGGTCGTTGCCGACCAGCGGAGGCTCGACATGCTCGAAGGAGACCGGGTCCTTCATCACCGCGTCGATGTGCATGCCGCCCTTGTGCGCGAAGGCCCTGCGGCCGACATAGGGCATTCCCTCGTCGAAGGAGATGTTCGCGATCTCCGCGACCCGGCGCGTGGACACGGTGATCGCGGCAAGGCTCTCCTCCGAAAGGCATTCCTTCCCAAGCTTGATCCTTATATTAGGGACGATCGTGGAGAGGTTGGCGTTCCCGCAGCGCTCGCCGAAACCGGCAAGCGTGCCCTGCACCTGCAGGGCTCCGCCATCCACGGCTGCCAGGGAGTTCGCCACGGCCAGCCCGGAATCGTTGTGGGCATGGATGCCGACGGGAATCCCGAACTCCGCGACAACTTTCTTCGTGAGTTCGCGGACAAGGTCGGGAAGGCTCCCGCCGTTGGTGTCGCAGAGCACCAGGCACTCTGCCCCGCCCTTTGCCGCGGCCGCGACGGTGCGGAGGGCGTACTCCGGGTTGGCCTTGTAGCCGTCGAAGAAATGCTCTGCGTCATAGACAACCCGTCTTCCGGAAGCCTTCATGAAGGCAATGGACTCTTCGATCATAAGGAGGTTCTCGTCGAGGGTCGCACCGAGGATCTTGACCGCGTGGAAGTCCCAGCTCTTCCCGAATATTACGACAGTTCCCGTGTCTGCCGACAAAAGGCTCTTCAGGCCCGAGTCCTCGGAGGCGCGCTCGCCCTTCCTCCTGGTGGAACCAAAGGCTGCGAGGCGCGAGTTCACGAGCTTGAGACCCTTGATCTCGGCAAAGAAGTCGAGGTCCTTGGGATTCGAGGCAGGATTGCCCGCCTCGATGATGTCGACGCACAGGCCATCGAGGGTCCTGACGACCTCAAGCTTGTCGGCGACTGAAAAGCTGATGCCCTCCCCCTGTGCTCCGTCGCGCAGGGTTGAATCAAGAATCTCGATGCGGTCCATCGCTGCCCCCCTCCTCGTGCTCGAGTGCGTTTATGGCGGAGATGTATGCCCTCACGCTGGCTTCCACGATGTCAGTGGACAGGCCCCGACCGTTGTAGCGTCTGCCACCATGCTCGATGCGCACCCGGGCCTCGCCCTGCGCGTCCTTGCCGCCGGTGACGGCGGAGAGGTCGAAATTCTCGAGTACCAGCTTCTTTCCGACGATCTTGTCAATTGCCTTGAACGAGGCATCGATGGGACCATCGCCCACGGCTACGCGCTCTGCATCCCCGCCGTCGCGGTGGATCAGGCGCACGGTACTTGTCGCCGTGATGCTCGACCCCGAATTGATCGTAAAGCGCTCGAGACGGTAGACCTCGGGAACCAGGGTCTGGATGCCGCGTACCATGGCCTCGATGTCCGGGTCGCTCACCGTCTTCTTCTTGTCGGCGAGGTCCTTGAACTCCGCGAAAAGCCGTGTGGCTGACGCTGCATCGATCTGGAAGCCGAGTTCCACAAGCCGGTCGTCGAAGGCGTGCCTGCCGGAATGCTTGCCGAGGACCATCCGGTTGCGCGGCAGCCCGATGGACTCAGGTGTCATGATCTCGTAGGTGGCCCGGTTGGCCAGGACACCGTGCTGGTGGATGCCGGCCTCGTGGGCAAAGGCATTCTCGCCGACGACGGCCTTGTTGGGCTGGACACGCACTCCGGTAACGGTGGAAACGAGGGTGCTGGCCGCGTGGATCTGTGTCGTATCGAGGCCCGTGGTCACGCCGAACTGCTCGGACCGCGTGCGGATAGCCATCGCGATCTCCTCGAGGGCAGCGTTGCCTGCACGCTCGCCTATGCCATTGATCGTGCACTCCACCTGGTCTGCACCGGCACCGATCGCAGCGAGGCTGTTGGCGACTGCCAGACCGAGGTCGTTGTGGCAGTGCACCGAGATCCTGGCCTTCGAGATATTGGGCACGCCCTCCCTGATCCGCCGGATGAGCGCGGCATATTCGTCAGGAATCGCATAACCAACCGTGTCGGGAACGTTGATGGTCGTCGCCCCTGCTTCGATAACCGCCTCGAATACGCGGCAGAGGAAGGCGGGGTCGGAGCGCGAAGCATCCTCGGCGGAGAACTCCACGTCCCCACAGAGCTTCCTGGCGTGGCGCACCATCGCCACGGCCTGCGCGAACACCTCATCGCTTTTCATCTTGAGCTTGTATTCCATATGAACCGCCGAGGTGGCGAGGAAGACATGGATTCTCGGCCGCTCGGCTACCCTGATGGCATCCCAGGCGGCGTCGATATCCTTCTCGAGGGCCCTTGCGAGGCTCGCGATGATCGGCCCGCGCACCGCAGTCGCAATCTCGCGGACCGAAGCGAAATCACCCGGACTCGAGATGGCGAAACCGGCCTCGATGACATCGACACCGAGCCTGGCCAGCTGCCTGGCGAGGTCAAGCTTCTCGGCGAGGTTCATGCTGCAGCCAGGGGCCTGCTCGCCATCGCGCAGCGTCGTGTCGAAAATCGTGATTCTCCGCATGCCATCCTCCCTCGCGGAACCGGCTGGCCCCGCGTCACAGCCGGGGCCTGAAAGTCGCCGCCCCGACTGCGCCGCACCGCGGCGGCGCGGGGAAACACAGACCCCGCAACGCCGTCGATGCTACTAACTATTACTTCTTCTCGTCCTTGTTCCAGCTCATCATCTTCCGGAGCTCGGTGCCGACCTTCTCCACCTGGTGTGCGGCGTTGATCTCGCGCATTCGGTTGAAGTAGGGCCTGTTGGCCTGGTTCTCGAGGATCCAGTTGCGGGCAAAGGTGCCGTCCTGGATTTCGCCCAGGACCTTCTTCATCTCTTTCTTGGTCTCGTCAGTGACGATGCGCTTGCCGACGGAGTAGTCGCCGTACTCGGCGGTGTCGGAGATCGAGTAGCGCATGAAAGAGATACCCTTCTGGACGACCAGGTCGATGATGAGCTTCATCTCGTGGACGCATTCGAAATAGGCGCTCTCCGGCTGGTAGCCTGCCTCGACGAGGGTCTCGAAACCGGCTTTCATGAGGGCAGTCACGCCACCGCAAAGAACTGCCTGCTCGCCGAAGAGGTCAGTCTCGGTCTCTTCCTTGAAGGTCGTCTCGAGGACTCCCGCGCGGGCGCCGCCGATGCCTGCCGCATAGGCTAAGGCCTTCTGTTTCGCCTTGCCGCTCGCATCCTGCTGGACGGCAACGAGGCAGGGCACGCCCTTCCCTTCCTGATACTGGGTCCGGACCGTATGGCCCGGACCCTTGGGGGCGATCATGACCACATCGACTTCGGCTGGAGGCTGGATCTGCCTGAAGTGGATGTTGAAACCGTGTGCGAATGCCAAGGTCTTTCCAGCCTTCATGGCCGGCGCGATGTCCTGGGCGTACATCTTCGCCTGCTTTTCGTCATTGATCAGGATCATGATCATGTCGGCGGCCTTGGCCGCTTCGGCAGCAGTCATGACCTTGAGGCCTGCCTCCTCGGCCTTCTTCCAGCTCGGCGAACCCTCGTAGAGCCCGACGACAACATCGAAGCCGGACTCCTTCAAGTTGAGAGCGTGGGCATGGCCCTGGCTCCCGTAACCGATCACGGCGACCTTGCGTCCAGCCAACGCGGCCCGATCGCAATCCTTCTCGTAGTACATAATTGCCATGGCTATGCCACTCCTTCCGCGAAGCCGTTTTCCCAGCATCGCGCGACCTAAGGTGAGTCTTTTTGCCGCCCCCGCAACCCGCGAACGGGCCGGAGGCGGCTAAATAAGGGAGAGTACGAGGGGGCCGCGGCTAAGGGCCGCAATTCCGGTGCGGGCGAGTTCGAGGATGCCATATGGTTCGAGGAGCTCAATGAGCCCATCGACCTTGGCCTGGTCCCCGGTGACTTCGACAATGAGGCTTTCTGAAGCCACATCGACGACGCGGGCACGGAAGACATCGGCGATCTGTATGATGGAAGCGCGGGTTTCAGAGCTGGCCTTGACCTTTACGAGGGCAATTTCCCTGAACACGGAACGGTTAGGGTCAAGGCGGTGGACCGCTACTACCTCAATAAGCTTGGCAAGCTGTTTCTCGATCTGCTCGAGCCTGGCCTCGTCGGCCTGGGCGACGATCGTCATGCGCGAAAGCGTTGCATCCGAAGTCTCTCCGACGGTGAGGCTGTCGATGTTGAAACCCCGGCGACTGAAAAGCCCCGAAACCCGGCTGAGTACGCCGGCATTGTTTTGGACAAGCGCCGAGAGCACAAAACGATCCATGGACACCTTTCCATCATTACCTGAACCGATTCATGGCCATGCGAGGCATGACCACCCGTCTGACATTTATACCGACGATATTGCTGACCCTAGCATGGACAGGGGTCTTGTCACGAATCCCGCACGAGGAATTCGATTCTATTTTTCAGGAAAATCAGAAAAATCTTCACGTTCGGCCTGATCCTGAAAAGCGATTAGTGAAATGCTGTTTCTTCCAGTGAAACTTTCATGGATTCCTGGAAATTTCGAAGGAATAAAATTGCCTGAAAACCAGTCCTTCATGGAACTGGAAAGCAGAGAGCCGGGCTGGTCCTTCCGAGGTCGCAGATAGGAAAACAACAATAAAGACCGCCTAGAAGGCCAGCAAGCCCGGCGATTGACTCTCCCCATAGTGATGTATACCATCGCCAACCATGATCGACAGCAACATAGTCAGGCATCGCGCGAGCGCGGGCCACACAGGAAAGGTGCCCGAATGAAAGATCTCAGGCTGGCCGGAAACCTGGCGATGGAAGGCCGCAGTGTAGTCGAGGTTGCTGGCATACGTGTCGGTGAGGTATTCACCGTCATCGCTGGTCCCTGCTCCGTCGAGAGCGAGGACCAGACCATCCGGACGGCGGTGGCCGTCAAGGAAGCCGGAGCCACAATGCTCCGAGGCGGTGCCTTCAAGCCACGGACTTCCCCCTATGCCTTCCAGGGCCTTGGACTCAAGGGCCTCAAGATACTCGAGAAGGCGCGCCGTGAGACAGGGCTCCCGATCGTAACCGAGGTCATCGACACCCGCGACGTGTCCTGGGTCGGCGAGTACGCCGACATCCTCCAGATCGGTGCGAGGAACATGCAGAATTTCTCCCTGCTCCGGGAGGCTGGCAAATCCGGGCGGCCGATCCTCCTCAAGCGGGGCATGCACGCGACCTTCGAAGAATGGCTTAATTGTGCTGAGTATATCCTTGCCGAGGGAAACCCCGGCGTCATCCTCTGCGAACGTGGAATCCGCACCTTCGAGACCTACACCCGCAACACCCTCGATCTATCCATGATACCAGCGGTGAAACTCAACAGCCACCTTCCCGTCATCATCGATCCATCGCACGGGACAGGCATCCTCGAGATGATCGAGCCGATGAGCCTTGCGGCCATCGCGGCGGGGGCCGACGGCCTCGAGATCGAGGTCCACATCGACCCTCCCAATGCCATGAGCGACAAGGCCCAGCAACTCACGCCCGAGGCTTTCATGCGGCTCATGGACAAGATCCGGCGGCTGCGCGCCTTCATGGCCGAACTCCATGCCGAGCCTGCACAGGGCGATTCCGCGCCCGGGCAATCCACGACCAGGACAGCGCGTGCCTGATCTGGAGCTCCGCATACCCGGCAGCGCCTCATCCTCGAAGATAAGCATTGGTCCCTTCGAGGCCGGAAAGGCCTTTTCCGGTTCTGCCCCGGCCGCAATAATTGCCGATTCCCTCGTACTCCGCGTTTTTGGGAGCCTCCTGCCCCCCGGTCCCAGGATAGAGGTACCGAGGGGAGAGTCCGCTAAATCCCTCGAAACCCTCGAGGCAGTCTGGGACTCCTTCCTCGAACTGGGACTCGACCGTTCCTCGATGGTGCTGGCCGTGGGAGGCGGCGCGACCTCCGACCTGGCAGGGCTGGCATCCTCGACCTGGATGCGGGGACTTCCCTTCGAGTACGCACCTACAACCCTCCTTGCCATGGTAGACGCATCCGTGGGCGGCAAGACCGGCATCGACTTCCGCGGGCGGAAGAACCTTGTCGGCACCTTTTCCCAGCCCAGGCGCGTGCATTGCGATGTAGCCTTCCTCGACAGCCTCGACGAGCTCCAGTTCGCCTCAGGCATGGCCGAGGCCATCAAGCATGCCGTCCTGGCAGGCGGAGCCTATGCCGCCTTCGTGGAGGGACTCGGGGGGGTCCGGCCCCGCGCCTCCACGGCCAGTGGCAGGGCTGCCCTCGAGGCCCTCGTCCTGGGTTCCATCGAGATCAAGGCTGGCATCGTCTCGAGGGACGAGCGCGAATCCGGCGAGCGCCGTCTCCTCAACCTCGGCCACAGCATCGGGCATGCACTCGAAGCGATCCTCGGCATCCCCCACGGCCACGCCGTCGCTGCGGGACTCGCTTCCGAAGCCCGCCTCGGAATCATCCTCGGGCACGGCGACCGCCCTACACTGGACCGGCTTCTGGGCCTGTTGTCAGCCTGGAAACTGCCCGATTCGATATCCGCAGCCTTTGCCCTCTCCGGAAAACCCGATGACGGACAGGGGCGGGACCTTGCAGGGGAAGCCCTGGCCGCCGACAAAAAGCGCGATGGCGGAGAGCTGCGCATCCCCTTTCCCGCCGGCGCAAGCGCAGGCTTCGGAGCCTGCATCGAGCGGCGGATCACCTTGGGCGAGCTCATGACACAGTTGAAGAGCCTCCCGTGAATGCCTTCGGTACTGCCTTCCGCGTCGAGATCTACGGCGAGTCGCACGGAAGCGCGGTCGGGGTCATCGTGGACGGCTGCCCCCCCGGGCTCCCCCTGTCGGCGGAGGACCTGGAGTCAGACCTCGCGCGGCGACGCGCGGGAGCCGCGGGCACTACGCCACGGCACGAGGCTGACATCCCCGAAATCCTTTCGGGCCTGTATCGCGGCCACACTACCGGCAGTCCCCTCCATATCATGTTCCGCAACTCCGACACGCGCTCTGCCGATTATTCTGCGTTTGCGAAGATGCCGCGCCCTGGCCATGCGGATTTCACCTCGATGATTCGCTACCGCAGCCACAGCGACCCCCGGGGCTCGGGGCATTTTTCCGGACGGATTACAGCAGGCCTTGTAGCGGCGGGAGCGATCGCAAAGCGGCTCCTCTCTGGCGTCACCTTTTCCACTCGGCTCCTGTCCGCAGGCGGTCGCAAGGATGTCGCCCTGGCCGCAGAGGAAGCTGCATTGGCGGGAGACTCCATAGGCGGACTTGTGGAGCTTCGCGTGAAGGGCCTCAAGGCAGGCCTCGGGGATCCCTTCTTCTCTGGCGTCGAGGCCCTCGCAGCCCATGCCCTCTTCTCGGTGCCAGGGGTTCGTGGCGTGGAGTTCGGCGACGGCTTCGAGGCTGCATCCATGCGCGGCAGCCAGCACAACGACCCGATCGTCTCGGTTTCTGGAACAACCTCGAAGAACGGCGCAGGCGGCATGAACGGCGGCATCACCAATGGCAACGAGCTTGTCTGCCGCGTGGCCATGAAGCCTGCCTCCTCCATCGCCCTGCCCCAGAGGACCATCGACCTCGACAGCGGCAACATGGGCACACTGGAAGCCAAGGGCCGCCACGACGCCTGCATCGCCCTCCGCGCCGCAGTGGTCCTCGAGGCGTCCCTCGCCATAGTCCTGGCCGATCTGGCCATTGCCTCGGAGTCATACGATTTCGCACAACCTTCCCGGGAGAGACCATGAACCTCGAAGAACTCCGCAACGACATCGACCGCATCGACGAACGCCTCCTTTCCCTGCTCGAAGAGCGCATGGAAAAGGCCCTCCTGGCCCGCACGTTCAAGCCGGACGGCATCCGCGATCCCGAACGCGAAGAGTCCGTCCTCGAGCGTGCGCGGCGCCCACTCCGGCCCCTGGTTTCCCCCGATTTTGCCGGGGGACTGTGGTCCAGGATCATGGAGGAAAGCCGCTCGATCCAGGCTGAGCGCCTCACCACCATCGGCTTTCAGGGCGCACACGGCGCATGGAGCGAGGTCGCAGCCCGGGCCTGGAGCCCTGCCCTTGCCACGATGCCCTGCCCCGACTTTGCCGACGTCTTCCAGGCAGTGCGTGACGGCCTCTTCGACTATGGGATAGTACCGGTCGAGAACACCCTGGGCGGACTCGTAGGTCAGGTAAATTCCCTCCTGGTCTACGCAGACCTCCGCATCGTCGCGGCGATAGACCTGCCGGTCTCCCACTGCCTCCTCACCCTCCCCGGCACCGACCACCGCGATATCAGGCAGGTGTATTCGCACGAGCAGGCCCTTTCACAGTGCAGGGGCTTCCTCTCCCGCAACCGCCTCGATCCCATGCCCTACTTCGATACCGCAGGCGCAGCGCGCATGATCGCGGAGGAAAGGCCACGGGCCGCTGCAGCCCTCGCCAGCCGCTTCGCCGGCGAACTCTACGGTCTCGAGACAATAAAAGAAGGGGTCCAGGACGCCGAGGTCAACCGCACCCGCTTCTTCGTGCTTTCGAGGCGGGGTGAGGTTCCCTCTCCTGCCTTTGCCGAGGCAATAGCCTCTCAGAAGGGCCTCTCCGCACCCCTCATGAAATGTTCGGTCGTGTTCAATGCGACGGACAAGGCGGGAGGACTCTTCGGCATCCTCGAGATCTTCGCCAAGACAGGCATCAATCTCACCCGCATCGAGTCCGTTCCCGACAAGCCCGGCGACTATGCCATCTTCATCGACTTTGAAGGAGAGGAAGACGACCCGAAGGTCGCGACTGCCATCAAGGCTTCAGAAGGCATCGCGCGGGGCTTCAGGGTTCTCGGCTGCTACGGGGAGCGCAGGGTCTCACAATGAAGATATTCATACTCGGTACAGGTAGGATGGGCGCATGGCTTACCGAAGAGCTCTGCGGTGGGCACGAACTCCTCGTGCACGACGCCGATCCGGCAAAAATGAAGTACTTCATACGAGTCAGCCGCGCCCTGGACATCTCCGAGGTCGCGGACTTCCGTCCGGAGCTCTTCATCAACTGCGTCACCCTCGGAGACACCATTCCAGCCTTCGAAAAGGTCATGCCGCACATCCCTGCCGACTGCACGCTCGCTGACATCGCCTCCGTCAAGACTGGCCTGGCGGAATGGTACCAGGCCTCGGGCCACCCCTTTGTCTCGAGCCATCCCATGTTCGGTCCGACCTTCGCCAACATACGCGACCTGTCAGGCGAGAGCGCAGTTGTAATCTCGCAGTCCGACCCCCGCGGAAAGGCCTTCTTCAAGGCACTCTACGAGGGTCTCAAAATCCATGTCTTCGAGGAGGGCTTCGAGGACCATGACAGGACAATGGCCTATTCCCTGGCCACTCCCTTCGCCTCGACGATGGTCTTTGCAGCCTGCATGGAACACCAGGAGGCGCCTGGCACGAATTTCAAGCGCCACCTGGCCATCGCGAAGGGGCTCCTCTCGGAGGACGACAGGCTCCTCACCGAGATCATGTTCAACCCCCTCGTTCCCCGCCAGCTCGAGCGCATCTCCTCGCAGCTCTCCTGGCTGGGGCACATCATCAGGGACCGCGACTACGAGGAGATGAAGCGCTTCCTGGCGGGACTCAGGCAGAATGTAGCCTCTGCACCTGAACAGGCCCTGCCGCCGGACTGAACCGCGTATGTGCGCCGCCTGTACCGGGCAGGAGTGCCGCCGGTCAGGCGATAATTGCTGTCAATTGTGAACATCACTTCCGGAGGGACTCGAGGTCGGCGAAGAAGCCCGGCCAGGACTTTGCGACGCAGTCCGCCCCGGGGATCACGACCTTTCCCTCCGCGACGAGGGCAGCCACAGCGGCAGCCATGGCGATGCGGTGGTCACCTGCAGCGTCGATGATCCCCCCATGAAGCGATCCGCCCCTGATCCGCATAAGGTCCCCTTCCACCGAGACTTCGGCTCCGAGGGCCTTGAAGGCTGCCGCGATGGTGGCGGCCCTGTCGCTCTCCTTGGCGTGGAGCCTCTGGGCTCCTCGGATCAGGGATTCGCCGTCGATCGTGGCCGCGAGAGCCGCCAGGGGCGGGAATAGGTCAGGGCAATTTGTCGCATCGAAGTCGAAGGGGACGAGGGCCGAAAGCCTTGCCACCACCGCCTGTCCATCCACGGAGATGTCGGCGCCGCATTGACGGAGGGCATCCAGTATCGCACGGTCGGGTTGGCGGGAATCGGGCTGCAACCCCGACACAAGGAGACCCCCGGGTACACCGGCGATGACTCCTGCAACGAGGAGGAAGGCAGCGCCGCTCCAGTCGCCTTCAACATCGAAGTCGCAGGCGTGATAGGACTGGCCAGATCGGACTCCGAAGCGGCGGCCACCGTGGGGAAGGGACTTTTCGGCGACGCGGACTCCGAAGGCCTCCATGGTAGTGATGGTCAGATCGACATAGCCACCGCTGGCAAGCGCAGGAACGTCGAGCACCGTATCGTTCAGCGCACGGGGCAGGGCAAGGAGCAGGCCAGTAAGAAACTGCGAACTTTCGCTTCCATCGACCAGCGCCGCACCGCCGAGAAGAGGTCCGTGGACACGGACGGGAGGCAGCCCGGCCCTGGTTTCGATGTACGCACCCAGCTCCCGGAGCGGTGCCTCGAGCATGGCAACGGGCCTCCGCTCGAGGCTGCCAGAACCCAGAAGGATGCTTTCTCCGGGAAAGATCGTCGCAATTGGTGAAAACATCCTGAGGGCGAGCCCCGACTCGCCGCAATGCAGCTCCCGGCGCGTCCCTTCCCGGGAATCCTGCGAAGGCAGGGTATCGGCTCCCAGGATGGACAGGGTATCGCCTGAATCCTCGACCTCGGCACCGAGGGCACGCGCGACCTCGAGGGCAGCGAGGCAGTCGGCGCTCCTCCCGGGGTTCCGGAGGATGGAAGGCCCGGTTTCCCTGGCGCAAAGGAGGGCAGAGGCGATGGCCCGCTGCGTAGAACTCTTCGAGGCGGGAGCCCTGACGGACCCACCGATCTTCCCTTGTACGACGGTTTGTTCCATGATGTCCCTAGCAGCAGTCGCCGCTGCCAGAATCGCAGTCGCAATTCGGCGCGGTTCCCCGGAGCTTGCCCTGGATGATGGCAGCGGCGCAGAATGTTTACATGACGAAACCGTTTGGCCCATAACTAAGCAGGTGCAGGAAAGCTTAGGATTAGAATATTTTGATAAAGATTCTGACATATTTTTTATAAAACTTTTAACGGATGTTTTAAGATTTAATAAATATGGCAAATAAGTGCCATTAGCAGAATTTTATTTAGGAACAGTTCGTATGATTTTATGCCCGCAGACAAGCCA
>JBAXTA010000098.1:0-13281 GCA_037130415.1 Spirochaetota bacterium
GTGACACGAAAACGCATTTCGCCCTGTATTGGCGAAGCGAAATGCGCTCTCGCGTGGCCTTTCTTCAAGACTCGGTAGTAAGCCTGTCCGGCTTTCAAAAGAAGAAACCGATTGCCTCATCGAGGCCAGGCTTCAGTGGCTCTCCGATGCCAGCCAGCCGAGCGCTGTTGTGCTGTTCGGTTCGGCCGCCCGGGGCGAAATGACCAAGGCTTCCGATCTCGATCTCGCCCTTGTCTACCCTGATGACCAGGCCTTGCGTCTCGGGCGGAAGGCTATTTACTGTCGTCCTCCCTGTGATAGCTGGCCAACAGACTTCCTTTTCTCGACACAGAAAGCCTTTCGAGCGAGGGTTGCCGCGGGTGGTCTCTACGAGCTTATTGCCCGCGAGGCCCTTGAACTCGGCAACTCCGCTGTGGCTTAGGCTAGATCGGTTATCGAGGGTTGAAGGCAAGTTGGCCCTTCCCTGAACTCAGTTCACGCCAAGAAGCCCCAGTATTTCTTCGGCCCTGTCCACGATGACAGCCGCCTCCGCTGCCTCGAGTTCCGCCCGCTCGCGGTAGCCCCAGGTGACGCCGATGCTCAGCATCCCGGCAGCCTTCCCGGTAGCGATGTCCACTCCCGAGTCTCCTACAAAGGCGCAGGAAGCACTCTCGATGCCGAGGCGGCGAGCGATGTCGAGGGCGGAGGCGGGGTCAGGCTTCTTGGGGAAATCCCGACACTCGCCCCGAACTTCGCCAAAGGTCCCCTCAGGGAAGAGGGCATCTACAATTCGTATGACAAAGGCGTCGGGCTTGTTGGAGAGCACAGCCAGAGCGATGCCGCGTGCGCGGAGTTCAGTGAGAAGGGGCGCTATCCTGGGGTAAGGGCGGGTTTCCTCGAGGCAGCGGAGGTCGTACTCGGCCTGGACAGCGCGGAGTAGACGGGTTTCGGCCTCGGTGCCGTGCAGGGTTTCAGGGATGGCACGGTGCACGAGGTTGACCATGCCCTGTCCGATCATCTGGCGCACCTCGTCGCTTTGGCGCAGGGGAAGGTCTTCACGGGCCAGAACCGAATTGATGGAATTGACCAAGTCGGCGAGGCTGTCCACGAGGGTACCGTCGAGGTCGAAAAGCAGAGCCTTGATCATTGTGCCTTCCTGGGGAATGGTTTTGCTTCAGTATTTGGCAGGATCCATTGCCATGAATTCGGCACGGACCTTGGCGAGGCGGCTGAGTTCGCGGCCGATGGTCGCGCCGAAGTCGAGGTCGCCGGACACGATGCGGGCCGACTCGTCAGCCCAATAGGCGACGCCTTCGACCTCGACGTAGGGCATTGCCGCTGCCTTGGCGGCCAGTGCCTTGATCTCGGGCCAGTAGGCGAGGGCGGCCTTGTAGGCTGCCTCGGCGATCTTGAGGCTTTCGAGGTTCTGGTCCTTCCAGGGAGCGTTGAAGAAGTATGCGACACGCTTGTCGTACTTGGAACCAAGGGCCAGGTGTGCCTGGAGGAGTTTGAGGTCGAGGTGCATATCCAGAAGATAGCGGTAGCGTTCCCACTGTTTCTTGTCGTCGATCTTTGCCAAGGCATACAAAGGATTGCAGAATTCCGCCTTCCGTGCCCGCTCCAGCCATACAATGTTCTCGATAATATCGTCAGGGTACTGGATGTAGTGCTCGTGCCAGAGCTTGTAGTACTGCTCCTTGTAGTAGACAGTCCACGCGCTGAGGCCGCTGGCCACGAAGGCCACGAGGCAGGAGAGGGCTAGAAAGCGTCGGAAAGTCCACATCATCCGATTATCGGCAGCAGGGCGCAGCGAGGAAAGTGCACAGCTTGTCGGTATCGGCGAAACCTTCCGGCCGCCTGGATGGTTTGCCCTTAGTGAGCTGGATTCTGCCCTGCGGCAAGCCCCGCCAGTACTCCCTCGACCAGAGCGTCGATGACCATGGATACCTCATCCAGGGGGGCAGATGCATCGACACGGGCAATGTGCATCCCGGAGTCAGCAAAGGTGGAAAGGACTTCGCTGTAGGCGCCGCGCACCCGCTCGAGGGCTGCGTGCGTCTCGTAGATGTCGCGGCCGGGTCTTCGTGCGACCCTCGTCATCGCGATTTCCACATCGAGGTCGAAGTACACAAGGAGGCCTGGAAGGGGAAAGGCAGCGTTCAGCATGGCGGGCAGTTCAAGGCCGCAGTCCATGCCCTGATACGCGAGGCTCGAAAAGAGGTAGCGGTCGAAGACAACGAGCTCGCCCCGGCTGAGGCGGTCGACCGCGCCACCCTTGCCATAGAGATGCTCGTTGCGGTCTGCGGAAAAAAGCCTGGCTATGGTAGCAGGCTCTGCGGGCACTTCGCCCGAAAGCACCTGCCTGAGGAAGCGTCCTGTGGGGAAATCGGTCGGCTCGAAGCTCGTCCAGTGCGGGATGCCGAGCCTGCCAAGATGGGTTTCGATACGCTTCAACTGTGTTGTAGTGCCGGTTCCGTCGATACCTTCAAGGACGATGAAACCGGGAATGATCTCTCGTTCGGGCGTGGACATGCCCGAAGACTATCCGGGCCAGCCCCGGCGCGACAAGCCGAAGGTCCCAAGAATGGTGGGCAAGGAAGCGATGCGGAATGACGGGAAGCCGCCTTCCATGCTAGTCTCCACGCCATCTCCCATGCTGGCTACCGCCCGGCGGGTCCGTCCCGTCATTGCGGCCTCGGGTGCCGCCCTCCTCCTCGTCCTCGCAGGCCTCGTGGCCCTTCCCGCCGACCGTGAAATACGCCGGCGTATTGCTGCGTACACGATAGACCTCGGTGCATCCTTCCTGAAGCTCACCGGCTATTCAATAGCCTATGAGAGCCTCTCTCCTTCGATTCTGGGAGGCTTGGGGCTCCGCCAGCTCAGGATCACCGATGCCGAGGGACGCAGGGTCCTCGAGGCCCGCCGCGTTTCCCTCCGCTATGACCTCTGGGCCCTCATCCGCCATCGTGGCGACCCCTTCATCACGGGAATCGCCCTCGAAGGAGCCACCGCGTCCATCGCACAATCCGACCTCGACAGACTTCGGATTCTTTTCGGCTCAGGCGATGGGAGCGCTGGACAATCGATAGTGCTTCCCAGACTTGTCCTTGACGCCAAGGATCTCCAGCTCGAGCTTCCTGACCTCCTTGAGGGGGGGCTTGTCATCGACGCAAGGAAGCTCGGCATCGATACAACCAAGGTAGAACCCGAGATCAGCCTGGTGGGAAAGGCTTCGGCCAGGATTCCGGGTTTAGGTCCCTTGTCCTCGGTGCTGGTTCTGGCCGGTTCCTTCTCACCAAAGCTCGACGCAGTCAGGCTCCGCATGACAGCCAGTGCCACCACGTCCACCTTCACGCTCAATACCCAGGACGTCGACCTCGCTTTCGCCAAGGGGATCATCGAGGTCAGGAAGGTACGCGATTCGGCCCCGATCGATCTCTATGGGCGTTACGTCATCGAGTCGCACGACCTTTCGGTGAACCTGCGCTGCGTCGACTTCCGCCCCGAATCGCTCTTTGTTCCCGGGAAGGGCCTTGCCTTCATCGCGCCCTGGTTCCACGAATCCTGGACAGGCCTTTTGTCGCTTGAGTTGCCGGCCATGAATGTGGCAAGGCTCAGCTTTGATGGCGACCTCGAGGGCAGGATTCCCGATTCGGTGGATGCCGGGAACTGGAATGTTCGGGTTTCCGCCCTTGGCACGCCTGAGGCCTTCACCGTACGCAGTGCCCGCGCCGAGGGCTCCCTCGGGACCTTTGCCTTTGCAGGCTCCCTCCGGAGGAGGGACCTCATGGTAAAGGGTGAGCTCAACGCTGATGCGCGTCCACTGGGTGGAAGGCTGCCGATTGTCGGTTCGCTGATGATCGACGGCATGGCGGGCGATTATGCAGCCAAAAGCACGAAACTCTCGGTAGCGGGCGTGGTTTTCAGGGATCTGGCCCTGGGGCTGAAGATACGGGACGAGTCGGTAACCGCCTCCCTCGCCTTCCTCCTGCCGACCCAGGTTGCCGAAGCTGTCAACCCGGTCCTGCCCGCTATCAATACTGCGGCAAGCCCAGAGGTCGCCCTTGCAGCGATTTCCGCCGCCTCGAAGGCCCGGGCGGCGAGGGAACACCATTTCGCACTCGAGGGGAGCTGGTCTCGCAAGCCTGACGGAATCGTGGAGTGTGGAGCTTCCTGGGATCTTCTCGAGATTCGCTCTATCGCCCCCCTCCTGGGCTTTTTCATGGGCAAGGACCTCATTGACCGACTTTCGCCCTTCGAACTCGGAGGCGGCGTCCAGGTCCAGTCCGACCTGGCCCATGTTTCCTGGAGCACGACGGATCTCGCCATCAGATCCCGTGACCTCCCCGGTGGCTCGGCTATCGTTTCAGCTTCGGGGCGGGATAGCGACATAACCATCCGCAAGGCCGAAATAAGCTGGAAAGACTACAAGACCGAACTTTCGGGCACCCTGGCCATCCTGCCCAAGGGTGACATGCGCTTTGAGACCTCCATCCTCTATGCAGGAATACCCTACGCGATCAAGGGCACCTGGAACGGGAGCATACTCAAGGCGGATGGAGACTATGGGCTCAACCTGACCGGTCGCTTCTACGACGGAAGCATCACAGCCTCTGTCAGTCTCGAGTCGATGCCGGTACCGGTCAAGGACCTGCCCCTTGCGCTGACCTGCAGCTTCGACCTCCGCTTCAAGGATTCCTCAGACTGGAACCTCGCCGTGCAGCGGCTCGAGGTCCAGCCCAGTTCGCGTAACTTTGGGATGAGCCCCCCGGAGGTGACCCTCTCGGGCACCTTCGGTCCTGGAGGTGGCAGCATCTCGACCGTGAGTCTCGCCGACGCCTTCTCGAAGGTGGAGGGCTCCGGTTCCCTTGTCCTGGCCAAGGGGGCGACGGAGGGAGAGCTCAAGCTCCACCTTGCGGGCGCCACGGCCGAAAGCTACGAACTCGACGCAAGCTATGCCGGGGGCCTGCTGAACGCCAGGCTCGACTGCAGCTCCTCGCCCCTGGTCCGGGTCGTGAAGGACCGCCTCTTCGGAGTCGTGGACGGCAGCCTGACCGTGGCAGGAGCCCTTGACCGGCTCGAGGGCTCCTGGCAGGCTACCCTGCGTTCTGGCAAGCTGGACGGCTCGCCCATCGTGATGAGTGTCAGCGGAGCCTTCGCACCAGGCAGCTTCGCCCTCAGCGAAGGACATGTCCTGTGGCGCGGTTTCGAGGTCACGGGCCTTGCGACGAGCCTCGACCTCGACGGAGGGGCCGGCACGATGACTGGGCGCTTTGTCAGCAAGAATACGCTGTCTGGAATGGGCTTCGGCTTCGCCCTCACCCTCTTGTCCAGGGCTTCGAACAGCCGCGACTTTCTCGCCAAGCTCGGCGATTGCCGCTATGAGGGCCAGTTCACCGATTTTGTCTTCAAGGACGTGAAGGCGGCTACGTGGCCCTTCTCGCTGGACATCTCTTCCAGGGGCCTGTTCATCAAGGGAGGCCTGAAGAACGAGGTCGCGCTGAGCCTCCTGCCTGACGGGAGCATCACGGCGAAGACGGCGAACCCCTTCGCCATCACCGTGGACCTCAAGGGCAGGATACGGGGGCTGGACGTCGATCTGGAAGCCAAGGGGCTCGGCATTGACATGAAGGTGCTTTCGAGCCTGGTCGGTGGCTTGCCGGTGGTCTTCGAGGGAGGCAGGCTTTCGGGCGACGTCCTCATCCGGGGCAACGGGAACGATACGGATTTTTCCGGGGCGATGCGCCTCGACGACTGCAAACTCTCGCTTCCGGGCTGGATCAACGAGGTGGCCGGGCCCATCAGCGCCCCCATCGTCGCCGATGGGAAGCGCCTCTTCCTGACTGCCCCCTCGGTGCCCATCCACAATTCGAACTTCGCGCTGACCCTCGAGCTCATCTTCGACCAGTGGGTGCCCACCGACATCCGGATCGGTATGCGGAGCCTTGCTGCCACGATCGTACCAATTGATACTAAAATTCTTGGGGTGACGATAAAGGGTTTCGCGGTTCCGAACCTCGATCTCCGGATCATGGGTTCGGTGCTCTCGGTCAAGGGCAAGCTCGAACTCCGCAAGACCGACATCACCGTCACGCCCGAGACCCTCGCCGGTGGAGTGGAAGCCACGGAGGCGCCTCCCTCCCTCCTGGACATCGATCTCGGCATCTCCTTCGCCAAGAGCGTGCGCGTTTTTTTCCCCGACCGGAACTATCCGATCATCGCGGGCAACACCGAGCCCTCGAGCCATCTCAGCGTGCGCTACGACCAGGCCCGGGAGGACATGTCGGTGAAGGGAGAAGTCCTGATGCGCGGCGGCGAGGCCTTCTACATCCAGCGCAACTTCTTCCTCCGTTCGGCCAAGCTTGTGTTCAACGAGAGCTCCAACAAGCCCTTTGATCCGCTCGTTTCCATGCGCGCCGAGCTCCGGGACAGCACCGCTGAGGGGCCGATCATCGTGACGCTCCGCGCCGACAGCGTCCCCGTGGCCAGCTTCAAGCCGAGGCTCACGTCGGTGCCGCCCAAGAGCGAGTCTGACATTGCCCTCCTTCTCGGACAGAACCTCCTGGGCGTCGCGGATGGAGGCGATCTCAACCTAGCGAACATAGCGATCTCGGGCATGGACTTCGTGCCACAGCTCAACCTCACCAAGGCCTTCGAGGCGAGCGTGCGCGAGGCCCTCAACCTCGACGTGTTCTACATCCACTCGCTCACCCTCCAGCGTCTCCTCTTCGCCGTGGCCAATCCCGGTTCCGGCGCGGCAGTGAAGGGCCTCGGGGAAAACCTCAAGGACTATCTCGGCGAGACGAGCGTCTTCGCGGGCAAATACCTCTCCGACTCGGTGTTCGCCCACGCCTCGGCCCGACTGACCTCGGAACCACTTGTTCCCCTCCAAATGTTCGGGGTAGGCTTGGATTCCGAGGTCGGAGTGGATTTTGAAACCCCGTTCGGGCTCCTTCAGTG
Organism: Spirochaetota bacterium; assembly: GCA_037130415.1. GTDB lineage: Bacteria > Spirochaetota > Spirochaetia > Treponematales > Rectinemataceae > CAIJMU01. The sequence goes on from JBAXTA010000098.1 coordinate 6,940, forward strand.
GACCTTCCAGCCGAAACACCTTGAACAATTATTCATAGATGACCAGAGCTTCAACCTGACCTGGAAACTTTCCTTATGAGGAAGCGAGGATATCACATGAGACGAACGATGCTGGCCTGCGCCCTCTTCCTGGCCGCCTTCGCGATGGCGGCCGAGGACGAATGGTTCTGGGGCAAGCCCATCAGCGGGATACAGTGGCAGGGAGTCACCCACGCCGACCGGCGCAACCTCGATACGCTTGCCTCCCCCTATATCGGGAAACCCTTCACGCAGGACCTTTGGGCTGAGCTCCAGGGCCGGGTCTACGAACTCGACTGGTTCGACACCATCGATCCCGAAGCCTTCCCCGGCGATGCATCGAAGACCTCGGTCATAGTCAAGCTCATCGTCAAGGAAAAGCCCGCCATCGGACACGTCAAGGTGCAGGGCAATTCCGGCCTTCACACGACGGAGATCCTCGATACGGTGAAGACCAAGACCGGTGATATCTATGCACCGCAGTCGGCCAAGCTCGACGAGCTCGCCGTGAAGCGGCTCTACCTCGAGAAGGGCTTCACCGAAGCGACGGTGACCTCCACGGTGACCGAGCCCACCGATGCCGGCGAAGTCGACCTCGTATTCGTGGTGGCCGAGGGGTCCAAGCTCGCGGTCCGGTCCATCAAGTTCTCGGGCAGCGCCGCGCTCGGTGACAAGACCCTCAAGGCCGCTATGGTCCTCAAGGAGGCGGGGCTTTTCCAGGATGGATCCTTCCAGGAGTCGAAACTCGAGGAGGACCGCCAGAAGATCGTCGAACTCTACCGGAGCAAGGGCTTCATCGACGCCGCAGTCTCGGACGTGGTCAGGACCTATGCCAAGGACCCCAAGGGTGGCAAGGGACTCCTTGACCTGACCTTTGTCATCAGCGAAGGCAAGCCCTGGGTGCTCGGGGGGATTGCCTTCGAAGGCAACCACATCTTCAGCAGCGAGAAGCTCATGGTCTTCATGCAGCAGAAGGCGGGTGGGTCGGTCAACCTCCAGCGACTCCTGGCCGACAAGCAGCGGGTCGAGGACCTCTACTACGAAAGCGGATATATTTTCAATTCCATCGATCTCGTGGACAAGCGCGACGATGAAAAGCTCATCGTCAACTACAGCATCAGGATCGTGGAGCGCGACCGTGCCCACATAGAGAGCATTGCTTTTGCGGGCAACACCAAGAGCAAGGAGAGCGTGCTCTTCCGCGAGCTCCCCCTCAAGGTCGGCGACGTGTTCTCGAAGGCCAGGATCGTCGAAGGCCTCCGCAACCTCTACAACCTCCAGTACTTCTCCTCGGTCGTGCCCGACATGAAACCGGGTAGCGTCGAAGGGCTCATGGACCTTGTGATCAACGTCGAGGAGCAGAGTACTGCGGACATCAACTTCGGGGTCACGCTTTCGGGGCTCGGCGACCCCAACGCCTTCCCGGTCTCGGGTCTCATCAAGTGGAGCGACCGCAATTTCCTCGGCAATGGCCAGACTTTCTCCATCGAGCTCAATGCCGCGCCCGACGACCAGAGCCTCACCTTTTCCTTCCTCGACAACTGGCTCCTCGACCGGAGGCTGTCGGGAGGGATCGACCTCGCTGTGTCGCACAAGACGACCACGACCCCGGCGGACTCGGCTGCCCCGGTCTTCGCCGACGGAGTTCCCGATCCTTACAATTCGTATGAAGAGTACAAGGCTGCCAACTTCGTCGTGCCCGCTGCCTACCAGATGCCCTACGACAAGACGGCCCTCACCCTCGGGCTCAATACCGGGTATGGCTGGACCATGCCCGGCGGAAACTACGGCCTCGGAATCGGCATGGCCAGCGGCCTGACCAACGTCTCGTACGACAGCGAGAAGTACAGGCCCGCCACGGCCAGCATCAGGACCGCGCAGGGCCATTGGGTCCTTGGCAACAAGGTTTCGGGCAAGGTCTACATCAACAACCTCGACTACTGGGTAAACCCGACCAAGGGCTTTTACACGAGCCAGAAGCTGAGCTATGCCGGCTTCCTCGACTTCGAGCCCGAGCACTACATCCGTTCCGACACCCGGCTCGACGCCTTCATGACCCTGTTCTCCTTTCCCGTCCTCGATTCCTGGAAGCTGAAGATGGTTGCCGGTGTCCACAGCGGTTTCCAGGCCCTCCTTGCCCAGCCTGGTCATTCCGAGGTGCTCGTCAACACCGAGAATGCGGTGCATCTCGACGGGACCTTCTACGGAAGGGGCTGGCACAGCCTCTATTCCTACGACGGGCTCCAGCTCTGGGAGAACTGGATCGAACTCAGGATGCCCCTTGTGGAGTCCATAGTCTGGCTGGACGGTTTCCTCGACGCCGCGGTACTCAACACGAGGCAGGGGCTTCTCCTGCCCTCCGGCATTTTCAATGTCAACAGTTCGATAGACCCGACGGCCAGGGACTTCACTGGCCTCGGCCTGAGGAATTTCGCCCTCTCGGCGGGCTTCGGCTTCCGCTTCACGGTTGCCCAGTTTCCCTTCCGCTTCTACTTCGCCAAGCGCGCAGTCTTCGACGGCAGCAAGCTCAACTTTCCGAACCCGGCCCTTGATTTCGTGATCAGTATCAGTCAACCTCTCAATTGATCCAAAGCGACCTGCAGACCGGGGCGCCGGGAGCCTCGGTCCCTTTCCTGGGGGTACCAATGCGAAACAGTCGAAGGCTTTCGGCATCTCTTGCGCTGCTCGTCCTCGCCGCTGTCGGCGCGGGAGCCCAGCAGATCACCCGCATCGCCGTGGTCGACCTGGGGAAGATCATCATCGCGTACTCCCGGGACTCTGCCGTACTTCACGATTTCGAGGCGAAGAAGGCCAGCATCCAGCTTGAGATCGATTCGATGTCTACCGAGATCAAGACGCTCAAGGCCAGAAAGGCCGAAGCGGACAAGGCCAAAGACGCCCCATCTTCGGCCAGGCTCGAAGCGGACATAGCGAAACGGACAGACGCCTTCAGGGTCTTTGTCCGCGCAAAGCAGGAGGAGCTCGACACCGAAGCCGGCAAGATCAACGCCTCCGATGCCTTCATGCAGCTCGTCTACTCGAACATCCAGTCGGTCGCCGAGACCGAGGGCTATTCACTCGTGCTCAACCTCCGGAGTGCCGACTCGGTGATGAGCGCGGTGCTCTGGTACAGCCCGATGATCGACATCACCGACAAGGTCATTGCGGCCATGCTCGGAAAGGCCAGATAGGGCAGTTTCTTATCGGGGCTTTTTCCTGTTCTCGATCGACTCGCGGAGCATGGTGTTGAGGCTGCTGAACCTGTCGCGGTTCTCGTCGGAAATTGCCGCAAGCTCCTCGTGTGCGTCGAGGATGAATTCCGCCGAGGCTGCATCCGAGGTCGCGTCAAGGGACGATGCAGATGGGCCTTTGCCGATGCGTTCGAGCTCGGGAAAGTCCGGACCTTCCCTGAGGCTTTCCACGAGTCCGAGGACCCCGATTGTCTTGAGGAGCCCGATGCAAGTGTCGCTGGTTCCGACGATGGTGAGTTTTCTCCCGGTCTTTGCCATGAGCTTTTTCGTTAGGCCGACGATGAGACCGAGGAAGGTCGAGTCCATATATTCGCACTGCGAGAGGTCCATGAATATCCCGGAAATGGGGGCGGAGTTTTCCAGTCGGGCGAAGCACTTCGCCTTGAGCTCGGGGCAAAGGGCCGCCGTGACGTGACCTGTTGCCCTTATGAACAGGCGATCATCGACCGCCCGCGCGAACAGCGCTTCTTCCACGTGACCTCCTGGGCCTTCTCTATCGGGAAGGCCGCGCATTGTTGAAGCCTAGCGTTCCGATCGTTATAATACAACGGCCATGCCTGATACACCCGTGCCAGATACACCCATGATGCAGCAATACAGGAAGGCCAAGGCGAAGAACCGCGACGCGGTCCTTTTTTTTCGCCTCGGTGACTTCTACGAGATGTTCTTCGAGGATGCCATCGAGGTCAGCTCACTGCTCAACCTGACCCTTACCAAGCGGCAGGGCGAGCCGATGTGCGGAATCCCATGGCATTCTGCGCATTCCTACATCGCAAGGCTCCTGAAAGCCGGGAAGAAGATAGCCATCTGCGAGCAGATCGGGGAGGTAGGCGCGGGAAAGGGCATCGTGCAGCGGGATGTCGTCGAGGTGATCACGCCAGGCACGGCGATGGAGGAAGATTTCCTTGACCGGGCCTCGAACAACTGGCTATTCGCCCTCTGCGCAGAGCCGGTCTCCGGTGGGAGAGACCGCCTCGGTTCAGCCTGGCTCGATCTCGGAACGGCTGAATTCCGCTGTGCCCCGGTAAGCACCGAAGGCGGGGAATCCCCGGCTCAGGGAAAGCCGGATCCTGGAGCCGCGGCCAGGGAGGTGGAGGCCTGGCTGTCCCGCGAACTCCTCAGGCTCGACCCCCGCGAGGTCGTCATCCAGCACAGCCTGCTTGAGCGACCCGAGGTTGCGCGTGTACTGGCCGCGCGCCCGGGTCTGATCCTGAACCGGCTGCCTGACTGGTCCTTCGACGTGAAGACGGCGGCTTCGGAACTCCGCGAGCGCTTCGGGCTGGCTACGCTGAAGGGCCTCGGCTTCGGCGAGGAGGGACCGGAACTGGCTGCGGCGCGGGCCCTCCTCCGCTATGCGGATGACATGTCACAGACCTCGACCGCGCAGATCAGGGGCCTCCTGCCCTGGGATGCCGGCAACTACGCTCGCATTGACGATTCGACCCTGAGGAACCTCGAGCTTGTCCGCAACCTCGAGGACTCCACTCGTTCCTTCAGCCTTCTTGAAACCATGGACTTCACGAGAACCAGCCCTGGAGCCCGCCTGATCCGGCAGTGGATCATGGAGCCCCTTCGCCGGAAGGCTTCCATCGAGGCCCGCCTCGACGCGGTTGAATTCCTCTATCGGCGCCAGCGCCTCCTCGGGGAGCTGCGGCTGCGCCTTTCGAGGGTCCTCGACACCGAGCGCCTCGCCTCGCGCGTGGCCATGAAAAAGGCCCACGCCAAGGACCCCCTGGCCCTCCGGGATTCCCTCGTTGCCTCCCTCGAGGCGATGGCAATGATGGAAAAGGAGGGTGGAAGCAGCGTACTGGCCGGGGCCGGGGCCGCAGCACCTGAGCCTTCCGATGCGGCGACGATCAGTGAGGCCATCAGGGACATTTCCGAAACCGTCCTCGACGAGCCCTCGGTCCTGCTGACCGAGGGCAAGCTCATCAGGCCAGGCATCGACGCAGGGCTCGACCACCTCCATTCGCTCAAGGACAATGCACGGAGCCTCCTTGAAGCCTATCTCGAGGAAGAGAAGTCCACCTCGGGCATAGCCAATCTCCGGGTACGATATAATCGAATAATTGGTTATTATCTCGAGGTCTCGAGAGGCAAGCTCGAGGCGGTGCCGGCACACTTCATCCGCAGGCAGTCCCTGGTCACCGGGGAACGCTATTCCACCGCGAGGCTCGCCGAGCTCGAGAGCGAAATAAACGGCGCGACGGAACGCATCGTCGAGATCGAGAGGCGGCTGTTCCTGGAACTGCGGGACAGGATCGAGGCTGCAGTGCCTCCGGTCCTCGGCCTTGCCCGCGCGCTGGCCGTCCACGACTGCCTGGCATCCTTCGCGTGGGCGGCTACCGAGCGGGCCTGGGTGAGGCCCCGCCTGTACGAGGATGGAAGGCTGCGTATCGTGGATGGCCGCCACCCCGTGGTCGAGGCCCACCTTCCGTCGGGCACATTCGTACCAAATGGTATTATTTTGTCGGCAGCCCCTGCTGCGGCGCAGGCTGGATCGCCGGCGGCGCAGGCTGGATCGCCGGCGGCAGGATCCGCAGGTCCTGTGGGTTCAGGGGACTGCGAGCCCTCTTTCGCCCTGATCACCGGGCCCAACATGGCGGGCAAGTCCACCTTCCTCAGGCAGACGGCCCTCATCGTGCTGATGGCCCAGGCTGGCAGCTTTGTGCCTGCCTCCGAGGCGGAGATCGGCATCGCAGACCGGATCTTCTGCCGTGTCGGCGCCCACGACGACCTGGCTCGCGGCGAGAGCACCTTCCTCGTCGAGATGCACGAAACCGCACGCATCCTCAATACCGCCACGCGCTCGAGCCTCATCATCATGGACGAGGTCGGGCGCGGTACGAGCACCCTGGACGGTCTGGCGATCGCGCGCGCCGTCACCGAACGCCTTCTCGACCCGATCGGTGCGAGGACCCTTTTTGCGACGCATTATCACGAACTTACCGCCATCGGGCATCCACGGCTGCGCAACTTCAGGCTGGCGGTCCTCGAGGAGGAGGGTGACGTCATATTCCTGAAGCGCATCGAGGAAGGCGCAGCCCTGGGCTCCTATGGCCTGCATGTCGCC
>JBAXTA010000099.1:0-13254 GCA_037130415.1 Spirochaetota bacterium
GGAGATAGGCCGGATCGGGCTGGAGTACCTGCCGCCCGGGGTCGGCGAGTCGTGGTCGGTGCTCTGGACCCTCGATGGGGAGGACCTTGACTCCATTGCGGTCGGGGATCTGGCAATCCGCCGCGCGAAGATTGTCTTTAGTGGTATCGATGCCCATGCCTGTCTCCACGGTCATGAACTCGTGCCGGCACATTACGCGGCCTCGCGGTTCGTGGATCGCCTTGCCGAGCTCCCCAACCCGATGACGACGGCGGGGCGGGATCCCTTCTATCAGGTCGCCTCGATAAACGGTAGCTCGGAGCGTGCGGAGGTATTCAGTCGTTTCGCGTCATTCGATGCAGATGACCTGCCAGGTATGGAACAGAGGCTGCTCGACCTTGCCCAAGAATCGGCGGAAGCCTATGGAGCAAAAATCGAGGTCGAGCTCTCGACGGGAAGCGCAAATTTCAACGCCGCAGTGAAGGCCCAGCCCCAGCTCCTCGACCCGGCTCGAAGGGCCCTGCAGAGGCGCGGCTTTGAGCCTCACGAAATCGAGATCCGCGGTGGCACCGACGGTGGATTGATCAACGTCACGCTGCCAGGGCTTGCCGCACCCGATCTCGGGACAGGGGCGCGGAACCCCCACTCGCGAACCGAGTTCCTCGTCGTCGATGAATTGCTGGCCCTGCCGGGTATCGTCCTCGACATGATTTCCGAGTATGCTGCAGCCTCTTCCAAGGGAGCGGAAGTCAAGGTGGACGAACCATAGTAAGGTATGGCCAAGTCTGTCGTCGAAGTGGATCCGTGGATATGCGGTTTTCCCGCGCGGATCAGCGCGAGTTCTGAGGATTGCATGGCTTGCTCCCTCGTCATCGAGAGCGGATGCGAGGCCATTACCGCCCTTGCGGCAGAGTTGACGCAGGTTGATGCCTACGAGGTGGCCTTCACCAATTTCGCCGAGAATCCTCTGTACCTCACTGCCACCAGGCACTACATGCACGCTGCGGATGTCCTGAGTTTCCGTTTCGGCCAATCGGACTCGTTGAAGTCCGCACGTGGCGAGCGCTCGGTCCCGGGCGCTCCTCAGGGCTTCCTCATCCTTGCCAGGAAGCTCCGGTAGTCCTCATAGATACCACGATCGAGCAGCATGGTCGTGTGGCTTTCCGCGTAGCCATGGAGATCCCCGATGCCCTGTTCGCTGGCGAATCCGAGGGTCCGGTCAATTGGAGTCAATTGGTCCCAACGAGCGTAAAGCAGCTCGATGTTTCCGGGCGAGGTGAGGGTCCTGACCTCTGCCGGCGAGAAGGTCGCATAGGCCCGGGAGAGGAGTCCGCGATCGAGGCCCGAAGCTTCGAGGAGGGCTCGGGCAGGTCCGAGTCGGGGATTGTAGAGGAGGGTCGTCCAGTCGACAACTGGAATGAGAAGGCTCATGTGATCGAGGACATCGCGAGAGGACAGGGTCCAAAGCAGCGCAGCGCCCATCGATCCACCCCAGCCCGAAACCGAGGCAACCCCCTCGCCTTCGAGGAAGGCATAGCCCGAGCGGAGGTCAGCGAGGGTTCCGGCAAAGGTACGGAGGTTGGCGGTCGTATCGATGGAAAGGAGCCCTGCGCCTGCGCCATGGCCAATTGCCTGCCGTTCAAGATGGTAGGGCAGATCGTAGAAGAGGATCGCATAGCCCTCGTCAAGTTCCGCTTCGAAGAAGTTCCGGATCAGCGAAAAAGCCAGGTTCGATACCCCATAGCCCGGAACCCAGAGGATGACCTTTTGTCCGGCGAGCGGTCCGCGGCGATAGAGGTAGAAGACTGCGTTGTCGCCGAGCGGGGAGGGGAAGCTCAGGCGCTCCTCGATAAGGTCAGGATAGGCCCTGCCTTTCAGGCTCCACCGATCACGTGCCTCCAGGCGCATTTCCGAAGGAGGGACTGCTGGAATGGCGAAGGGATCAAAGTCCGCGAGGAAGGCCGTGAGGCTTACCCGGCTGTCGGTTGGCTTTTCGGTGGCGAGGCGCGTTCCGATTTCATCGAGCCCGGAATCGTCCAGGCCCTTCTGGAGGCTCGAACAGCCGCCGCCAGCCATGAGGAGAGCGAGAGCGAGGGCGGCAAGGATGGCCGGGGCCGGCCTCCGGGCAATCATAGGCATTGAGTGTTTCATGCCTGAATCGCCAGGACAGCCGGTTCCCTTCCCATTCCAGGGCCTCAGAACTTCATCAGCACGGAGGAGCTGAATCCCGGCGCGTCATCCTTGCCCAGGCTGGACTCGGCCACCACGGTGTAGGCGCCGATGGCCAATCCGTCCACGGCTGCCGCCGGGATGAGGGCCTCGTAGCTCCCCCCCTTTACGGATTTCGCAGCGGCTGAAATAGCCCGGTCTCCGACCATGAGGCTCACGGTGACCGTGGCCTTGTCGGAAGGCGTGGAACTTACGGCGGGGAAGCTCACAAGTCCTACCTTTACAGTTACTTTGAGATCCTGGCTTTTTCTGGGATCGGCTACCGTCACGGACTCGACCCGCGAATAATCGCTTTTCAGGGCCTTGACCCAATAGCCAGCCTCGAAGGGATAGTCCTTGTCACGGAAGGCCGCGAGGATGCCCGTGTTGCCGGAGGCATCGTAGCGTTCGAGGAGGAAGCCGCCGTTCGAGATGTAGGCATGGCCGTGGGCATCGAGCCAGGCGATCGCGAGCTGGTAGTCCAGCACTGCGGTTTCGGGGCTCATCTGGCCGGCAAGGGCGGCAGGAACACGCTTAGTAGCGACAAAATCGCTCAACGTGGCCCGGAGGTCGGCGACAAGTTTCGGGTTGAGGAGATCCACCTCCACGGAGGAAGCCTCGGTGTTGAAGGACCAGGCAGTGCCGGAGGCGCTCGACTCGGAAACGAGGGAGCGGAGGGCTTCGAGGATCTCCCAGGGGAGGATGGCGCCGGAGTTGACGGCGGCAACCTGAAGGCTGGGAGCCATGAGGGAGGCGAGCTGGGCCTGGTCCATCGGGTAGAAGGCATCGGACCACACCGTGATGGATCCATCCTTGTTGAAGCTGTAGCCCCTGGCCCGTGCCAGGCGTGGGTTCACACCGGAGGCGTAGGAAGCGTCGAAGGCTCTGGCGTTCGCGCCGCCTTTGAAAGCCAGGTCGTAGGGGAAGGCCAGCGCGTAACGGTAGTCGTTCTGGTCGATTGCGCGACCGTCATGCCAGGCGCCGAAGCGGAAGGCGAAGGTCGCGCTGCTTTTCGCTGTGATGGGCGATGATGCGGGCGAATAGCCGTACTGCCCCTGGGCATCCTTGGCATAGCTCAGTCCCGAGGCCCATTTCTGGGTCGAGGCATTCCAGAGGACAGCATTGCCCGGAACCGGCGCAGGCTCCGACGCTGTCTTGAGGTTGGACCAGGTGGCGCGGACCGCCATGGGTACGCCGGTGGCGGGATTGGCCTCGAGTTCGAGGTCGCTGAGCTGTTTTACGATGGTGCCCGAATAGGTGTCCCCGAAGCCCTGGGTCCCGACCGGGTCCCAGGCGTTCATGAAGAGGGTGCCCCGGGAGGAGAAACCAGTCATACGTAGTACTTTCTTGCCAGCGTCGGCTCCGCTTTTCTCCGCCTTCACATCGGCGGTGTAGGTCGACCACTTGTCCAGGCCATCACCGATGCCGTAGGCGACGCGCGTCGCGAAGCGATCCTTGGCGGCCGTAAAGTAGCTCGTCTTTCCCGCGACCATGATGCGGACCGATTCCTTCAAGCCCAGATTCATCGCGGCGGTCATGTTGTCCCAGTATTCCTTGGCGCCAGCGATATTGCCGCCGACGACGGCCTGGGTCAGGCGATCGAGCTCGGGTTGCTGGTAGTTCCAGAAGGCCGTGTTGTTGCCACCGGGCATGATGGAGGCCCAGGGGGCGTAATCGTAGGAAATGGTCATTTCCCAGTAGGCCTTGGTCTCGTTGGAGCCGAGCCCCTCGGTGTAGACGCTCCACTGGTAGGTGGCGGGGTCGGTCCTGTTCACCAGCCCGCCTGCCTTGCTCCTGTCGTACTCGAGGCGCTCGACCTTGATGCCAGCCTTTTCGATCTGGTCGGCGATGTAGCGGCCGACGGGAAGGCGGGAATTGGGATCATCGGCGCGGATGACGAAGCGGATGGTCACCGCAGCGCCGTCGAAGGTCCAGTAGGGGCTGCCCTTCACGAGGCGTCCCTTGAGTTCTGGCAGGGCAGAGGCGGCGCTCATGGCTGAATCGATGTCGGCGAGGGCCTGCTTTTCGTTGCCCTGGTCGCTCATCCCGAGTTTTGTGGCCACCAGGCTGAAGCGGGAGGCGTTGGGGAGGCCGGGAACCACAGGTGTGAACATTGGAAGCCCCGCTCCCTCGAAGACCTCGTCCACGATCTTCTGGCGGTTGATGAGCCAGTTGAGGGCAAAGCGGATCTTCTGGACGGCCAATGGATTGAATTGGGCCTTTCCCGAGGCATCGACCGAGGCGTCGGTTATGTAGGGGGCCTTGTTGGGAAAGGGATTGAGGAGGAGGCCGACATAGCTCGCCCCCGAGACGGTGTAGGGCTCGAGCTTTGAACTCACATCGGCGGGGAGGCGCTTGAAGACGCCACCAGAGCTGCCGTAGTTCCAGAGGTCGCTCTTGCCGGCAGCGACATCCATGAGGCCGAGGTCCTCCTGCGACCGCGCGTTGAAAAGCACCTTGTCGACAATCGGGCCCTTCTGAACTGCGGTCTGGGCCGTGAGATCGGCTAATCCGACCGACAGGGTCAGCAGTGCCGAAAGAATTCGTTTCATGTGGCTATGTCTCCTTTGAGGATTCCCGTACCCCGGGGCGGTGACGCCATTCGGGCTCCGAATCGTGTATCTAGCTGAACTTCATCTCGAATATACCGCTTATTTCCGGCATGATAAGTGACCTGCATCACAGAAGGCCAATTCGGAAAGCGGCATTATCTTCCTATCGAGGCTACTGGAAATGGACAAAGCCTTTGCCTGCGCTACCTGTGGCAACCAGAGCTGTTTGCGCGGAGAGTTTGACCGCATGCCGCCAGCCTGCCCGACCCTTTCCCACCCAGCCATCGCGCGGGATGCCCAGCCCTATGCCGGTGAGGGTCTTCATGCCGAGATGGTCAATGCCGACGCGACACCCTTCGATCCGGAGGGCCGCCCGAGGACCCGTGTCGAAGAGCTGATCGCCTTTGCGAAGGCCCGGGGCTTCAAGAACATCGGCGTTGCTTTCTGTGTGAGCCTGAGCAGGGAATCCCAGCTCCTCGGCCGCCTGCTGCGCAAGGAAGGAATCGAGACATCCTTGGTCTGTTGCCGCGTCGGAGCCATAGACTACGAGGATGTCGGACTCGTCAAGGCACATCCTGACCGTTTCGCGGCTACCTGCAACCCGGTGGCCCAGGCCCGACTCCTGAACGCGAAGGAAGTCGAGCTTGTCGTACAGGTCGGCCTCTGCATCGGGCATGACCTCATCCTGCAGCGCGAGTGCCTGGCTCCGGTGACGACCCTCGTCGTCAAGGACAGGGTCTTCGATCACCAGCCGGTCCGGGCACTTCGCCAGACCATCAAAGCCGAGGCGGAGCCGGAACATGCGTTCCGCGTCACCGCACAAAGATACAAGGAGTCATGATGAACATAGTTGTGAAGACCTTCGCTCCGAGCTGGCCCGCCACGGTGATGGGAACCGCGGTCCTGCCCATTGCATTGGGCCTGTCATCGCCCATCCTGCCCTGGATGAAGGAGGCGGCCGCGGGATTCTTCTTCCTCTCCATCGCGATGCTCGTGGTAATCACGCTCATCACGGCCATCCGTGTGTTCGCCTATCCCCGGGAGATCGCCAAGGAATTCCGCCACCCCGTGGCGGGCAGCTTCATTCCGACCCTGCCCATCGCCTTCATCATAGTTGCCCTCGATTTCCTGACCCTTGGCGCACCCTTCTTTGGGGAAGCCCTTTCGACGACCATAGCGCTCTGGCTCTTCGGCCTTGGCGCGGCAGGGATCTGGCTTCTTGGCCTGGCTGCTCTTTTCAGCCTCTTCGCCTCAACCGAGGTCAAGCTGCCCCACGCTACCTTCGGCTGGTTCATCCCGCCGGTCTCGCAGATCATCATCGCTGTCGGCGGCCTTGAACTCGCAAGGCACCTGGAGAGGGGCGCCGGCGCGGACTTCGTGTACATCCTAGCCCTGGCCGGCCTCGGCATCGGGAGCATCCTCTTCCTCTTCGTTGGCGCCAACGTCTACCACCGCTATCTTTTCGCCGAGCTCCCGGGACCCAAGATGGCGCCAACCGCAGCCATCGGTTTCGCCCCGACCGCAGTCATCGTAATTGCCCTTGCCAAGCTGGCAGGGGCCCAGGCCATTCCCAGCTTTGCCCACCCCGACAGCTCGCTGGGAGACATGCTGGGGGTTCTTGGCATCACTGCCTGGGGCTTTTTGGCTTTCGGATTCCTCCTGGCGATCCTGGTGATTGGACGCGGTTTCAAGGCCATGCGCGCGCAGTTCGGACTTCCCTGGTGGGCGATGACCTTCCCCCTCGGGGCCTTTGCCGTATCGACCGGCGCCCTCGGCAAGCTTCTCGGGACAAGCCTCTTCGACCCCATCCTCGTTGGCCTGACTGTGTTGCTCCTCATTGTGTGGACTGTCGTGGCTATCGGCACCCTGCGCGGCATCGGAAACGGGACGATCTTTGCCCGCGACTAGGGGAGCGGACGTGACTAAGGGAGCGGACGTGACTGAGGGAGCGGACGTGAAGCCCCGCCTGCTACGCGCGCGCCTCCGTCCCGCCCTGCGACCCCGTGCGCGGATGGGGCTCGCCTTTTCGGCGGCGGTCATGGTGGGCGGCTACTTTGTGCCGGAACTGGGACTCGCGGTGCCCCTCATCCTGGCGGTCGCCGTGATCTCGAACAGGCGGCGCACCAGGTGGATCTGCGCCGAGGCCTGTCCCCGTGGTCTCACACTCTCGGGTTTCATGGGACGCTTTTCCGCCTATCGCCAATTGCCGCCGTTTTTCCAGACGCCCGCCTTCAGGTCCAAGGCCTGCGGAGTGCTCCTCATGGTCACCATGGGACAGGTCATGCGACATTGGCCCGATGCTGCTGCCCTCGGCCGGTATTTCTGGTGGGTCTGCGTGCTTACCTTCGCGATAGCCATCACAATGGCCCTCGCCTTCAAGCCTCGAAGCTGGTGCGCGGTCTGCCCGATGGGCACCTTGCAGAACACCATGGCGGGAAGAAGGTCTGTAGGCGGGGCGGTGTAGGACCACTTCGAAGCCTGGCCCACGATCTTCCTTCGAAAATCCCTGCGCACGGTGACTCCCATCACAGTCGGTGCGGGCGTGGCGATGGTACCGTAGTGGAAAGGGAGGCCGGGAACACTCGGTCATCCCACTACGGAGGAATGGCATGGCACAGGAAATCACCTCGGCTGATTACGATTCAAAGGTCCTCAAGGCGACGGGACTCGTCATAGTTGACTTCTTTTCGCAGGAATGCGCTCCTTGCGAGGCCCTTGCCCCCAAATTCGAGTTCTTCGCCGACCTTTACCACGGTGAGATCGCCTTCTACAAGGTTTTCAGGCAGGGCGACCGGGCCCACTCGACGACTTTGGGCGTCAAGTCGAGTCCGACCCTCCTGTTCTACAAGGACGGGAAGGAAGTCGCACCCCGACTTTCCGGCGCCATCAAGAAAAGCGAGATCAAGAAGAGCGTCGTCGATTCCTTCGGCCTGCCCGACAAGACCCTCGGTACGCTCCGGAAAATCGAGGAAGTCGACCTTGCCATCATAGGCGCCGGGCCTGCCGGACTCACTGCAGGCATCTACGCCGGACGCGCAATGATCAACACCGTCATGATCGATCAGGGCAATCCCGGCGGTCAGGTCAACCTGACGCACATGGTGGCCAACTACCCCGGTACCGAGGCTGAGATCGGCGGCTATGCCCTCATGGAAAAGGTAACGAAACAGGCCGAGGAGTCGGGCGCGCGCATAATCCGCTCAGCCGAGATCGTGCGCCTCGACCTCGCGAAAAAAGAAATCGACATCGACGACGACCGCCGCATCAAGGCCAAGGCCATCATAATTGCGACGGGCGCCAAGCCCCGGGAACTCGGCGTGCCGGGGGAGACAGCCCTCTTCGGACGCGGCATCTCCTATTGCGCGACCTGCGACGGACGCTTCTACGAGGGCAAGGACATCTATGTCATCGGCGGCGGCAACAGCGCGGTCGAGGAGACCCTCTTCCTCGCCGAGTTCGTCAACTCCGTGACCATGGTGCACCAGTTCGATGAATTCCAGGCCAACAAGACAGCGGCGGAGCAGGCTCTCAAGAACCCGAAAATCAAGGTACTCTGGAGTCACGAACCCCGTGCCTTCCACGCCGATTCGAACGGTTTCTCCGGCCTCGAGGTCGAGAACCTCAAGACGGGCGAAAGGAAGGTCCTGACCGGAGGCGCAGGCGTCTTCGTCTTTGTCGGCTACGTACCCCAGACCCAGCTCTTCGCGGGGCAGCTTCCCACGGACAAGTGGGGCGGCGCCGAGGCCGATCCCATGACCCTCGAGACAAAGATGCCCGGTGTCTTCATCGCCGGCGACCTCCGCTCCAAACCCTTCAAGCAGATCACGACGGCTGTTTCCGACGGCACGGTCGCAGCGCTGTCGGCGCAGAAATACCTGCGCTCGCTTGGCGCGTGAGAAATAGCATGGCAATTAGGCGTAATAAATGGAATGCGGAAGGCAGCATGGACAAGGTGCCAGCGGCCTATTCTGCCACAGAAGCGGAAACTGCTTCGGGAGTCGATCTGTCTTCCTGGAACTCTGGCTTCAAGCTATCGCATTGTGCTCCAGGGTTCCATGGCAGGATGTCGCAGCCCTTCCTCTTTGTCGGTACTTCCCGCTGCTGTCACCGTTGCCCGCAATAAGTGAGGGAACCGCATATGGCAGAGCATCGTGACGAATCTCGCGTCTTCCATGGTCCGGGTGAAAGGCTCCGTGCGCCAGCCCGCCTGGCCCGCCTTGAGGTCCCTCGTGTGGTCGAATTGTGCCTGTCCGGCATCGAGGCGAGTTCGGTGCTCGATGTAGGAACAGGTACCGGTGTCTTTGCCGAAGCTTTCACGGCTGCGGGACTTTCAGCTACCGGCATCGATCTCAATCCCGAGCTCCTTGCCGTAGCCCGAGATCTCGTTCCGGAAGCCATCTTCATGGAGGCGGGGGCCGATGCCCTGCCCTGCGATGACAGCGCCCATGACCTCGTTTTCCTCGGGCACCTTCTCCATGAGGTGGACGATCCGCTCGCAGTGCTGCGCGAGGCAAGGCGCGTTGCACGGAATCGGGTGGCGGTGCTGGAATGGCCCTACCGTGAGGATGAGCAGGGACCGCCACTTGAGCACAGGATGCAACCAGAGACGGTTGCCGATCTGGCGAGGCAGGCGGGCTTCTGCGAAGTCGAGACCCTGGAGCTGGAGCACATGACCTTGTTCCGAATGACGGTCTGAATGTCCGGTCGAGGCCGTCCGTCTCGGACGTGCTCCGCCGTGTATCGTCGTAATTGGGGCAATGTAGTCGAAGGCCGGTCGACGCGGATCGCGACGAGCGCGCTACTGCCCGCTCTATGTGGCTGCCAGTCCGGCTGGCGGCGCTTGTATCTGCGGGCTATCATCCAGGTCCATGGAGCACGCGATGAAGGAAGTTGGGCGTATCGGGGGCATGCCCCCCTTCCTCTGGTGGCTCCCCTTCGGACCCGTGCCCTCGATCGAGCCCGGGGAACTCAAGGCCTGGCTCGACGAGGGGCGAGCCCTCCAGCTCGTCGACGCGCGAAGCGGCGCTGAGTTCCGGGGCGGCAGCATCGGCAGCGCCGCCCATGCTCCGGTCACCGAGATGCCGGCCTCGATGATCCGCCAGAACCTCGACCGGAAGCTGCCCGTCGTCGTTCTCTGCCTGAGCGGCCACCGCAGCCCACCCGGCACCCGCTGCTTGCGTGCACGGGGATTCGAGGCTTACAGCCTGCGTGGCGGGTTCATCGCATGGAGGAAGGCGGGCTACGGGGTCGGGAAATAGCGTTTACCGGCTATGGACCTAATTGCTGTATTGCGCGTGGCTGTCTACCGCTGATACTCCTGTTTGACCCTGGGCTCGAATCTGCCTTCTCGAGGAAGGGCAAGACCGCAGGCGATCTCAACAACCTTCACCATTGCAGAGGGCAGGGGACAGGCCGCATGCAGCGCTCGCGAAAGCCGCGCTTCCATCCCTCCGGTTTTGAATC
Source organism: Spirochaetota bacterium (assembly GCA_037130415.1). Taxonomy (GTDB): domain Bacteria; phylum Spirochaetota; class Spirochaetia; order Treponematales; family Rectinemataceae; genus CAIJMU01. The sequence continues at coordinate 10,203 of JBAXTA010000099.1, forward strand.
CGATCCCATGGTTCCGAAGCCGGTATTTCCGAAGTTTTGGCTTCTTTCCCTGTACGTCAATGCAATTCCGAATTACCTTGCGCTAAAGGAGTATCCACATGGAAGTACGAAGCAAGAATTACACTTACAGGACCTCGGTGGCCTGGTCCGGCGAAAAGCGTGGCGTGGTGGCCTGCGAAGGAAAACCTGACCTGGCGGTGGCCACCCCGCCCGAATTCAAGGGGCACCCGGGCATCTGGTCGCCGGAGGATCTCTTCGTCACCGCGGTCAACAGCTGTGTGATGACAACCTTCATCGCCATGGCTGAGCGTGCCAGCCTGGTCTTCACAAACTACCGGAGCGAGGTCGAGGGGACGCTCGAAAAGGGCGAGGCCGGCTTTTCTTTCACCCGCGTCGTGGTCCGGCCCCGGATCGGGATCGGGAAGGCGGAGGACCGCGAAAAGGTCCTCGAGCTGATCGAGAAGGCGGAACACGCCTGCCTCATCTCCAACTCGATCAAGGCTACGGTGACGATCGAGCCGGAGATCGAGATCGTGGTGGTTTGAGCGGGCCTGGTCTAGCAATTGCAGGGCCGCATTATCACCGCGAACGTCGTGCCGGTCGGAGTTCCCGTGACCTTGAGCGTGTAGGGGAAGCCATCATCCACATCATCAGCCAAGGCCTTCGGCCTCGGCATAGAGCCGCGCGACTTCCCTGGCAGGCAGCGCTGTCTTGATCGCCAAAGCGATGACTATGATACCAACTATATCGATCGCGAGACGCGAGATCGCGAAGCGCGCACCCATTGAAGTGATCTCGAAGAGGAGCATAGGAATTTTGGTGGTCGACCAGGCACCGATGAAGATGAGGATGTTGGTGAAGCTGGCACCTTTCTTCATGAGGACGGCGGCGAAGGGGAAGGCACCGTAGAGAGGGCCGGCGGCGAAGGAGCCGAGGAGGAAGGCGAGCGCCGTGATGAATGCCACGGCGTAACGTTTGGGCAAGGCTTTCATAGGCCCACCACCCATCCGACGAAGAAGGCAGCGACGATGGAAAAGATCCAGGCAAGTCCGTTCCTGAGCAACGCGGCCTGTCTTCCAGAATACTTCATCTCCATCGGCAGGGTCACGATGCCGACCATCATGAGGCTCGAGACGAAGGCGGCGATCTGCGTCGCTCCCGCGCCTCCCGCAAGGAGGGCCGCGGCGGCCGGGAAGGCGACGAAGCCAGGGACGAGGGTAATGGCCCCGACCAGCGAGGCGCCGATGATGTCGAGGAATTCCGAACTCGACCCGATGAAGCGGGAAATAGTCTCCGGGTTGAGGACCGCCAGCGTGACCGCGACCAGGAGAAGGACCATGAGAAATTGCGGCAGGATGTTCTCAACGGCTTTGAATGCCTTCTTCAGGGCGGCCTTGGTCTTGGCCCTGTCCTTCGCGAAGGAAATCGCCAAACCGGCCACCGCAAATCCGTACAGTACCCACGTATCCATAACTTCCCCTTCTGGGAAACGGAAAATCCAGCCCTCCGACAGTCGCGACAAAGGTCTGGATTATACCAACTAGTGCTATGTGTCTAGCCTTGAGGCCCGGTTATTTATTTGCAAAAGCTATGAATTTCTCCGGTGCGGCATCGAAGGCCCGCTTGCAGCCCGGGGCGCAGAAATAGACAGTAAGGCCATTATAATCGCTGGCCAGCTTGGTCGTCGCCGTATCGACGGCCATCCCGCACACGGGATCGAGGGCGTAGATGCGAGCGGCGCCCGTCTGGACGAGACGGATCAATGCGACCATGCTCAAGAGGAAGAGCAGCATCATCAACGCGGCGGTGACCCATACGGTGGTCGGCGACAGGTTGACCATGACGCCGAGCATCGCTCCCATCATGCCACCCATCATGCCACCCATGCCGCCGTCCATCATGCCCATGAGGCCGCCTACCCGGCCGAACACGACGCCATAGAGGACGCCGATGGTCACCGCGACGAGGTTGCTGATGAACATGTCGGTCGCGACTCCGATGAAGTACCCGAGTGCGATGCCGGTCATCATGCCGAAGGTCATGCCGATCATCATGCCCAGCATCTCGGTGACGGAACCACGATACCTGTGAAGGTAGACGCCTACGGCGGCGGAGACGAGGGCCACGAAGGCACTCAAGGCGATGGCTACAGTTAGTGTCATAGAAAACCTATCTCCAATTGACCTTGAATTCGAACCTGAAGTCTTCGCTCGGGCGTCCGGCCGCCTCGATGTGGACGATGACACGCCAGGGGCCGGGCATCATGAACCGAACCTCGCCGAGGTACTGTCCCTGTTCCTTCGCCGCTGCCATCACGACGTTCTTGCCGTGATTCATGTTGGTCATGTTGAGGTCGAAGGAAACCTTGGCTCCTTCGATTGGCTTTCCAGAAGGGTCGGAGATGATTGCCTCAAGCATATCGAGTCCGCGAATGGGGGGCGCCGGGTTGCTGGAAAGTCGTACGACGTAGTTGATCGTTTTGACCTCACCAAGCAATCCGAAGGCTTTGGCCGGAGTTGAAGTCGCGGAACTTCCCTGGGCGAAGCCCATCACCAGCCCGGCTGACACCAGGAGGACCAGCAGTGCGATACCCTTGCCTTCTTTCAGCATTTTCTCTCCTCGATCGAGCGATTCTATTTCTGTCAGTATGGGCTGAAAGGGCCGAAGCGCTGCAAGGTCAATTTCGCGAGCGCCTCGGCCTGATGCCTACACTCTGGCGTCGAGTTCGGCCTTCATGGTCTTGAAGGCGTCGGCGTCGATCTCTCCCCGAGTATAGAGCTCGATGAGGATATCGATACCCCTCTCCTTGAGGTTCGAATTGTCCGCTTTGCCCTGTCGCACGATGAGGACTACCAGGAGCGCGATCACAGCGAGTACAAGGATACCCATCAATAGACCTCCCCAGGGAAAGCCAAACGAGTAGCCGCATTGGTCAAGCGCGTCGTGCGGGAGTCCGCCTCGCGCAAAACCACCGCCATTCCATCCATGGTACATACCACCGAGTCTTGAAGAAAGGCTACGCGAGAGCGCATTTCGCTTCGCCAATACAGGG